>JBHHXH010000010.1:0-53291 GCA_046756925.1 Nitrospiria bacterium
TTCCACCACTTCACGTTCCGGGGCTTCCACCACTTCACGTTCCGGGGCTTCCACCTGATGATGGGGGGATTTCCCCTTACGACTGGAGCTCAACGGTTGAATAAAGGTTTGGCCACAGGCGGATATAAAATACATCAGCAGCGCTGCCATTAATAATTTATGTTTTGTTGTGAAGGTCTTTCTCATCGGCGGCATCCTTTTTCGATCGGGAGAGAAGTTCCTCAAGATCGAATAATTTTCGTGTGGTATCCAGGATCATTTTACCGTTGCTTGAATGGACTTCTTCTTTGAGCACGGTGAGCGGCGTGTGCAATAGTTTGTTGACGATGGCGTTCGTCAAGCCTTCTAATGCCTGACGTTGTGCCGGGCTTAAGTCTCCCATTTTCCCGATCACTTTTTCCAGTTCCGCCAGACGGATTGCCTCAGCATGGTCTTTGAGTGCAATGATCATCGGAACGGCTTTGAGGGATTTAAACCAACGGGTGAATCGGTCGATCTCATCCTTGATGATTTCTTCCGCCTTGAGCGCTTCCTTTTTTCTGGATTCGATATTGGTTTCGATCGCGACTTGCAGGTCATCGATGTCGTAGAGAAACACGTTGTCCAAATCGTTGATATGCGGATCGATATTTCTTGGAACGGAGATATCGATGAAAAAGATCGGCCGGTTCTGGCGGCGTTCAATGGTTTTGGCCACCTGATCCGGGCTGATCAGATAATGTGGCGCCCCGGCGGAACAGAGCACGATATCCGATTTCACCATCTCGGCAGGAAAATCTTCAAACTTGATTGGAATGCCGTCGAATGTATGCGCCAATTCGACCGCGTTATCGAAACTTCGATTCGCGATATACATCGAATGAATACCGCTGCCGACAAAGTGGCGGGCCGCCAGTTCAGCCATTTCTCCCGCGCCGATGAGTAGAACGGACTTATTGTCGAGCTTTCCAAATATTTTTTTTGCGAGTTCGACGGCCGCGAAGCTGATGGAGACTGCGCTTTCCGCAATCTTCGTTTCGGTTCGAATGCGTTTGGCGACCGAAATGGCTTTTTTAAAGGCCTTGGTGAGAATCAGGCCCGTCGTTTTGTGTAGGATGGCCTGGTCAAAGGCCTCTTTAATTTGGCCGAGAATCTGTGGCTCGCCGATAATCATCGAGTCCAAACTGGAGGCGACACGAAAGAGATGACGCAGGGCCTCTGTCGACTGGTATCGATAAAGGCAAGGTTCAAGGGTTTCGATGGATAGATCGGAATCCGGTTTTGCCAGGAACCCTTGGATTGCCTCAAATCCTTTTTGGGGCTCTTTCGAGACGGCGCAAATCTCCACGCGGTTGCAGGTCGATAAGATGACCCCTTCTTCAATGTTCGGATCGGAGGTGAGTTGAGAGAGGGCCTCTCCCATCTTGTCCTCCGAAACGGACAAGCGCTCACGGATTTCCACGGATGCGGTTCGATGGTTGAGTCCGATGACGATAATACTCATACGAATATGCCGTTACGGTCGGTTGTTGAATCCTTGTTGCGTAAGATACGCATGATTTTTGATTCGAAAGCGTGCAGGAACAATGGCCCTGGGTAAAGATTGCGTGCCGGATGGACCGCTTTTGGCGCGAAGCCTCCCTTCATCTCATAAAGGTTGATTCTCTGATATTGGTCTCTCTATACGGTTTTGCCGCTGCCATGTCCGTCCCCTTTCACACTCGGCTTCGATCCAAAAAACGCCGACCTGTTCGCGATGCTCTGAACCCTCAGAGACAAATGATTGAAATGACCGACTGTGATTATTTTTAAGCGTTTGCCGCCTATATAAGTTTTGTGCATCGTTCAGGCCAATGTAAAAAAGATGAAAATCACGCCGACAAATCCGATAATGGCCAAACGTGCGGCTTTTTTTGCGCGCCATCCCACCGTGATCCGGCCGTGCAGTACCAGAAGATAAAAAAACCAGATACCGACGGCCAACGCTTGCTTGGAGTTATTGTCCCCCCAAAAGGAACCAAGGGCATACTGTGCCCATAAGGCGCCGGAAATAATGCCCAAGGTTAATAACGGAAAGCCGAAAAGAATCGCTTTTTTATTCCACTGGTCGAGCATGTCGAGGGCTGGAAGTCGGTCGTAGAGAGCGTTTAACTGTTTGGATTTTAAGAATTTCTCCTGAAGGAGATACATAATTCCGGCGATGAAGGCAATCGTAAAGGCAACGATTCCTAAAACGGATAGGGTTGTATGGATGCCTAACAATGCGTTGATAATGGCCGGACTGATCTCCGGTATATCATCCGGCAGAGCCGAGGCCGATATCAGCGAAAGAAACGCAAGGGGAAGAATAAACGAACCAAGGATGTAGAGATGGGTTTTGAATTCAACCCAAAAGAAGATCAGCACGATGGCCCATGAGAAAAAGGAAACGGCTTCATGGAGGTTGGTCAAGGGTATATAGCCTCCCTCCTTTAGACGAATCGCCAAGGCTGCCGTGTGACAGATAAATCCGGCTGCCGTCACGATCACCGCCAATTTTAGAAATCCGGATAGGCGGTTGGTGCTTTCCCTCTTTTTCCCCTGGTCCAGCCAAAGGGTGACCAAGAAAAGTGCGGTCCCTAAAAAATAAAAGAAGAGTGTGGCATTAAAAAAAAGAACATTGAGCATGGTTTGGTCTTAAAGATCTCTCTACAGAAATAAAAACATATCATAAAACAACAGGCATCATTTATTCCAATTGCGTGCTTGGCGCTCCTAAAAGAGATAGTAAGTATTTTTGCCGAATCAAAAATATACCAAATATATATTATATATCCATGTCGCAATCGGGTTGTTACGTGTTTTATTTTTTTATCGATACAGATAAAAATAGGTATTTCTCTGTATCTATTTGAAAATAAATGTATATTCCGATCACTCCTTGATCCGAATCAATATGAGCGTACGCCGTGCCTTGCTCCAGGGAAGCCTTAGAGGGGCGATGCGCTCCAATGTGAGCAAGGGATAATCTTTCAGTCGGTTCATGGTCACCTGCCTATTTTCCTGCCCTTGGAAAATAAGGATTTTTCCGTTTTTGCTCAAGAGTCGATGACTCACGTTCAAAACGTGTTCTGGAGAAAGTGCCCGGGTCATCACAAGATCGAACAGTTCCACTTCGGAACGCTGAAGCCAGTGCTCGATCCGCTGATTGATGATTGAAACATAACGCATTTCGAATAGGCCAATCAAGTGGTGAAGAAACGCCGCTTTCTTAGCCGACGGTTCGACCAAGGTCATTTCCACTTGTGGGCAAGCGATCTTAAGGACAAGCCCGGGAAATCCGGCGCCGCTGCCGACATCGATCCACTTTGAGTGCGCCTCGGCTTGCAAAAAAACCAAGGGCGTTAAGGAATCGATAAAGTGCTTGATAATAATATCTTTGTTCTGACGGAGGGCTGTTAAGTTGATCTTTTGGTTCCATTTCTGGAGCTCGGAGAGATACCGCATGAGCTGATTGACCTGGCGCGTGGATAAACGGATGCCTAACTCAGAGCAGCCCGATATCAGCAACGCTGTTGGGTCTTCTACACCGGAGGATTCACGATTGCTTTTGTTTAAGTGTTCCGGATTCACGCAAACTCCCGGCATGGACGGCTTGAATCGTCTTTTCGGCTCGATTTTTTTCAAGGGCAATCATCAAGATTGAAATGGCCGCGGGGGTGACACCCGAGATCCGAGAGGCCTGACCCAAGGAATGAGGGCGTATTTTGATGAGTTTTTCTCGCACTTCTTTGGAAAGACCGACGACCTTGAGGTAGTCGAACCCCAAGGGGATTTTTTTGCCCTCTATTTTTTGAAATCGTTGTATGTGCGCACGTTCCCGATCAATATATCCCTCATATTTGATTTGTATTTCTACCTCTTCCGCGATAGAAGGATCTTCATCGGGATCAATATTGGCCCAGCGGAAAATTGTTTGGGAATCGATTTCCGGTCGTTTCATCAGTTTTTTTAAGGTCAATGACGAGGGATCCCCTTCTATGCCGTCTCTTTTCGCGCGTTTGAGTCCACCCGGAAGCGTTCCGATGCGCGTTTTTTCCAACCATGCGATTCGCGTCTTGATTTGTTCTTGTTTTTTAAGGCAGGCGCGGTAGCGCTTTTCGGGTAGGAGACCGACTTTGTGTCCTTTCTCCATCAACCGGAGATCGGCGTTTCCGTGCCGAAGCAATAATCGGTGTTCCGCCCGGGATGTGAACATCCGATAAGGTTCCTCGGTGCCGGAGGTTACCAAGTCGTCTATCAATACGCCGATGTAGGCCTCGGAACGGTCCAGGATCAGCGGGGCTTTGCCATCGAGTTTCAAGACGGCATTGATCCCGGCCATGATGCCCTGTGCGGCCGCTTCCTCGTAACCGGATGTGCCGTTAATTTGTCCCGCATGATAGAGTCCAGAAACGGGTTTGGTTTCCAAGGTGGAATGGAGTTGTGTCGGGGGGACATAGTCATACTCGATCGCATAGCCAGGCCGGAGCAACTGCGCTTTTTCCAAGCCGGCGATACTTCTTACAAAGGCCAGTTGCACGGGTTCTGGAAGCGAAGTGGAGATTCCGTTCGGATACACCACCTCGGTGTTTCTCCCCTCCGGTTCCAGGAAGACTTGATGCCGAGGGTGCATTGAAAACTTAACCACCTTATCTTCGATTGAAGGGCAGTATCTGGGGCCGATCCCAGTGATGACGCCGGAAAAAAGCGGGGATTCATCGAGATGGGATCGGATGATTTCGTGTGTATGCGCGTTTGTGTAGGTGAGGTGGCAGGGTAATTGATCTATGGAAAGTTCTTTTGTGGAATAAGAAAAAGGCGTTGGCGGGTCATCCCCGTATTGGGAAGATAACTGAGCGTAATCGATGCTGCGTCCGTCCAGACGTGGAGGCGTGCCTGTCTTGAGTCTTCCCAGCGTAAAACCAAGAGCGTTTAGGCTTTCCGAGGCCTTTTCGGCGCGGGCCTCGCCCATACGACCTGCCGGGACTCGTTGGGTGCCGATATGGATCAGTCCTTTCAAGAAGGTCCCTGTGGTCAGAATAACGGCCGCTGCAAGGTATTCTGACCCATCGGCCAGCCCGACACCCGATACACGGCGATTTTCCACAAGGAGGCGGTCGACCATTCCCTCCAATACCTGAAGGTTGTCGGTTCCAAATAGTGCTTCTTTCATGACTTGCTGATAGGTCTCGCGGTCGGCTTGGGCCCGAAGCGCACGGACGGCCGGTCCTTTTCGCATGTTGAGCATCCGAAACTGTATGCCGGCTTGATCGATCGCACGGGCCATTTCCCCCCCCAGTGCATCGATTTCCCGGACAAGATGTCCCTTTGCAATGCCTCCGATGGCTGGGTTGCAGGACATTTGCCCGATATTTTCGAGCTTTAGTGTCAGGAGCAAGGTTGTTGCTCCCATCCGCGCCGCCGCAAGAGCCGCTTCGCAACCGGCATGTCCGGCCCCAACAACGATAATGTCATATTTTTTCTTCATCGGCGCATGATCCTTATTTCGCACGATGTTCTCGTAAAATCTTGAGGCACCCACAGTCCCTTCATGATGTTCCACGTGGAACGTTTTTTTGAAGATCTATTTTCCAATACAAAACTGGTTGAAAATTTCATCTAGGATTTCATCAACCGTGGTTTCCCCGGTGATTTCGCCGAGTGCTCCCAACGCTTCGCGTAGGTCGATCGCCGGAAACTCCCATGAGAGCCCCTCTTCGATAGATGAAAGGGCCTGAGCTAAACGAATTTCTGAAACCTCGAGTGCTTTTTTATGACGCAGGAGACCCACCAAGTGCAATTCTTTTTCAGGAAAGGTCAAAAGTCTGTTTCGTAGCGACTCTTGGAGCTTCTCAAAGCCCTCTCCTGTTTTTACCGAAAGATTCAAGGCCGGAATCTTCAGAAGATCCCCGGCCAGACGGTCCATCCGCAGTTTTCGGGGGAGGTCTATTTTATTGAGAATGATGATCATTGGTACGCCGCGGAGTCGATCGGCCAACCTGAGATCGTCCTTGGATAACGATTCACTTGCATCAAGCAGCCATAGCGCTATATCTGCGTCCTTTTGTGCTGCGGTTCCACGACGGACCCCTTCCTGCTCAATGGCATTCGATGCTTCACGGTCTCCGGCGGTATCGATCAATGTGATGGGAATGCCATCGAGGTCGATCGTCTCTTGCAATAGATCTCGGGTCGTACCGGGAAAAGGGGTAACAATCGCACGATCTTCCTGAAGAAAGAGATTGAGTAAGCTCGATTTTCCGACATTGGGCCGGCCGACAATCACCACCGTAAAACCTTCACGGTGCTTTTTCCCCGTTTCATAACCGGACAACAACGCAAGTATCTCCTGACGCACCGCATCGATACGTTTAGCCAACGCCTCCGGACTGGAAAGCGGAAGGTCCTCTTCTGAAAAATCGATAGCCGCTTCGATTTGGGCAATAATGGATATGAGTTGTCCACGGAGATGGTCGATTTTTTCTGAAAGGCGGCCTTTTAGTTGGCTCATGGCCCATCTGTGCTGTGAAGCGGAACGAGAAGAAATGAGTTCCATCACCGCCTCCGCCTGCGTCAAGTCGATACGGCCAGAAAGAAAGGCTCGCCGCGTGAATTCTCCCGGCCCGGCAAGTCGTGCGCCCTGATGCAACAGGAGAGTAATTATTTTCTTTAAGATATAAGGGTTTCCGTGCGATTGAATTTCGACAATATCTTCCCCCGTATAGGATCGAGGCCCTTTCATGACGAGGAAAATGGCTTCATCAATCACCTGGTTTACGGCAGGATCCTGTACCTTGCCATGATGAATGGTATGGCTGTTTACGGAAGACAGTGGTTTAGGACCTCTAAAAAGGGGGGAAACCATGGATAAGGCATGTTTTCCGCTGACGCGAACGATTCCAATGCCGGACCTTCCTGGCGGCGTCGAAATGGCGCATATCGTATCATCTTCTCCGAAATTGCGGTTCATTTTAAGAGAGGCCGTTCCTTTGTATCGGAATATTTCCGCTTATGTGGCTTCTTTTTTTATGAAATGTTGCTGTGTGATCGTGAGGATGTTATTGACCAGCCAGTAGAGCACCAGACCAGATGGGAAATTTAGGAAGAAAAAAGTATAGACTATCGGCAGGAAAAGCATCACTTTGGCTTGAGTGGGATCCATCGTTGAGGGTTGGGTATATTGCTGAATAAACATCGTCGCTCCCATGACAATCGGGAGTACATAAAAAGGGTCCGGTTCGGAGAGGTCTTGCACCCATAGGAAAAATGGAGCACCCCGCAAATCGATGGTTGTGTATAAGATGTTGAAAAGAGAAATAAAAACAGGTATTTGTAGTAACATGGGAAGACATCCGCCCAGCGGGTTCACCTTTTCAACCTTGTACAGATTGATCAATTCTCGATTCATTTTTTCTTTATCGTCGGCCCATTTTTTTCGGATCGCATTCATCTTCGGTTGTATGGATGACATCGCCTTCATCGATCTTAAGCTTTTACGGGTGATCGGAAAGAAAAGGACTTTCACGAGTACCGTGACAAGAATAATAGAGATACCGTAATTATGAGTAAATTTGAAGAAAAATCTTAATAAATAAAAAATGGGTTTGGATATCAGGCGAACCGGCAGCCAGCTTCCAAAAATGAACCAGCCGAAGTCGATGCTTTCATCCAGGTTGACTTTTAAATTCGTCAAACGATCGTATTCCTTAGGACCGGCGTAGAGAGAAAAATGACGGCGTTCTATGTGGTCTCCGTCTTCGATGCTGATTTGAGCCGAAAGCCCTTCATCACCCTTTTTAATAACCGAAACCGGACCGGGAACCTTATCTCCCTTGGGTATCAGGGCGCTGATAAAATACTTGTCTTGGAGACCGAACCATTTTGCTTTGCCCTCATGCACGATCTTGTCTTCTTCCATCTTAGGAGGTGAGTCCCGAATCACCTCTCCGTCAATTAATGCGATGGCGCCCGTTCCTCCCCGTGCAGCACCGGCTTGTTGACTCCATTCGTGAATACCGAAGTTTGTGCCGAGCGAGAGCCCGTACCCTTTTTCGTAACCTTGTGTTTCAATATGCAACTCAATAAGATATTGATCGTTATGGAATCGAAATTCTTTTGTAATGCTTTGTCCACTGGGGCTCGTGGAAACCATCTGAACGGTCGCGGTTGGATTTTGTTTATTTAATTGGAGGGTCGAGGCACTGAGCTGATAGGGTGCAATTCTCGAATTGGATTCTCCGTGTAGGCTCATCGTTAAAGGAAAATGTTTGGTGTTTTTAGGTACAAGTTGAATCGACTTTTCCGAATCGCCATCCTTTGTCGTGTATTTTTTTAATTCCCAGCTTTTAATCACCCCGCCGATATTGGAAATGCCGATTCGATAAAGATCGCTTTCGACGATTTTAATCACTTCATCGATCGTTTCCTCGGTGAGGGAGGGAGGGGGCTGCAAGGCCATGTCTTCAGCCTGCAGAGCCGCCTTTGGTTCAACAATATCTCCCGGTATCTCATCGGCTTGATGTTCGAGAGGGGCTGGTTTCTGTTCCGCTTCCGTGGCCCGCTCATCGACGGGTTGATCCGGCGAGGTTGTTGTTTGAGTTGGGCCAGTCATCCAAGAAATATAAAGCGGGTATAAAAATATGATGACGAGCGAAAGGGTGATAAAAATAATAAGCCTTTTATCCATGAAGCCTCGCGAACCTCTAAGGTGATATATTATTTGACTGGGTCGTATCCACCCGGGCAAAGCGGATGGCATTTGGCGAGGCGTTTAAAAACCATGAGGATTCCCAAAAAGAATCCATGTCGCCTGAGCGCCTGGATGGCAAAAGATGAACACGTTGGATAAAACCGGCAGACAGGTGGGAAAAGAGGTGAAAGATAGGACTGATAAATTCGGACCATCGTCGTCAAAAGATATACCATCACCTGCTTTTTGAAATACCTGTGGAAATGAATATTTTCTGCATTTCGTCGACGATTTGCCAAAATGTAAGTGTTTTCATCTTTCTTCTTGGAATAAAGATCATACTATAATTGCCAAGGCCATCGCTAAGATGCTGAAGAGCCGATCGCAGCATCCGTTTGGCCCGATTACGAGAGACTGCGGTTCCATATTTCTTATTTGTATAAATTGCGTAGCGCGGAATCTCCGAATGATTGCGCAGAAAAAAAAACACGAACGGTTCTGAAACAATCTTTTTGCCTTGTTGAAAAACCATTATCAGAGTTTGTTTATCGGCCAGTTTATTTAAGGTCTTAGACCGAAAGACGCTTCCTCCCCTTGGCCCTTCTTCGATTAATGACTTTTCTCCCGCCGGCCGTTCCCATTCTTTTTAAAAAGCCGTGTGTCCGTTTTCTCTTGAGTTTACTGGGTTGACGAAATGTAATTGACATATCATACTCCTATCTTAAGCCCGACCGGTTATCATCTAAAATTTTTCTTGCCTTGTCAAGTAAAAGCCGATTATCCCCATGACGCAATTCCAGGTCCGGACGGCGCAAGGAGGAATCATGGTGACGAGATGACGTGGTTGTGTAAGGAGGTCAAGCGATCTGAAGCTTGGAAGATGAATCATTTTGGTTCGGAAAAGATCGACTTTTGCGTTGTCATTCCATGTCATGGGCGAATCCAGCGATCCATTAACCATGGATGTCCGCTTGACCCATCCGGGGTTCCCTTAAGCGGGGTAATCATTTGTAATAGAAGGTTGCCCCGCCCTGAATGACGTAATCCGGAGAATCGTTGGTGAGTCCGAATCCGGTAGAAATATCGAAGATTAAGTCCTCTATCGTTTGAAACGAGAACCCTCCGGCAATCGTGATCAGGTTATTTGATTCGGCGCTTTCGACATTGGATCGGCCGAAAATTTCTCCAAAGGTTTTCAGTGCGGTACCCACTGTTTCGTGTTCTAATCCCAGCGCGTAGTGTATTTGGTCGGGTAAATCTTCACCCGCCGGATTTCCGATAAAAAAGTACCCTAAATTAATATGGGCGATCAAAGGGGTAAAGGCTTTGCTGGCGATTGCGCGAAAGCCGACATCGACAACGCCGGTGGTATTCAAGGTGTTCTTACGACCGGCGGTTGGAAACTTGATGACCATCTGTCCCGATATGGAAAGCGGGTTGGCAGCCCTTCCCTTCAGGAAGCGGATTTTTGTATTTAATCGCATGTCTCCCAGTCGGTTTTGGCTGCCTTCTTCAGTGTCAACAAAGAGGTAAGGTATTTCGAGATCAAATTCTAAATTTTGAATCAGTCCGTAGCGGAGATCGGCTTGTAAAACCGTCTCGTTTTGATCGGCATTCAATCGGCTAAAGCCCAAGCCACCCTCCAGGCGATAAGTGCCTTTTGGGGTCGGTATCGCGCTTTCTGTTTCGAAGAAAGGACGTTCCGCGAACCCCTTACCGGATAGCAATGAAAGGAATATAAGCGAGAGGGCGAACAATAGATATCTTTTCACGTGAACAATAGTACATATGAGTGGTATATGTGTCAAGCGTCGGCCGTCTATGGTAAGGTACGGAAAAGAGTTGGGTACAGGCTCAAGATCTCGATGGAGGTCGGTTTCGAATATGTTATCTATAGCATATATAAGGTTTTCTTTGACCAGGGTGTGTTTTTAAAAATTCTGCCGCATTCGCTTTGGACGACCGGAAAACCCATCCCGATTCATGGCTTTTGCAGCAGAAGAATGTTTTGAAAACACGCCCTAGCAAATTTGGAAGGTGGGTGGCTTAAAATCAAGAATCCCTTTGCTCCCCATCGGAATAGCTTTCCTCCACGCTGGGGAATTTTTCTGACACCACATCCGACTTGAATTGCATCAAAGCATTTGTGATATTTTGTGACAAGTGGGCGTAACGACGTACGAACTTCGGTTGAAATTTTGTAAACAGACCCAATAGGTCGTGCAAAACAAGTATCTGCCCGTCACAATAGGGTCCTGCGCCGATTCCGATCGTGGGTATTGAGAGGGAGGCGGTAATATCCCTCGCGAGTTTCCAGGGGATCCCTTCGAGGACGAGGGAGAACGCACCCGCGGATTCGAGGGTTTTTGCATCGTTTAAGAGTTGTTTTGCCTCTTCCTTCACGCGACCCTGCACCTGATAGCCCCCCATTCGATGAACCGACTGGGGGGTGAGGCCGATGTGGGCCATAACCGGTATATCTTGATTCGCGAGGGCCTCGACGCGATCGGCCACCCTCGCTCCGCCCTCGATCTTGACGGCGGAAGCCCGAGCCTCTTTCAGGAAGCGCCCGGCATTTTTTAAGGTGTCCCCGAGGCTCGATTGATAGGACATAAAAGGCAGATCTCCCACAACGAGGGCCCGCTCTGCGGCGCGCGACACCAGCCGGGTATGATAGGCCATTTGGTCCATTGTGACGGCAAGCGTATTTTCTTCGCCCTGAACGACGACGCCTAGGCTGTCTCCGACCAGAATAATATCGATTCCGGCCGCATCGACCAGCTTTGCAAATGGAAAGTCGTAAGCCGTCAGGGCGGTAATCTTCTCCCCATGTTCTTTTTTTTTTCGAATCAGCGGAACGGTTATTTTTTGTACGGCCATCGTGGTGATGCCCTGCCTTTATAGGGATGAAACAGGTTCTTGACTATCAAGCGTATCGCGGGTTCGTCTGGTGATCCGTTTCACGAAGATTTTTGGAACCAAAAATATATTTCGACCGGGAGGCTCGCTCAAACCGTATCGGTCGTTGAGGGTTCCGGGGGCTTGTTGCTGCGTCCGCACTTGGAAATGTGACTCCCAAATGAATAAACGTCTAAGGGTTATACTGAAGGACTCGACCATTTCGCGGATTGAAGCGTGTTGGAGAGGAGCATCGCAATCGTCATCGGGCCCACGCCTCCCGGAACGGGCGTAATGGCGCCCGCCCGCTCCTGAACGGCATCGAAATCGACATCCCCGACCAAGCGACCGTCGTCCAGCCGATTGATGCCCACATCGATCACCGTGGCACCCGGTTTTACCATCTTGTCGGTAATAAACCGGGGCCGACCGATGGCGGCCACAAGAATGTCGGCTCCTCGACAAATATCTTCCAAGCAACGCGTTTTAGAATGACAGATGGTGACGGTTGCATGACGATGAAGCAGGAGCATGGCTGTCGGTTTTCCGACGATATCGCTTCGCCCCACGATGACGGCATGGGCGCCTTTTATTTCCACGCCGGACAGGTCGAGCAGCGCAATGATGCCGAGTGGCGTACAAGGCGCGAAACCGGTTTCATTGGCCACAAGCTTGCCGACATTGGCATAGTTGAATCCATCGACATCTTTTTCGGGTCGAACGGCATCTAGAATCCGTCTGGAATTGATTTGGGCCGGCAAGGGCAGTTGAACCAAGATGCCGTGAATGTTTGAACGTTGGTTTAAGTGTTCTACTCGATCGAGGATTTCCGCTTCGGTGGATTTCTCCGGCAGGGAATATTCTTCCGAATAGATTCCGACCTCCTCACACATCCTCCGTTTATTGCGAACATAAATTTTAGAGGCGGGGTTATCCCCGACGAGGAGGGCTGCGAGTCCCGGTTTCAATCCGGAAGTGGCTTCGATTTCTTTTTTGATGCGTTCCCGCACCTGTCCGGCAATGAATTTGCCGTCAATCTTACGCGCCGCCATTTTTTGACTCCATGCAAATGATCGTTCTCGTTTCCGTAATGACCAGATCGACAGGACGGTCTGTCGCTTCTACCGGTAAATGCTTGACGATTTGTCTATCGAAGGCCAGTCCGACCGCTTTGTTTTGGGACCGATGAAGCGCACGGTCATAATATCCGCTTCCATAACCAAGACGGTTTCCCTGCATATCGAATCCCAATCCGGGAACCACCCATAAATCGATTGCTTCAAGTGCGAGATGTTTTTGAAACGCAGGTCGAGGCTGGGGAATGCCATAAGGCCCCGTTTCGAGATGATCCGGATTGAATTCCGTCAACTCCGAGAAATAAATCTCTTCCATCTTGGAGGTCAACACTGGAACCGCCACCCGTTTTTTGAGCCGCAAGGCTTCTTGGATCATTGAAACGGTTTCAACCTCAACGGCATTCGCCAAGTAAAATTGGATCGACCGAGCGGCTTGAAATGAATCCGATGTGATCAATCGCTTGGAGATCTCTTTGCTTTTTTCTTGACGCGCCGAAAGCGAAATTTCCTTCCTGACGAGGTGCAGTTCCTGTCGGAGTGCCTTCTTTGAAGCGGCGATATCCAATATCAAACCTTTAAGCAAGGGCAGAGTATCAACGTTCAGAAACATTTGTCAAGAAAGCATAAACCAAGCATTCCCCTCCTTATGGAGGGGCTTGTATCAGAAAGAACCATTGGTTACAATTTATAAAAATATCCGTGTTATTCTAAATTCGGGCATCAGCGGATATATTTAAATCGATCTCCACCCTGCGTTCGAGGCAGGGCGGGGATGTCGTTTTTTTGTCGAATTGCCATCCATGAATATGATTTCGTTGTTTTTCATGTGATGCAGCCCTGCCGTGCATCACGATCATAAAGCATCATTGGGAGAACATTTAGTTGGACACGATCACCTACACGGCGATGCCGTCGATTTTGAGTGTGGTCTTCTGTATTGGGTTTGCGGCCTTCATCGGTTCGAGAGGGCTTCGGGAACCCGCCAGCTTGGGTTTTATGCTGGGCATGATCGGGCTTGCCCTCAAAGAAGGTGCCGCCGCGAGTATTGGATTTCGACCGGACCTGGGTCCTGGCATCCTATTTGAGCGGTTCACGATTATTGGCCTGGGTATCGTGAGTATCGGCTGGCTCCTATTTTCCATGACCTTCGCGCGCGAAAACGCACTCGAGATCCTCAAAAAAAACCGGGCTTGGCTTGCCGGGTACCTACTGGTGCTTTTTGTGTTTGTCCTCACCATCTTCTATGTGCCGCCCGTATCCATTGCCTCTATGTCTCGAACGTTTCCGGTGAGCCGGCCGATTTATTATTTTTATCTTTTTTATCTTCTGTCCATGGTGTTCAATCTGATGCATCTGGAACAAACTTTTCGCGCCTCTTCCGGTATACCGCGTTTCCAAATCAAGTACATGGTGCTCGGCACGGGCTCGATCTTTGCGCTGGAACTATACCGGGCAGGACAGGTTCTCCTATTTTCGTCGATCGATCTTGAGCAGATCCCCTTCTACGCCAGCGCCGGGATGATTTCTTACGCATTGATTTTATTTACGATCGTCCGCCACCGCCTGCTCAATGTGAATGTCTTTGTGTCCCGGTATGTCATCTACAAATCGGTGACCCTGTTGGCGGTCGGATGTTACCTGTCTCTCGTCGGTCTCGTGGTCATTGGTGTCCAACGCTTCGGCGGCGAAGATTATCTACATCTGATTCCCATTGTGGTGTTCGCCGCCCTCGTCGGCATGGCGATATTGCTTCTCTCCGAGGAGCTCCGTCGGCGGGTGCAAACCTTTATCAATGTCCATTTTTACCGGAATAAGTACGACTATCGAATCAAATGGCAAGAGTTCACGAAGGCCGTCGGGACCAAGCTCACCTTACCGGAGTTGCTGCCTTCACTTGTGGAATGGCTTGCAGAGACCATTGGGACCGATGATGCGGCCATTTGGCTCCGTGATCTTGAGCGAAATCGTTACTATCTGGCCAGTAAGCGCCGATTTTCCTCGGCCCCTGCGGCATGGTCGGGTGAAGGGCCGCTCGTGGAAGTCATGAAGGAAAAAGCATTGCCGCTGGATTTAAGATCAAACAAAGGGGTGTACGAGACAATTCGAACGGAATCCCCTGAATTTTTTGATGCACATCGCGAATCGGCTTGGATTCCGATGCAGTCCGATAAAGAGATGGTCGGTATCCTGGCTTTGGGTCGAAAGATTACCAAAGACAAATACGATTATCACGATTTGGAACTCTTAATGACCATCTCCGATCAAGCCGCCGGACAAATCGAACGGGTGCGTCTGATGGAGGAATTGACCGTCGTCAGAGAACTCAAAGCCATCCACACACTGTCTTCCTTCTTCCTCCACGATTTAAAAAATTATACCTCTACACTGTCCCTGCTTGCGCAAAACGTCAGGAAACACGGCGAAAACCCCGATTTTCAGAAGGATGCCTTTCAGACCATCGAAAAAACGGTCGATAAGATGAATCAATTGATTCGGCATATTACGATTGTCGCAAAGGGGCTCGTTCTCTCCAAGTCGGAGATCGATATCAATCGTTTGATAGAAACCACACTATCGGATCTTGACGGGGCCTTGGGCCTGCAAGGACGGATTTTTTCTATTTTTGGTGATATTCCTTGCCTTCCCGCAGACCCCGAACAATTGGCCAATGTTTTCCGAAACCTAATCATCAATGCCTGCAATGCGGTCGATGGGGGTGGCCACGTCAATATTGAAACACGTAGTGATGGCCAGAAGATCTATGTTTCGATTTGGGATAACGGTTGCGGCATGTCGGAAGAATTTATTGCGACCAAGCTCTTCAAGCCGCTTCGGACCACCAAGGCCGCCGGGTGGGGTATCGGTCTCTTTCAATGCCAACAGATTGTGAAAGGGCATGGCGGCCGAATCAGCGTCGAAAGCCAAGAAGGCGCGGGCAGTACCTTTACGGTCGAATTGCCGATCTTGGGGAAGTAAGCAAGGCGGTTAGTGTTGTTTTAATGAGGTCAGAAGGCCGTCTTTAAAATAGATGGTCATTCTCTTTGTATAGTATGACCATTTTTCACGGGTGACAAAGCTTCCCATCGGAAGCCGTATTTCCTCCGGTTTTCCAAGGCTGGCTTCCACTTCCTTCTTGGACATTCCGATGAAGACCCGATTTTTTCGGATGGCGTCTTTCTTTTTTTTCCCGAGATCCGGGTGTTCCTTTAAGTAGGCTTCAACCCTGCGATCTTCTATAATTTCAAAGACATCGAAAAAAAGGTCGGATTTTTCTGCTTTAGAGGGACGATGTCCGGAAATATAAACGACAAACGACATATCCTTGATTTTTTTCATATGGGGGAGGGTCTCATCTTGTGCGATAGGGATCAGCATTTCGATGAGTTCCTCGTCCGTTGCAACCCGTTTTTTTTCAAAAAGAGAGGAGATAAGGGCTTTGGAATCCTCGTTAAAGGCATTTGCAGAAGCGGGAGATAACAGGATTAATAAAAAAAGAAGGAGTAATGGCATGGTAGAGAGGTCGGGTTTCATTAGTCCGAAATTTCTTGGTACAGAATAACCCAGAATATCACAAAATTGCATGGATTCACAGCGGGAAACACAGGGCCCGTCATCCGGGATGCCGGCATAGGGGGAAAGGAAAAACGAGGATGAATTTAAGAAGCGGCGACGCAGGCAATTAAAAAGAGGGGCTGGCGTCTTTATTTGGAGGAGCGATCCGCTTTGGCGGTCAGCAAAAATGCCTTGAAAAAAGAATTGATGACAAACCCTCGAAAAAGACCTCGCTTGCTCGAAAAGCGTCCGAGTGGTCCCTTATCCAGACATTGGCAGGATGACGACGGTCTTGCAATCGAAGGATGCATTGTGCACATGGAATGCATTATTTAGCCTGGTGGCTCACTTCTTTTTCATGAAAAAGGGGACGAATCAAGACAGGGGTATTTGCAAAGCGCACATTGATTCGTTCGTAATCCGTTGGAATAGGAATCCCTTGCTTCATGAACCGAATCCAATCATTGGTCATGTCCGAAAGCGTCCTTCCGAATGGCGTTTTAAACCCTTTGAGTGCCAAAAAAACCGTCAGATTGACCAGCACAAAGCTGAGCGGTATGACGACGCCGCATAATAAAATAAGATGAACCATGGTCTCCTCCTTGGTAAGTGTATTTGATCGTATCTTATAAGCAAAGATAAGCAAAGACCGTGCCAATTTTATAATATGAGTAATATCAATAGATTGCACGGAATTTTGACGATAGGAGGATCATGGGTTTGTTTCATATATAAACGAAATATTGTTAATAAATGAAACATGTAACAGTGGGTTCGACGGCTATTTTAGGAAGGGTAAAGGAAACAATGGGTCTTGTGCGTTTCACTGAGGGAACTTGCACGCGGATACTTCGTCCGGCAAATGTCCATCGCCTGAGGGCAACGGGGGTGGAAGTGACAACCGCTCGGGGGCGTAATCGGTGAAGGAAGATCTCCTTCGAGACGAATAATCATACGTTTCTCTTTGGGATCTATTTGTGGAACGGCTGAAAGGAGTGCCTGGGTGTAGGGGTGTTTTGGGTCTCCGAGCACCTCGTCAACCGTTCCATGTTCTACGATGCGCCCCAAGTACATCACGGCGACATCATGAGCAAAGTATTCGACGACCGAGAGATTGTGGGTAATGAAAAGATAGGTCAATCCGAATTGCGCTTGTAGTTTTTTTAATAGGTTTAGTATCTGGGCTTGAACCGATACATCCAGAGCGCTGGTTGGTTCGTCGCAGATAATCAATTTCGGTCGCACGGCAAGAACACGCGCGATGCAGATCCGCTGGCGCTGGCCGCCGGAGAATTCATGCGGATATCGACGTTTTGCCTCCGGTGGCAGGCCCACCTGAAGCAGTAATTTGTCGACCCGATCTTCCATGTCCGTGTTGCTGAGCGGAATGTGTTGAGCGATCATCCCTTCTTTTAGGATGTCTCCGATAAACATCCGCGGATTCAAGGAGGCATAGGGGTCCTGAAAAATAATTTGAAATTCGCGTCGCCGTCTTCGAAGCGCTTCTCCGGAGAGCCGGATGAGATCCGTCCCGTCGAATCGGACCGAGCCCGCCGTCGGTTGGATCAATTGAAGGATGCCTTTGCCGGCGGTCGTTTTCCCACAACCCGACTCGCCGACCAAGGCAAGGGTTTGCCCTTTCGAGATCGACAAGGAAATCCCGTCAACCGCTTTGACCTGCGCGACCACGCGTTTGAGAAGACCGCGTTTCACCGGGAAGTAGATCTTTAGGTCGGAAACCGCCAATAGATCTTTTTCTTCTTGGGGCGTCGACATCTCGATCTGGTCTTCCGCGTCATCAATGGATTTCGGTGTGCTTGGCCTCACTTGAGCACCCACCTTGGATAAATGACAGCGAAGGCCGCCTCCTCTTGTTGATGGCGTCCATTCCGGAATCACTGTGCCGCAATGGTCCAGGGCGAGATCGCAGCGATTCACAAAACGGCAGCCGGTAAAAGACTGGTTTAAAGGGGGAACGGCCCCTCGGATGACATCGAGCGCTTGCCCACGGCGTGTTTTTACAGGGAGAGAGCTAAAAAGCTTTTGGGAATAGGGATGCCGCGGGTTTTGGAAAAACGTGTCCCGATCGGCCATTTCAACAATTTCCCCCGCATACATAACCGCCACTTGGTCCGCCATATCAGAGACCACGGCAAGGTCATGGGTAATGAGAAGAATGGCCATCCCTCGATCCGCCTGTAAGGTTTTCAAGAGATCCAGAATCTGTGCTTGAATCGTCACATCCAGCGCCGTGGTCGGTTCATCGGCAATCAAGAGATCGGGTTCTCCGGCGAGTGCGATGGCGATCATCACACGTTGTTTCATTCCTCCGGAAATCTGGTGCGGGTATTCACGATAGCGCAGCTTGGGATCGGGGATGCCAACCAAGTCGAGCAGTTCGCAAGCCCGATTCCGTGCCGCCGTTTTATCACATTTCAGATGGTGTTCGATCGTCTCGCTGATTTGATAGCCGATGGTTAAGACCGGGTTCAAACTGGTCATCGGCTCTTGAAAGATCATCGAAATACGCTGCCCACGAAGCCTTCGCATGGATACCTCCGGCAGGGGACAAAGATCCTGGCCGTCAAAAATAATTTTGCCCGAAACGATGCGTCCGGCCGGCTGGGGAACCAATTTCAATATGGAGAGAGACGTCATCGATTTTCCGCATCCCGATTCTCCGACGAGGCCGAAGGTCTTCCCTCTCTGGATCTCGAAAGAAACCCCATCGACCGCCCGGATGACCCCTTCGTCCGTTGAAAAGCTTGTTTTTAAGTCTTTGATTTGTAGTAGACGTTGATTCACTGCATGTTCGGAGGGATCGCCTTGTTTCTTCCCTCCCCTTCCCTTCTTGAGCGGATACTATTTTCCAATGAGATAGGCCCCGATTAAAGTCAAGAGGATGCCGATGGATTTGGAAGCACTCAGGTGGGCATTAAATAAAAAATAAGAAACCAGTGCGACCACCACGACACTCAAACTCAGGATGCCGCTGACATAGCCGGGGTTCGGGGCCGTGGCGATCGCCATGAGAGACAGCTGTATCACAAGATAAGCACCCAAAGCGGCAATGATAATATAGTTCCACAAAGAAAGAGGGAGGCGGACCCCACTACCCGATACCCATTGTTGCAGACCGATGAAAATAAACACCAGGAAAAAAACATTTAAATTGATTCTGCCGATATGAAACCCATCCTTGCTCATCTTGGCCATCGCCAGGGAGTGTATCGCCAGTGAAAATGCCGCAAGGATTGAAAGAGACACCCATTTCATCGCCAGGAACACCCTATCTCGCCTTCTAAAAGAAATCCCGCGTCCGGCTTCGGCGGGTCCATTCCGTTATCGGCCCCGAAGGTGTGGATCGAAGGCGTCCCGCACGCCGTCCGAAAAAATATTGGCCGAAAGGACGAGTCCGAACATAAAAACAAAGGCCGCCGCCAGCGACCACCAAACCACCGGTTCCCGCGCCAGCTCCAAGCGTGCGCTGTTGATCATGTTTCCCCAGGAAATCATGGCCGGATCGACCCCGACCCCGACATAGGAGAGCACCGCCTCGGCCAAGACCAATCCGCTGAAATCCAGCACCACCGCAATGAAGACAATATGCATCACGTTGGGAAGAATATGTCGAATCAGGATCGTTCGAGGTTGCACACCCAGGGCATTTGCCGCCTGTACATATTCCATCTCGCGCAGTTTTAATGTTTCTCCCCTTAAGAGACGGCAAAGCCCGATCCAGCCGGTCAATCCAAGGATGATACAGAGAAAAAGCAGGCGGGTATCCGCCCGTTCGGTGATGCTGGAAAATGCTTCCGCGTGTTTTTCCATATAAACCTGTAGGATCAACACCGCTGCGGCGATCAACAGGACACCCGGTACCGAACTTAAGGTCGTATAAAGATATTGAATGAGATCGTCGATCCACCCACGAAAATAACCGGCCGCAATTCCCAGGAAGATGGCAAGGGGAAGCATCACCAGGGTGGTCAGTGTGCCGATGACCAGTCCCGTACGAATCCCCTTCAGGGCCAAATAAAAAACGTCCTGACCGACTTTGTCGGTCCCGAAAAGATGGTACTTTGCCCCGATGGAGGCGGCCATCCCTCCCAGCACCGTGACGATGAGGATCGAAAAAAAAATCGCCCGCCATGCCGTTTCGGTGTCTCCTTTTAAAATGGAGAAAGCCGTCTTCCCGATCCCCCTCCCATGAAGTCGGCTTAAAAGGAGAACGATGAGCCCGCATACGATGATCCACAAGACAAGGCCAATGCTTGCACCGCCGATCCCCAAGGCGGCAATATCTCGAGGCCGTTCCCGTGTTGGGTCTTTAAGGTGCGCGCCGCCGAATTTCAAACGGGGATAGGCCCGCATCCGGGTGCCGTCTTCGAATTCGAGCATCTCTTTGGTGTAGGCGGAAAATGCGAGGGGTGCGGAATAGGTACGCTCTGTTTGTGTCCGAAGCGGATGGGCAATCAGATCAAGCAGGGAGAGGACCTCAGGCGCATATTGCCGTTCCTGTTTTGCGTCGATCGGTGCCAGTGGCCGCCGAAAATGAATGGAATCGCATAAACCGACCGCGGCGTAGAAGATCAGCACGATGAATGCGGACATGACGAGGGGCCGTCGGCTGATTTGTCGCCAGGGCGCTCGAAGGGGCTCCCTGTGCATGCCGTAACCCACCAAGAGCAACAGGGAGATCGAGAGTAAAAAAATCAATCCATCCGTCCAGAGAATCACCGGTTTGACCGGAAGGAAGCGAGTGAAAAAATCGGTCATGCGTCTACAGCCTCACCCGGGGATCGACCCATGTGTAGGAGATATCGGTTAGAATGAGTCCCAGAATATAGAGCACGGAACCTAAAAATACCATGGCGCGGACAATCGCGAAATCCTGGCTGTTGATGGCGTCGATGGTATAACTGCCCAAACCCGGTATGCTGAAAAAGGATTCCGTGATGAGGCTGCCCATGAACAACAGTGGGATCACGACCACCACGCCGGTCAGGATCGGAACGAGGGCATTCCGGAGCAGATGCCTGAACAAGACCGACAATTCGGAAAGTCCCTTGGCGCGTGCCGTACGAACATAGTCCTTCCCGATTTCCTCCAAAAAAATAGTGCGATACCAACGCAGGCCACTTCCGATGCCCGAAATCAATCCGACAATGACGGGAAGGATTAAGAACTTCAAGGCATCGAGTCCGGTGTCGTAGCCGGAAATCGGGACCAGACGAAGCATCTTGCTGAATACAAACTGGCCGCCGATGATATAGAAAAGCGAGGAGATCGACATCATCGCGACCGCGAGAATAACGCCCCAGGTGTCGACATAGCTGGCCCGAAAAAAGGCAATCAACATGGCGGCGGTAATATTGACCAGCAACCCGATGAGGAGTGCCGGAATCGCAATTGCCAGGCTCGGCCCCATACGCTGTCGGATATCGGACCCGATATTCCGGCCGTCGTCCGCGCGCCCGAAATCGAAGAGAAAAAGCCGAATCGATTTCTCGAAAAAAATCGTGTTTTGGATCTTGCCGAAACCCTCAGACAATGGATCGAAGACGACGGGTTTGTTATATCCGTGGTCGGCCTTCCATTTTTCAATCGCCTCCGGGGTGACCCGTTTCATCCCCAAATGAAGCCGGGCCATATCATCCGGCGTATTGACGACGAAAAAAAGCAGGAAGGTCAGGAGGTTGACCCCAATGAGGATGGGAACCGCGTACAAGATGCGTCGGATAATATAAGAGATCATTGTTATTCCCTCCTTCCCGTCTCCCGTTCCTTTTTCCGATAGCTTGCGATGGCCGGCATGGTGCCGAGTATGAGAACGGTCCCGATCAACACGAGGGGCCACCAGCGGGCTTCATTCCATTCTTCTCGCTTCGTGCTGCGCAGCACCGGATCGATTTTGACGTATTTGAGGGTGTTGTTCGCCATCAGGTTCGGTTTGTTATTGCGATACCAGCGATGATAAAGCCCAAATTGTTTGGGATGAAATCCGGAAATCCACGGCATGTCTTGCCGGACAATCTCGACCATCTCATCGATCATCCGCTGGCGTTCCGGTCCGTTTTTCATGTTTTTCATCTGATCGAACAAGGCATCGAAACGGGGATTGGTGTAGTTTGCCGCATTTTCGCCGTTTAGTCCTGCCTTGGCGTTCGGTCCGTAGAGCAAAAAAAGGAAATTCTCTGGATCGGGATAATCGGCATTCCATCCCCATTGGAATAGCTGGGCCGTTCCTTTCAACATTTTATCTTGAAAACGGTTGTAGTCGGTGTTTCGGATGACCAGTTGTATTTGCAGTTTGTCGAACTGTTTTCTGATCCAATCAAAATTCGCCTTGACCTCGGGCCCGGTACCCGTTGTATCGAAATGAATAATCAAGGGTTTTCCGCTTTTCGCGTCTCGACCGCCGGGATACCCGGCTTCCGCCAACAGCTTTTTGGCTGCTTCGATCGATTTTCGCCTCGGACGGTCATCGACCCAATTGTAGACCCGCGGATTGATGCCGGCCTCCCCTTCCCGATACCCGAAGATGCCCGGCGGCAGCGGCCCCTGCATGGCGATCCCCCGGCCGTTGCGAAAAATGGCGATCGATTCCTCTTGGTCGATGGCGATGGCGATGGCCTGGCGTAATTTCTTTGCCGATGGGCTGTAGCCGCCGATCAGTGGATCGAGCATGTTGGCGGCCATATAAAAGGTGGTGGTGGCCGTGCTCGTCATCAGCCGGATCCCTTTCTCCGCCATCTCCTCCGTCAGCTGGGCGTCACCCGCCCCCGAGATTTGAACGGCCTGATCGAAACTGTCCGAAGAGATGCCGGAGCTGTCGTAATAGCCCTGTAAAAACTTGTTCCAGATCGGGATGCCCTCTTTTTCCAGGCTAAAGACCACCTGGTTGATAAAGGGGAGCGGTTTTCCGGCATCGGCCAACATGCCGGAAGACGCATCTACCGGCATGCCTTCGCTGGGGTAGCTTTCCCCATGAAAATTCGGGTTCCGGGTCATGACCATCTGACGGTTCGGATTGTTCACCGTGAGCATGTACGGACCGGTTCCGACAGGAAACCAGTCGAGGGTAATGTTTTTTTCGATCAATCCCGCTTGCGCATAGAAACGATCTGCTTCGTATGGGATGGGGGCGAAAAACGGCATGGCCAGCCAGTATGGAAATTGAGGATATTTTCCCTTAACTTTGATTCGGTAGCGATATCGATCGACCGCTTCCGCGCCGGCAAAAGGGAAATTCCGAAGATCGAGGAAGCCCGGGTCCGCATCGAAGGCCGTCTTTAAGGTGTCGCCGAGTGCGCCCAATTCCGCGATATATGCCGACATAAATCCAAAAATCGGGGAATGAATTTTCGGATGGGCCAGCCGCTTGATTTGATAGACATAATCCTCGGCGACCAGTTCCCGGGTCCCCGTTTCTTGAAAATCGCCGATCGTCGAGATGCGTTTCAGGGCCGAGCGGTCTAAATCATGGTAGAGAAATACGCCCTCGGCGTTTTTGGCGAAGGCTGGATGCGGCTGATATAGAATTCCTTTCCGGATGGTGATCTCGTAGAGGGACCAGGCCACGGTGTCGGAGGGAGGGTCTCCCTGGAGCGGTTCGCCGGAGGCATCTAGGTAAATGGGGGTCGGCACCTCGGTGGCGGTCAAGGGTATGAGCGTATAAGGACGTTTAAGATAATGGTATTGAAAGGGCGGTTCATAGATTTGGCCGGTAAAGGTGATTTCGTTGGAGGAATAGGATTGCGCGGGATCGAGATGCTTGGGCCGTTCGCTGAAGGAGCTATAGAGGATATTCCGGTCATCGGCGTTTTGCGGGTAAGGGTTGTTTAAGGGCGCACCGGAACAACCGCTGAGGATTATCAGGGAGAAAAGAACGTGCAGTCCACGCGTCAGAAAAAAATCAGATATATGCTTTCCGACGAATCTCCTCCACATGACCGCTTCGTCGCTTAAGGTGCCGCTCACTAATTTTTCCCCTCCGCGCATTGCCGCATCGGCAAGCAAAGAGCTGTTAAAACCCTATCGTTGCGCGGGTCTAGGGAAAGACAAGGACATGCCCCATGGATTACTCTTCCGAATCGGAGCTTCCTCCTTCATTCGTTTCGGTATTCGAGGAGCTTGGGGGAGCTTCCACAGGTGGCGCTTTCTTTGTTTGATCGATGATCGTCGAGACAATCGGCCGTTCGCGGCTGAGCACCGAAAGGGTGAGGGAGGTCACCATAAAAATAACGGCGGCGCCGACCGTGAGTTTGCTTAAAAAGGTTGCCGCACCGCGGCTTCCGAAGATGGTCTGGCTGGACCCTCCAAAGGTCGCTCCCATTTCGGCGCCTTTCCCGGTTTGAAGCAAGACGACTCCGATGAGAATGAGACAGACGAGGATATGAACGATCACGATGGCTGTGTACATGGTTCTCCTTATTGACTGATTCGGTACAATTCAGGAACAATCGACGAGGTGGCGCTTATGTGCCCCTTCGCCCAGTTCGATAATTTTAAAAAAAGATTCGGGAGAAAGACTGGCTCCGCCCACAAGAACGCCGTGGATCGGAGCTTCTTTCATAAATGATTCAATATTCTTCTCCGACACACTTCCGCCATAGAGTACGCGTGGCCGGCCTTTTTTATATTGTTTGCCGATAAACCCTTGGATCCTTTCATGGACGATGGCCGTTTCGGAGGCATTGGGGGTGCGTCCGGATCCGATGGCCCAAATCGGCTCGTAGGCAATGATCCAATTGGACATGGACCCGGGCAAAGGGTCGTTGGGTAAATTGTCTCCACACGCCTTTGCCAATTGGTCTTTCAAAACAGTCCAAGTCTTCCCGGCGAGTCGTTCTTCAAGCGATTCCCCGATGCACAGGATCGGCAACAGCCCTTCCCGGCCAATCGCTTGGATCTTCCGAAAGACATCCCCGTCCGTTTCCCCAAAGAGACGTCTCCGTTCCGAATGACCGATAATAACATAACGGCAGCCGATTTCGCACAACATCCGTGGCGAAATCTCACCCGTATAGGCACCCTCCTCCTCAAAGTAAACGTTTTGTGCGGCCAGAGAGATCTTGGCGCCGGAGGCCTTCAGGAAAGCGGCGACGGATGAGAGGGCTGTGTAAGGGGCGGCCAGGATAATTTCCGATGAACACTCCGGTTGTCGTTCCAACAAGATCCCAGCAGCTTGAAGGTAGTCCTCCGTCTCTTTGAGCGTAAAATGCATCTTCCAGTTGGCGACGAAACAGGGTGGATACGCAGTCATTTATAAAGTACCTTAATCTTTATCCGGCAATACCGTTAAACCCGGCAGGGCCCTGCCTTCCAAGAGCTGGAGGGCGGCGCCGCCTCCGGTGGAAATAAATGAAATTTTATCGGATTCGTTCGCCTTATGGACGGCAAGGGAGGTCTCGCCGCCGCCGACAATGGTCAGGGCGTAGGCATTGGCCACGGCATGGGCGATGGCGGATGTGCCCCGTGAATAAGCGTCTACTTCAAAGAGACCCATGGGACCATTCCACAAAATAGTCTTTGCATTGCCGAGGACCTCGGTAAATAGATGGACGGACGCCGGACCGATATCGAGTCCGGTCCATCCCTTCGGGATCTCCTGAACGGGGACCAACTTGGCCTCGGCGGAGGGATCCGTCCCCACCGCGGCCACGCAATCGACCGGCAGGTAAAACTTTATCCCCCGAGCGACCGCGCGTTCTTTAATCTCCCGAGCGAAAGTCAACATCGAAGTCTCCACCATGGAGTGACCGACATCGATCCCGGCGGCCTTTAAAAAGGTGAAGGCAATTCCACCGCCGATAATCACTTTATCGACTTTTTTCCCGAGATTTTCGATCACGCCGATCTTGCCGGATACCTTTGCGCCGCCGAGAATGGCCACAAAAGGACGGGCCGGGTTGGCCACGGCCCCCACCAAGTAGGTGATCTCGTTTTTCATCAAAAAGCCGCAGGCCTTGGTGTCAACATGTTGGGTAATGCGAATGGTTGAGGCATGGTTGCGATGTGCGGTGCCGAAGGCGTCGTTGATATACACGTCGATACCCAGGTCGGCCAACGATTTGGCGAATGCGTCGTCGTTCCGCTGCTCTCCCGGATGAAAACGTAGGTTTTCCAGGAGGAGTACATCGCCCGATTGGAGGCTTGCCGCCATTGTTTGTGTTTGTGGCCCAATGCAATCAGGGGCGAAGGCGACTTCCTTTCCCAATAGACGTTGAAGCCGTTTGACGATGGGAGCAAGGGAATATTTCGAATCGGGTCCTTTAGGACGGCCGAGATGGGAGGCGAGAATGATCGAAGCGCCTTCGTCAATGGCGTAGTTGATGGTGGGCAATGCGGATCGGATACGTGTATCGTCCGTAATGTTCAAGTCGTGATCGAGGGGGACATTAAAATCGACGCGAATAAAGAGCCGCTTGCCTTTAATCGGAATATCCTCAATCGTCATCTTGTTGATGTTCATTGGTTCCCTTTGTATCTTCTTAGGAAGCACGGTTGGCAACCAAACGAATCAGGTCGCTCAAGCGGCAGGAGTAACCCCATTCGTTGTCGTACCAGGCGATGATTTTGGCCATGCGTTTTCCGATCACCTTCGTCAGTGTCCCATCCACGATCGAAGAATGCGGGTTGCCGTTTAAGTCGATCGATACGAGCGGTTCCTCGGTATATTGAAGAATGCCCGAAAGTTTCGACTCGGATGCATCCTTCAGGGTGTGTCGAATATCCGAGGCGTCGGTATCCGAATTCAAGGTGGCCACCAGGTCAACAATGGAAACATTGGGTGTCGGCACGCGAATGGCCATGCCATCGAGCTTTCCAGTCAGCTCCGGGATGACTTCGGACAAGGCCTTGGCCGCTCCGGTGGTGGTGGGAATCATGGAATGGGCCGCGGCGCGCGCACGTCTGAGGTCTTTATGTGGAAAATCGAGAAGCTGCTGATCGTTCGTATAAGAATGGACCGTGGTCATCAGGCCGTGTACGATCCCGTATTTTTCCATCAGGACCTTTGCGACCGGCGCGAGGCAGTTGGTCGTACACGAAGCATTGGACAGGATATGGTGTCGGCTTGGATCGTAGGTATCTTCATTGACGCCGAGGACGATGGTGATATCCGGTTTCTTTGCGGGCGCCGAAACGATGACCTTCTTCGCGCCGGCCTCGATATGTTTTTTAGCCGCATCCCGGTCGACGAAGCGTCCCGTCGCTTCGACCACGAGATCGATTCTCTCCGCTTTCCAGGGAAGGGCGCCCGGATCCCGCTCATTGGATATCCGAATCGTTTGTCCATCGACGATGATGGCCCCTGCTTCCCATCTCACCTCATGGTTGAAACGGCCGTGCACCGAATCGTATTGAAGCAGATGGGCCAGCGTTTTTGCATCGCTGAGGTCATTGACGGCAACCAGGTCGAAGGAAGGATTTCCATGGGCGGCCCGAAAAAGATTCCGGCCGATACGCCCGAATCCGTTGATTGCTACACGTAATCCCATCGAGACTCCTTATTCATGACGTGTATTGAATAGGACCGGCGAGCGGGGTGCGTCGGTCGTCAAATAAAATGCTAAAAAGCATCGATCTCTTGGTCGAATCTAAAAAATTCGCTGGGGGAGGCAAAGTCTTGTTTGACCTCCGTCGGTTCGGTGCCTTTGACGAAGATTTCGTACTCCCCTTCTCCTTCTTGCGCCAGCAAGCCGGTTTCACGGTCGACTTTGGTGTAAACGATATCGTCCGGAATGGAAAACGGCACGACCGGAAGCAACGAGAGGGCTTCATGCATATAAGACACCCAAATCGGCAAGGCGGCACGACCGCCGGATTCTTTGTATCCGAGAGAGCGGTTATCGTCAAAGCCGACCCAAACCCCGGAGGCCAAGTTGGGCGTATAACCGATGAACCAGGCATCGGTAAATTCATTGGTCGTTCCGGTTTTACCGGCAATCGGCCGACCGATCGCTCGTGCCCGCTTCGCCGTACCCCTTTGCACCACATCCTCGAGGATATTGGTGACGACATAGGCGGTTTCCTTGGAAAGGACGCGGTTCGGGTTGACATTGCGTGTCTCGAGAATGCGGCCCGAGCTATCGGTCACCGATAATATGAGCGCGGGATCAACACGGACCCCTTCATTCGCATAGACGCCAAGCGCCGAGGTCAGCTCGAGGAGACCCATGCCGGAGGAGCCGAGGGCCAGAGATAAATCCTGGGTGAGTGAACTTTCAATGCCGATGCGTTTTGCAAAAGCCGAGACGTTTCCGATGCCGATTTGTCTCAGCAGTTTGACCGTAGCCAGGTTTCTTGAATAGGTCAGTGCGTCTCTGAGGGTCGTGGGCCCGTAAAATTTTTTCTCGTAATTTTCAGGTTTCCAAACGCGGTGGGTATCGGTGTCGGTAAAGATCACCGGATTGTCGATGAGTATCGTCGCGGACGTAAAGCCTTGGTCGATGGCAGTGCCGTAAATAATCGGCTTAAAAGCGGACCCAGGTTGTCTCCGAGCCGAAAGGGCCCGATTGAACTCGCTTCGATTAAAATCGTATCCGCCGACCAAGGCCTTAACCGTGCCGTCGGCCGGATCGAGAGACACAAAAGCGCCTTCGACAATCGGCTCCTGCTCCAGGTTAAAAAGAATGGATCCGCTCGATTCCTCAACCGCCTTGACGCCGACCTGCACCATGTCGTCGATTTTCAATAAGTCTGCGGGTTTCGGGTCTTCGATCAATGTTCGGTCTTGTCGAATGTCGGGTCCGGTGAGGCGCCGGGCCGCCCAGATCATGTCTTCCAGCATGATCTTTCCAAGACGTCCATCTGCTTCGACAGTGGCATAATCATCATGGAGTGAAACCACCCTCCCCTCCAAAAGCGTTCCTGTCTTCAGCGGGGCATTTCGAATACGCCGCGGCTCCACTTCCGTTTCCACCGCTTCGTACCTCCCGATCGGGCCTCGATAGCCCTGTCGTTTGTCGAGCCGGCGCAGGCCCTCCTCCAATGCCTTCTCGGCCATGTGCTGCATCTCTTCATTCAGGCTTGTGTAGACATTCAATCCGCCCTTATAGACCACGTCGTCTCCATATCGGGAAATTAAATATTGGCGGACGTATTCCTTAAAATAAAGTGCGAAATCTTCTCCGGAGTGTAGTTTTTTAAACAGAAGGTCTTTCTCGTAGGCGCCGCGGTAGGCTCGTTCCGTAATATAACCTTCGTCGACCATTCGCTTTAAGACAATCCGTTGGCGAAACTTGGCCTTCTCTGGATGTCGGTATGGCGAATAGTCGTTGGGCGCCTTTGGAAGACCCGCCATAAAGGCGGCCTCTTCGAGGGTGATATCGGTGACATTCTTGCCGAAATAGGTCTTGCTGGCAATTTGAACACCATAGGCGCCATGTCCGAAATAGATGTGGTTGAGATAAATCTCAAGAATTTCGTCCTTGCTCAATACCTTTTCCATTTTGAGGGCAAGAAGCAATTCTTTGATTTTTCGTTCCATGGTCCGTTCCGGAGTCAGGAAGAGGGAGCGGGTCAGCTGCTGCGTGATGGTGCTGGCGCCTTGACGTATTCTTCCGCTTTCGAGGTTTTTTTGAAATGCCCGAATGATCCGGATCGGATCGAAACCCTTGTGTTCATAAAAACGGGCGTCTTCAACCGCCAAGACGGCTTGCACAAGGTGTTTCGGCATCCGGGAGATCGGAACGAAAACCCGTTTTTCGATGTAGTATTCTCCGATGACACGATTTTCGTCGGAGTAAATCCGCGTTGCCTGGCTTGGCTTATAGCTTCCGAGGGATTTTAAGGAGGGAAGATCACGAGAAAAATGATAGATGACACCACCCGTTCCGATGGCGGAGAGCAGGAAAAAGACCAAAAAGATCTTGATGCCCCACTTCATGCATCGGACGAGCCATCCCTTGCGCTTTCCGATCGGCAACGCTCTAGAAAAGGCCTTTACTTCCAATGAATTACCTCATTTAATTCGATCATAGCCTAACGGTTTTTATGGCGCTTGTCAATGGATAGAACGACGATAATTAAGGATCGCTCTCCACCCGCCATGCTTGCAAGTCTATTATAAACGATACTGCCTCCGACAGCGGAGCGAATGCATCCAAAGAGCGGTTTAGACAGGGCTGACCTGTGAGGAGGTGCTACGCAGTGGGGCGGGCGCTCACTCACTTGACATCTATTGGCCTGTTTGAAATAATCGAGTCCGCTGTTGCGATTGAGGGCTGTGTGGAAATGACACTGCGCCGCGTTCTGCTTGTTTTACTGGTTTTTCAAGCTGTTTCCGGCGGATGGCTGGGGGTGATCGTTCAGGATCTGACGCCCCGCTTGGCATTCCGTTATGGTCTTTTAGTTAAAGAAGGCTCCGTCGTGACCCGTGTTCAGTTCGACAGCCCGGCGATGAAAGGGGGTCTACAAGAAGGAGATGTCATCATTTCGTTAAACGGACAGAAAGTCTCCAATTCGGAAACGCTGAAAAAGTTGCTCACCAATACCCCTTCCGGATCGCACGTCGATCTGGTCATTATTCGGCATCGCCAGAAGAAAAGCTTGGAGATTCTTCTGGGGTCCCCTCCGAGAAATGCAGCCTAGAACGCCCACATTGCGAAGCCGACGAAGCCTTGGGTAAAAGAAAAAGGAAAAAGACGGCCGTTGAGGAAAGCGTTGTTGCGACCAACCGGTGGGGTTGCGGCTGCGCCGCCCTTGTGGTCATCGGGCTCATTGTCGCCATGATGGCGGCCGCTTTGATGCAATCTTAAGAAACCATCTCTGTATAGAGAACGCGGAGGGTCTTGGATGAGGCGAGTGGAACCACTCACGGTGCTGACCCTTTCCTGCCTGTCCGGTCTTGTCCTCGGCGAAATTTTTAGCTATTTTCCCATCACGATTTCCCTTGTCCTACTGGCCTTGCTGCTGATGGAGGCCCATTATCGTCAAGGCCGGATCATTTCATTCCCAGTCTACCTGGTCGGGGTCGTCGGTTTTATATGGATTCAAATATCGTCTATTCCCACATCGGAGAAGGACCTCAGGTGGCATGTCGATCGGGGGCCGATCCGAATCGTGGCGGAAGTGTCCGAACCGCTCCGGCAAGACCCACGCCGCACCGCCCTTCAAATGAAGGGGTTGAGTATCCTCTCCAAGGGCTTGACCAGACCCGTGGGGGGACGCTTCCAGCTTAATATTTGGCAAGAAGCGGTGCCCTTCGAGTATGGAGATCGCCTGGAAATGGTGATTCGGCTCCGCCGCCCGAGACAATTTCAAAATGACGGGTCGTTTCAATATGCCGATTACCGGGAACGGCTTGGATCGGCCGGTATTGCGAATGTCTCGCATATAAAAAGCCTTAAGAAGGTGGGGGAGGGCGGATATGGGGTTTTAAAGCGGTTCTTTCGATGGCGTGAGAAACTGCGAAGGCGTATCATCGCCTCCATGGGGGATCCTGCCGCCCCACTCCTTTTGGCCTTTGTGTTGGGAGATACGGCTTATCTAAGCGATGAAGTCCGGGAGGCCTTTGCGTCGGCCGGCGTGGCCCATCTTCTTGCGGTATCCGGGACCCATCTCTCCTTGGTGTCTCTGCTTGTATTCGCGTCGATTCGTGCGCTTCTCTTACATCTGCCCCCGCCCATGCTGCTGAGACTCTCGCTATGGAAGATGCCATCCCAATGGGCTGTATTGCCGTCGGCCGCGGTGGCGATTTTTTATGCTTGTTTGGCTGGGGCGAAGATCGGCACCCTGAGGGCCCTGACGATGATCTTGGTCTATCTTGTTTCGGTCTGGATCGGACGCAGCCGAGATGCCGTTGTCAGTCTATCCCTTGCCGCGCTGCTGATCGTTGTATTTCAAGCCCGGGCGATCTTTGAAATCTCCTTTCAGCTCTCTTTCATCGCCGTCCTATCCATTATCCTGATGATGGAGGAAGGGAAAGAGCGCCCTCCGGCCGATACCGGTGAAACACCGCCCTCTTTTTTTCAAAGGGTGATGAAAAGGCGCGCCCGTCCCCTCTTTTTATCCACGATCGCGGCCAGCCTCGGCACCGCGCCTTTGACGCTTTACTATTTTCACCAATTCAGCTGGGTTGGGCTTCTATCCAACCTGATCTTGTTGCCGCTTGCCGGATGCATCATGGTTCCCCTGGCGTTGATGACCATGATCGGGACGCTTATTGTGGAGACGGGTCTTCCATTCGTCGTTTTTCAGGAATGGCTTTGGTCTTTTTTTTATCGGCTCGTCATCTTTTTTGCAGCGTTTCCAGGCGCCGGTGTCCATTTTGCCTCTCCACCGCTGGCCTTGATGGTTCTTTATTACCTTGGATTCTTTTCTTTGATCGGGGGGAAGGGGCGGCGAAAGCGCTATTTAATCATCGTTGCATCGATCCTTCTGGTGTTTTTAGGATGGGGAGGGCTGCGAATGCCGCCCAACGGCCTGCGCGTGACCTTCATCGACGTGGGTCAAGGCGATGCGGCCTTGATCGAATTCAAAAACGGCAAAACGATGCTCATTGACGGCGGCACCCGGATTGCCGGAAAATTCGGGGTGGCGCCCCATCTCTGGGAGCGTCGTATTAGAAAGATCGATTTTCTGGTGGGCACCCACCCTCAGCGCGATCACATCGGCGGGTTTTCCGATCTGATCCGCCGGTTCGAAGTCGGCGAAGTGTGGACCAATGGACAAATCAACGACAGTCCCGCATTCCAGGCACTCGGCGCTTCCATTCGAAAACACGGCGTGCTACATCGGATGATGTCCAAGGCGGATGGTGTCATGAACATCGAAGGGTGTTTGCTTCGTTTCTTAAATCCCGGTGTAAAAGCGAGCTTCCGCGGTGAAAGTGCGAACAACCGCTCTCTTGTCTTGCATCTTGGCTGTCCTTCGTTTGCGCGCGGGGCCTTCTCCATCCTCTTTACGGGCGATATTGAAAAAGCGATGGAAACGATGCTTGTCGAAACATCTTCCTCTTTGCACAGCGAAGTCCTGAAAGTCCCCCATCACGGCAGTCGGAGCTCCTCCAGCCGTCCTTTTATCTCAGCGGTGTCTCCAGGTATTGTGGTGTTGTCCGCGGGTGCCGGAAATCCCTATCGTCATCCCCATCCCGAAATCCTTTCGCACTACCAGGCCGCGGGTGCGGAGATCTTTCGAACCGACCGACATGGCGCGGTGACGATATCCCTTGAGCGCGAGGAGGACGGGTTTGCTGGTTTCCCTTCCGTCCGGACCTACCGAGAGGAAAAGGTTGGTCGAATAGAATGGTCGGCCGCTGTGATTCCGCAAGAATGGGAGAATATGGAGAAGGCGTTCTTCCCCCTATTGGAGAGGGTAAAATCGTTTTGAGTGCGATCAATTGACAGCCGCCACCGCCTGCCTTACACTATTATTGATGAAAAAGCGCTTTGTCGGACCCCTGGTCATCGGGTTGCTGGTCCTCCTTTGGGTGGCTGTGGTATCTTGTGCGGGTCTGGAGGGACGGGCGATTGCATTCCCGAGTGGGAAAATCATTCATGCCGAGGTGGCGGACACGCCGGCGGCGCGGAATCGCGGCCTGATGTTCCGTGAGGGATTACCGGAAGACGGCGGCATGCTGTTTGTCTTCCAGAAAGCCGGACCTTATCGGTTTTGGATGAAGAACTGTAAATTTTCCATCGACATCATCTGGTTGAACGAACGAAAAGAGATTGTTTTCGTTTCGGAAAACACCCCCCCCTGCAAGATAGATCCTTGTCCGACCTACGGCCCCGACAAAGAAAAATCCTTGTTTGTGATTGAAGTCGCATCTGGTTTTGTCAAAAAAGAAGCCTTGAAGCTGGGTATGGCGGTCCGCTTTTAGGACCTTTCGAACAGAGTAATCTTCTTTTCAGATGGCAGTGGAATGTAACTTTACCCGATAAAAGCGATCTGGAGGAAAGGATGAAGGCTGGTTTGAGAAAAAAACTGATCGTGACCATTCTTGTTGTTGGAATGCTCTCGGTGCTGATCGGACTGATTGCGACGGCCCGGAACGGCACGGCGTCCCTGCGTGAAACCCTGGGAGATAATTTCGAAGGCCTGGCGCACGAAACGGCGCAAAAGGTGGATATTGCGATCTCGAGAGAGATCGCGGATCTCCACCATTTAATCAGCGCAGACGTTATTGAATCGACGGTGAAAGAACGGAACCGCCGTTTTGAAGGACTTTCGAAAGACGCCGTCGAAATCGAGATCCAAGATGAGGCGCGCGCCTGGGAAAAAGCCGATATCGTGGGACGCTCGCAGTTCTTATCCGAACGTGTCTCGGCATTGCTTAAAGATCGTGTTCGGATAGAGATGAAGGAGAAGGTTCAGGCCGCCGCCATTCTGACGGATAAACAGGGCGCTGTCGTGGCCAGCACCCACACCCTCGTGGCGTATCGGTACGATCGGGAACCCTGGTGGAAGGAAACGATGCAGTTGAAACCGGGGGATATTTTCCTGAGCAAGGCCTATCGGGACGGAATATCGGAGCAGTTTGTCTTCGATTTGGCGGTTCCGGTTTTTAACAGCCAAGGGTCGGCAGCCATCGGCGCCTTGCGGATCGTATTCGATGTCAAGGGATTTTTGATGCCCTTGATCGAAAAAACCCGTTTTGGGGAAACCGGTCATGCCATGTTAATCGATTCGGAAGGCATTGTCCTGGCCTGTCCCATATTGCCGACGGGCATGCACATTCCACAGGAAAGTCTGCTGGCGGCCGTGACCTCGATGGATCCGGGTTGGATCGTTGCCGAAGACGACGGACATGGCGGGACAGATTCCATCGTAGGGTTTTCGCCGGTCGAAGGATTGCCTCGGCATACCAACACCCCGGAGGGGAACCGGTGGCACAGCTTTATTCGGCAAGCGCCGGAGGAGACCCATGCCCCCATTCAATCCCTGCTGCGGTCGATTCTCCTTTCCGGTGGCCTGTCGATCGGGTTTTTGGCGATCATTGGATTGATTGTATCCAAAAAGCTGGTCGAACCGATCCACCTGCTTCACGAAGGCGCCGAGGAGATTGGGAAGGGCAAGCTCGATCACCGCCTCGATATTCGCACGGGTGATGAAATCGAACGGTTGGCGGACGAATTCAATCGCATGGCCGAGAAACTGAAGCAATCGCATACCCACTTGGAAGACAAGGTGCGTGATCGCACCTTGGAGTTGAGTGAAACGGTTGAGCGCTTGCAGGAGATGGATCGCTTAAAGTCGGAATTTTTATCCAATATGAGTCACGAGCTTCGCACGCCCTTGACATCGATCATCGGTTTTTCCGAGATTTTGCTCGATCAGGTGTCGGGTGCCCTCAATGAAACCCAAATGGACTATGTCCGCAATATGTTTCAATCCGGCCATAATCTGCTGGAGATTATCAGCAATCTCCTCGACCTTTCCAAGATTCGTTCGGGAAAGATGCAGGTGCACCTCAGACCCTGCCGGATCGAAGACATTCTCGATGCGGTGACCACGACGATTTCACCGCTGGCCGAGAAGAAAGGGCTCCATTTAACACGGGAGGATGAGGGGGAATACCCGGCGATATCCATCGACGAAGGCAAGGTGCGGCAGGTGCTTTTAAACCTCTTGAGCAATGCCGTGAAATTTACCGGAGAAGGCGGGAGCATCACCATCAAGAACAGATTGGTGGTCAACGATGGACATTCCAGCATCGAGATCGCCGTGTCGGATACCGGCGTCGGTATCCGGCCCAGCGATCAGGGCATGATCTTCGACGAATTCAGACAAGTGGACGCCTCCTACACGAGGGACAATCCCGGAACCGGTCTGGGGCTGCCCATTACAAAACATTTTGTGGAAATGCACGGCGGAAGGCTCCGGGTGGAGAGTGCGCCGGGTGTCGGATCGACCTTTACGGTGTCCTTGCCGCTGAGCGGATCGGTTAAAAGCAAGGAAAAAGCGCCCGAGGCTGTGGAAGCAGCGGAGGAAAGTGTACCGAAGACCTTGGAAACCCCATCCACGGCCGTCGAAGCCGTGCAGCAAGCTCCGGTTGATCCCCACACCCAAACGGAGGTGCCGAAGATCTTGGTCGTAGAGGACGATCGGCCCACCAGCGAACTGATCGGCATCTATCTGTCGCAGGCGGGTTATCAGGTCGATTGCGCCTACGATGGGGAGGATGTCGTTCAAAAAGTAAAAACCCTTCGTCCCTTTGCCATTACCCTCGACATCATGCTGCCCGGAAAAGACGGATGGCGGGTTTTGGAAGACTTGCAAGCCGACCCCGAGACCCGGGATATCCCTGTGATCATCGTATCGATGGTGGAGGATCCGAAAAACGGCTTTAGTTTGGGGGCGGTCGATTATCTTTTGAAACCGCTCGACAAGGAGGCACTTTTTAAAAGTCTTTCTAAACTCAGTTTTACCAAGAAAGTCGAAATGAAACCGGTGACCATTCTCTTGATCGAACAAGACCCTGAAATATCGGCGGTGATCAAAGATATTATCGACGAGACGGCCTTCGGCGTGCTCACCGCCTCAACAATCGAGGAGGGGATCACCCTGGCCCTGGATGGCCAGCCGGATATTATTCTCTTGGGAATGAGCCGTCATTTTGACCAGGGAAACGATGTTCACGAACGCCTGATGAAGTATCGAATCATCAAAGACATCCCGATCATTGTCTATCTTCAGGACGAGCTGACCCCTGAAACGAAAAAGAAACTGGAAGGCGATATCAGAAAAATTCTCCACTACGACGGGCAATCGATCAAAGGTCAGCTCCTCGAAGAGATTCGGAAGTACGAGAAACTCTATCCCGACAAGGCGAGAATGATCGACGGTTTAACGGGTCTTTACAATGAACGGTATTTAAGAAGCCGTCTTGGCGACGAAATTGATCGCGCGTTTCGATATAAACGCAGCTTTTCACTGATCGTAACGAATGTGGACCATTTCAAGGACTATAATCAAAGAAACGGCGTGGAAGAGGGAAACAAGGTACTAAGAGACATTGCGGAAATCTTCAGGCGAAACCTCCGATCCGCCGATCCGATTTGCCGGATCGGCGGATCGACCTTCATGGTTCTGATGACGGAAACGGTTCAAAGGCCGGGAACCTTTGTCGCCGAAAAACTGCGGCGGCTCGTGGAGTCGCTTTCGTTCCCAAGCCGGGAAAAAATGAGCCGGGAGCGCTTGACGATCAGCGTCGGGATTGCCACTGTCATGAAGGATGCCAAGACGGTTGAGAAGATGCTCGCCAGGGTTTTAGACGCCCTCGATCAGGCCAAAAGGGAAGGGGGCAATCGGGTGGAAAGTGCGGTAAAAGGAGGTTCCTAATCCATGAGCCATAAAGTGCTAATCGTCGATGACGACGCGACCGTTCGTCAGTTAATCGCCGTCGCCTTGCGGGAATACGACTTGGTCGTGGGAACCAACGGACAAGAAGCCTTGAAGCTGATCGCGAGGGAAAAGCCGGAGCTCATCCTATTGGATGTGATGATGCCGAAGATGAACGGTTTTGAAGTCGTGGAGCGGCTGAAAGCCGACCCGGCCACCGCCGATATTCCGATCATCATGTTAACGGCCCGGGGAGATCGGAGCACCTTGGAACAAGGCCAGGCGGTCGGCGTCTCTACCTACATCACGAAGCCCTTTTCACCTCGGAAGTTATCGGAAACGGTGAGTGCCCTCCTTAGGAAAAAAGGGGAATCTTTCCCGTAACCGGCTGTCCTGACGCACTTCACGGCGACGCTTGATGGATGGCGGCCGGAAACAGCGTTTGTCTATATACTTTATATCGATACGGAGTTGTGGCTTGTGTAAAACTGGGTGGAAGGCTTGGGGTCGGAGTCTTTGTGTGTTGCATTGATTTTTAAGATGTCCGGCAGGAGCCGAATAAAGTGATCCACCAGTTCGGGGTCGAAATGTTTTCCGCGTTCCTTTTTTAATAGCGCCACCGTTTTCTCTACCGTCCATGCCTCTTTGTACTTCCGTGCGGAAGTCAGGGCGTCGAACACATCCGTAATGGCCACGATACGCCCCACCAAGGGGATTTCCTTGCCGGCCAAGCCCTGGGGGTAGCCGCTTCCATCCCATTTTTCGTGATGGTTTAAGGCGATCACTCTCGCGGTTTCCAGCAGCTTGGAACGGTAGCCGCTCAGCATCTCCGCACCCATGGTCGCGTGGGCCTTCATGACCCCCCATTCTTCGGCGTTCAGCCTGCCGCGTTTGAAGAGAATTTTGTCCGGGATGCCGATCTTGCCGATATCGTGCATCGGGCTGGCGTTATAGAGCAGGTCGCACTCCAGTTCGGTGAGTCCCATCGCCTTGCCGAGCAGGGCGGAAACCTTGCTGATGCGAATAATATGCATGCCCGTGTCGTTGTCGCGATACTCCACCGCGCGTCCCAGTAGATGGATGGCTTGCAGACGGGTGTCGTACAATTCTTTGGTGCGTTCCTGGACCATTTGTTCCAATACGGCATTTTGATTGCGGAGGGCCTTTTCGGAGATGGCGACCCGGAGCAAGTTGCGGATGCGGGTCAGCAATTCCATGCGGTTGAAGGGTTTGGCGACAAAGTCCAAGGCGCCTTCGCTCAGGGCGCGAATACGATGTTGGTGGTCGTCGAGTGCCGTAAGGACCACGATGGAAGGCAGGTTTCCACCTTCGGAGGCCTTGAGGCGGTTCATCACTTCGAAACCGTCTATTTTCGGCATCATCAGATCCAGCAGGATCAAATCGCTCTTGAAATCTTTGTACAGGGTGACGGCTTCTTGCGGCTTAGACGTGCAAAGGACATGGCGATAGCCTTCTATTTGCAATACTTCCTTCAGCAGGGCCATGGTCGCCGGATTGTCTTCCACGACCAATATTTTTCCCCCCTTGATACTTGAATCGGATGGGTAGTTTGCTTGGTTCATTCACCATTCCTCCCGCAGATGCCATCGATGCGTCTGTTGATCGTTAGCACCTGGAGGGCTTCCTTTCCTTCCAGAGTGATGACGCTAATTAAGAACCCGCGCCTGATTCATGTGACCGCAATCATATTGAGAAGGCGAAACGGTCTTGCCATCCTGGCGAAACCCGACACGCCTTACTTAAATCTTAACCTGCCTCTATACTATTCTCAGCAAACCCCTACAAAGGGAGGTTTATCTCGTAGCAAACAACCATGTATTGCGTGTCTGTACATGACCTGAGAATAGTATAGAGGCATAAATCTTAATAATTATATCATTTTTTCGTCCGCTTCGTATACGCAAAATTGAGACGTCCGATCGGCATGAGGCCCTGGAATCTATATATAAATCGGGGGTGCGGGGCCTTGGGTTCGAAACGCGAAAATGGATGCCGGTATCCGACGCTTGGATGCGTTTCAATGAAGTTGAATCGCAGGAATGAAGCCGGATCGCAAGAATGAGATAGCCGATTGAAGGGGGTATGGGCAATCATTGCCGATGTGTCCGGAAATATGATCCGCATCGCGCCGGTTTTTTTATCGACCGGACCTTTAGAGACGGCGGCGGCGAACGGTATGCATATTGCTAATTAGTTCGATGACGGTGTGGGATTTACGAACATCAGAAAGCGGTATTCGAACGATGTGTCGAGGGTGTATATGAATCGAGAAGAAAAATGGAACCGAAGCGAATCGGCATGGCATGCGGAGGCCGGATCCGTATCCGAGGGAATGGCGAATCCGAGTGATCTCCTGGATGCGCAAAACGATGCGGCAAGGTCATGGGATTTGGAGCAGTGGTCCGTGCCTTGGTCGGATTTGATGATGACGATGTTCGTGCTCTTTGCCGTGCTGCTTTCCACACAGTTTTACGAAAAAGAGGTCGTCAAAGCCTACCGCTCGGACCCTGGAGCGGAAGGCACGCAACTTCCGGTACGATCAACCCTGCAATCTCCCACCGGAACCTTGAACCTTCTGCCGAAGACCATTCCATTTCCTTCAGGCGATGTGGAATTCAGCCCAAAGGAAATATTCGATTTAAGCAAGCGTGCCGTCAAAGAAACCCGGCTTGAGAATATTGATGTCGCACTTGAAGAAGACGCGACCGTGAAGATCAGTGTCAAGGGCCCCCTGTTTTTCGATCTGGGTAGCGCCGAGCTGGGTTTGAAGACGATGACATTCTTAAAGAAGATGGTTGCGGTGCTTCAAAAGACACCGAATGAAGTCCATGTCGTCGGGCATACCGACGACACTCCCGTGCGGAGCAAGCACATTCCGAGCAATTGGGAGCTTTCGGCCTTGCGGGCCTCGAATGTGGCCAAATTCCTGATTAAAGCGGGCAAGCTGGCGCCGGGTCGTTTTACGATTGTCGGACAATCGATGTACAGACCGCAGATGCCGAATATCTCGGATCGAAACAGGCAAATGAATCGCCGGGTCGATATCGTCATCACCCCGGAAATCTACAAAGGAATCTGAGGAAAGGAGAAAAGGTGGGCATCGGAAACTTGATCGGAGTACTGATATGCGGCATGGTGTTTATGATGGGTTTTGCCATGACCCGGGGCGCGGAGATGTACTTGAATATCGTCGCGCTATTGGTCGTGATTTCGGGAACGGTGGGGTCGGCCTTCTTAAGTTATTCAATGAATCGATTCAAGTCGGCTCTGCTGGTGGCGCGCAACGCCTACTTCGTGCGGTTGCCGAGTCAGGACGACATCATCAAAGCCCTGCTGAACATGGCGGTGAAGAGCCGCTACGATGGGATCTTGTCCCTCGAGAAGGCCCTCAGCCAGACCAGTGCAACCTTCCTGAGGGATGCCCTCAGCATGTTGGTGGATGGCTTTAAGGAAGCGGAGCTGAAAGATGTCTTGATGACGGAAACTTACTTCTTCAAGCAAAGGAGAACGCAAAACGAGCGGGTGTTTCGAAGCATGGCCAAGGCGGCGCCGGCCTTCGGCATGATCGGCAGCATCATCGGTCTCATCGGAATGCTATCGGGTATCGGGGATACGGACATTATTATCAAAACGATTCCCATCGCACTGACATCGACCTTGTACGGCATCTTGCTCAGCAGCTACTGCCTCATCCCCATCGCGGAGAATATCCATGCCCGCACGCACGAAGAACTCCTTTTGCAAAATATGATTGTCAATGGCGTTCTGGCGATCAGCAGCGAGGAGAATACCTACAAGCTTGAGAAAAAGCTGTGTTCCTTTCTGACGCCCTCGATTCGGCGAGGGCATCAAATCAGCTTTGAGGACATTCGAAAAAGATATCTAGGGTTGACCCTGAAAGAAAGAGAAGAGGTGTTCGAAGCCGTCCATTCGATCTAGGCTCCCCTCCCCGATTGCGGATGCCCTTCGCGCGATGACCGCTTTTTTTCGGAACGGTTCTTGCCGCAGGCGATCGCACGCTGAGCCCAGCGCAACAGCGCCGCTGCATCTTCCAAAATTTCGGCCGGTACTTCATAGTAATGCTTTAGCGTTTGTTTTTCGTTTGGGCGAAAAGCTTCCATCCCCCTCTCGATATAAGCCTTCCGAGTGTCCGTGTTGGTTTTGAAAAAGAGACCTCCCCGGTAGACGATACCGAAGAATATGCCGTCGGCGTAGAGTCCGACGCCCCCAAACATGGCTCGATTGTGGAGACCTTCGAATGCATCGAGTTGATCGAGAATAAAATCCTTAAAAGCGTCTTCTTTGCGGTTGGTTTCGATCCTGGGCTCCGTCGGGTTAAAGGCCTAAAATAGACAGGGCCATCCTGGTCCATCCATCGGGCAATTGAGCGAGCGCATGTTCATACAACCCATTGTCCGGAGAAAATCGTCACGGCTTGCCCGCTGAGTACCACGCGGTTTTTCTTGATGCGTATCGCCACGACCCCTCCACGAGTGGATAATTGGCGCGCAATCAGATGGTCCTTATGAAGGCGTTCGCGCCAAAAAGGGCCGAGACAGCAATGGGCGGACCCGGTCACCGGGTCTTCATGAATCCCGGAACGGGGTGCGAAAAAGCGGGACACAAAATCGTAAGCCGGAGAAGCGGCGGGAGCGGTGACGATGACGCCCCGGGTCTGGACGCTGGCAAGCAATGCAAATTCGGGCCGAATCGAACGAAGAATCTGTTCGGAATCCACCTCCACCAGAAAATCAAAGCGGTTCTTGCCGACATATTGGGGCCTCACCCCCAAGGCTTGAATCAGCGTGGGCGGGGCAGCCGTCGCTTGTTCCGGTTCGGAGGGAAAGTCAAGTTCAATCCAATTATCCACTTTAAGGGCGTTTAATCGGCCGCTTTGGGTCTCGAAGTGCGCCGGGTGGTTTGGTGCGAGCCTCCCTGTTTCCCAAAGGATATGAGCGGTAGCCAGGGTGGCGTGGCCGCAAAGTGCGACTTCTCGCGTCGGTGTAAACCAGCGGAGATGGAATAGGTCGCTTCCCGGATATAAAAAGGCGGTTTCGGAAAGATTCATCTCCGCCGCGACAGACTGCATCCATCGTTCGTTTTGGGCTTCGGGCAGGATGAACACGGCAGCGGGATTTCCGCTAAAGGCCTTGTCGGTAAAGGCATCGACCTGAAAAAATTTCAATCCCATTGTTCAGTTCTTCTTCCGTATATCGGCATTGCGTTTGGGACCAAGACCCAATCGCCAGCCTGACATTTACAGATCCAGGCGGATCATGTTATGAATGATGATACCTTTTTGCAAATGCCAAGAAAAGAAAGCAGTGATTCGAAACGAAGTCGAGATGGAGGATATTCATGGCCATTCAAAAACAACCTTATGTCATCGAAGAACAACCCGGCGAAAAATATTGGTGCGCCTGCGGAAAATCCGAAAACCAGCCCTATTGCGACGGCTCGCATGAGCGCTTAAAAACTGGCATGACCCCCATCCGGGTCCATATCGAAACCGCAAAAAAAGTGGCCTGGTGCGGATGCAAACAGTCCAAGAACAAACCCTACTGTGACGGAACCCATTCCCGTTTGTGAGTCCAGGACTTCACGCGATTCAAGTGAGGTCCGAATCATAGAAAATGCCTCCATGGGCACCGTTTTTGAGTGACGCCGATATTCGGGCATGTTGGGGAACACAAGGGGCGCGGCGGTGGACCATGTCGATGCGGTGAAAATAACGCTTCTCTTGGGCAATGAGATATGTGTGGGTGAATGCTCTCCTTCGTTTTAATGGCGTTTCTTTAAGGGCACAGATTTTCTAGAAGATTGCCCTATAATCCGCATCGCCCACACCATACCCAAATGGAGAGGCAATGCAAGCGCGATTGCCTCTCCATTCACCTGATCAAACGCGGGTACCGCCTGCAGAAAAAATCCCAATACGGAGCATCCTAAAATAAGATGTAAGACTGCCGTCGCCTTCCGCGGAACCTGTCCACGCACGAGCAGTGCGAAAAAGAAAACAGCCATCACCCATGAGAGCGGATTGTATTGGAGGAGGTTTTCATTCCAATGGCCGAAACGGTGCTCGGTAAAGAACCAGATCAGTAAAAAAGCAATTCCGGCCAAGCCGGATAGAAAACTCCACAAGATCCCGATCAAGGCAAGCAGTGCCCGGGCCGACTTTTTACCGGCCGCCGTGAGATATGCAAGAATAACCATCAATAATCCGATAGAAACGGCGACCGATAAATACGTGAATAAAAACGAAGGCGCTTCCTTCGGCTCGATCATACTTGAAGAGTTAAAGATTAATTTGTCCGAAAGCACCAAGGGAGAGCCGTCCGCCAGGGCGATTTCGTTGAGATGACGCCGGAGGGCCATCGGCGTAAACATCTCCTCCCAGACGGATATTTTTTCATCCGCAGAATGTCCCAAACTGAGCTGGATGCCAAGGTAGGGAAGGAGCATCCCTTGAAGCAGGCGGCGTGTATGCGATCGGAAACTTTGGTGCGTCTCCGTTTCCTGCGTGGCTTTCGCAATCCGTCCACCCACGACCACATCGATGGCGTCCCGTGCACGGGTGGAGCAATTGTCCAGGTAATAATCGTAACGATAGCTGCGGTTTCCGTCGGTATCGTTTTCGATCAACCTCTGAAATAATGCATTCATTTGTTCGAAGGTCAGATTGAGTTTCTGAAGGTGTATCTCACGATCGCTTTCGACGTTGAATTGTAGAAACCGTTGCGTGCGTTCGCTCCCAATCGAATAGGTCATATGCCCTTTCAAGAATCTAGGCCAGAAGTGAAGCGATTGAAAACTAAACAGACCCCAATGATAAGTGAGGTCGATACCCTGACTCCGGTCCCGAATCCGGATTCCGTTGTGCCCGAAGCGTTCCCAAACCAGGGATCCGGGGCCGACGGTCACCAAAAAAACCTCGGCGTTTGGACTTAAAAGATTGCGAGATGGGTCGGGCCCGTTGGTGGCTGCGTGAGATTGGAATGGACGGGCCAAAACCAGGAGGCCCAACAGATGTAAAAAGACTGTAAACAACCGACAAGAAACATTCAATCGCTCAACCCCACTCCGGCAGAGCCAAAATAATCCGCCACTCTTCCGGAGAAACAGGCTGCACGGAAAGACGGCTTCCGCGTTGGACCACCACCATTTTTTTCAGTCCTGGGGTTCCTTTGAGTCGCCGCAGGGGAATGACCGTTTTGCACTTCTTGACAAAACGGACATCGACCCGGTACCAAGTCGGGTTTCCGGGGCGGCTCTTCGGATCGTAATGTCGGTCGTTCGGATCCCAAGCCGTATCGTCGGGATAGCCCCTCTTGACCACCTTGGCCATGCCGGTAATCCCCACGAATTCCGGTTTTGTATTGCTGTGATAGAAAAAAACGCCGTCGCCGACACGCATGTCGTCTCGCATAAAGTTGCGGGCCTGGTAGTTGCGGACTCCATCCCAACCGGTGACTGTATCGGCTTTGAGGTCCTCAATGGAATACTCCTTCGGTTCTGACTTCATCAACCAATAGCGTCTCACTGGCGGCCCCTTGGTTTTATGATCCGAAAACCCGGTCCCATTCCGCTTCTTTAAAGCCGACCAAGACCCCTTTGTCCGTTAAAACGAAAGGACGTTTGACAAGTTTGCCGTTGCTGTTTAAGAGATCGATGGCTTCCTTGACGTGCATGGTTTTGATCTTTTGGCTCAATTGCATCTCCCGGTAGACTTGGCCGGAGGTATTGAACAGCCGTCTCAGGTCACCGCCGAAGGCTTTTAAGGCGATTTTTAATTCGGCCTTGGTCGGCGCCCGTTCAACAATGGGAACGGATTGATAGGCGACCCCCTTGAGATCGAGGTATTTCAATGCTTTTCTGCAAGTACTGCAACGTTCGTATTGGTATATTTTGGGTTTGGGCATGGTCACTCCTTTTCATTCAATGCGAATCGAAAGAATACGATCCATCGAATTTTCGAAATGGATTATCGTTGAAATGCCTTCACAAAATCAATTGGCTTCTGGAGAGTTTGTTGTCTAAAAGGAAAGGCTCTAAAAAGACAAAAAAACGGGGAAAAGCGTTCGCCTTTCCCCGTCTAGGCCAAAGTTGCCCATAAGCCGAGTTCTGTTTCCCGAAAAAACGGGGCGATGACCATTTCTCTGGACCCGATGTTGCCATCGGGTTCTAGCGACCTGACCCGGACACATTGGGCGGACCGCCCTTCGAAGAAAATATGTTCTTCATGCGCCCCTATTTGGTCTTGCTCCGGATGGGGTTTGCCCTGCCTTCGATGTCGCCATCGAAGCGGTGAGCTCTTACCTCGCCGTTTCACCCTTGCTCGCCGGATGGCGGGCGGTTTGTTTTCTGTGGCACTTTCCTTAGGGTCGCCCCCAGTCGCCGTTAGCGACCATCCTGCCCTGTGGAGCTCGGACTTTCCTCCCCCCGTAAGATTACGGAGCGCGGTCATCTGTGCAGCTTTGCCCGTTTTTATCTTATGCGATTCCTTTCGCTCGATTCAAGTCTTCCGAACCATATGCATATCATGCATACACTGATTATTAGAGATCATTTCAAGTTCACAAATCGTAAAAATATTTTCTATCCGCATTTCATGCGAAAGCTTTTATCCACAATACACGCATTTCCTGCCCTGTCGTGGATTTGAGACAGACGATATGCGGGCATTATTAAAGGATTAAGCAAAATGCATTTGGCGGATGTCGCCCATGCACGACAACCCTCCTCGGCAATGTGTATGCTTATCAGACGCGTGCGCAGTTCATTAAAAAGAGAGCATTGAGGGTCCTGCGATCGGTGTGGCAAGTCACGATTCCGCGCTTCTTTTCTGGAGATGGATGACATGACCCTGAGGGTTCACCGGAGCCTAGAACGCACAGTCCGACTCATGAAAGCATTTCATTGCTTTGTCGTATAGATAGAGCTAGTCAAAACCATTCTACATTCAAGATATCCTGGGCAAGATATCCTGGGCTTTCGCTTTTGGAAAGCGAATCCACAATTTTAGAACGCATATTACCGGTCGTTCCGATTCGATCTATTAATAAGAGGACTAAGGGGATTATGTGAGAGGGATAAAAATACGCAATTGGTCGGACGCATTTCAACAATTCTTGTAAAGTTTCATCTATTTTCGGAATTCTAGCTGATAGGCGTATAATTTGCTTTACCAAATTACTTTGCCAATGTCAGCCAAGATTAACATTAGATCCTATAATCCATATTATCCATATGATCTACAAAACGGACATTTTAAAACGTATGATTGAACAAAAATACATAAAAAAAAATAGTATTCTCAAAAGATTGTGGATCGCGATCGGTTTATTTTGTCTCAGCCATTCAACGGCATATTCAGCGAATTACTACGTGAATAATGCCGTATCCAGCAGTGGTGACGGATCGATCAGCGCTCCCTACAAGACCATACAGCAGGGGATCAATCAATTATTGCCGGGTGATATGTTGTTCATCCGAGGCGACACGACAGGGCAAAGCTACAGCGATTCCTTTTCTTTCCCTATCAGCGGAACCACCGCCCAAAGGATTGTCGTAAAGGGATATCAAAGTGAAAAAGTGATTATAACCGGTACGGCCGGTTCCCGATTGCATATCAACAGAGACCATTGGACCTTTGAAAACCTCATCGTTGATCAAGCGAATATTTCCTCCGACGCCATCCGGGTCAACGGCAAGCATATTACGTTTAGGAATTTGGAGGTTCGAAACGGGCGTCGTGAAGGGTTTTCAATTGAGAACGCGGCTTTTATTACGATCGAGGATTCCTACATCCACAATTTCATGTGGATCGATGCGGGAACACGGCGGGATGCCCACTGCATCATGATCGACACCGATCGTGGACCAAGCATTAGTGATATTAAAATATTACGAAATACAATTGAAAGGTGTAGCGGGGATGGTATTCAGATTTTCGGCGTGACCGGCCAATCATTTTCTTCCTACGCAAACAATATCGAAATCACGGACAATACCTTTATCGATGGAACCAGTACGACCGGCTTGACGGAGAATGCCTTGGATTTTAAGGCGGGAGACACCGTGCTCGTGAAAGGGAACACGATGTCCGGTTATAAAAACAACAAAACCATTGTGATACAAAAGGGGTGCCGGAATATCGTCGTTGAGGGGAATATATTACGGGATGGCTTGTTCGGTATCGAAATGCGTCAGGAGGGAGGACTGTCCTTTATTCAAGAAAATAATAGTATTATTCAAAACCAGATTTATGATATGAGTTCATACGCCATGAAGTTCGATGGCGTCAGGGGCCTGACTGTATTGAATAACACCTTGGTCAATATCGGATCCAATGCGTTTCGATTTGAATCGACGTTGGGTGCGACGGTGCCGAGTGTCGATGGGGGGGTCATCAAGAACAATCTGATGAATCTATCGGGCAAACCCAGCGTCAAATCGTCTTTTTCTAATTTGGATATCGGTCATAATGGATGGTTTCAGACCAGTGCTGGCACCTTAAGCAGTGTGACCGACACGACCGGGTTCGACCCCCTATTTGTCGATCCGTCAACCAAAGATTATCATTTGCAATCGGCAAGCAAGGCAATCGACGCAGGAATTCCTGTTGGGCTCAGCTTCACCGGAACTGCGCCGGATCTTGGTGCAATAGAGAAAAATCCCATTTCGGATACCACACCGCCGTCCTCTCCGACCGGACTTAAAATTCTGAGTTAAAGGGTGTTTAGTAAATTCGGTAGCACCTCGCGTATGTAAAGAAAGGGAACAATCATTATGAAAAAATGTTCAACCGTCTTAATCGCAATCATTGTTTTATTATTTTCCATGAGGGGCCATGCAGCGACGCCTCCGGCATCCAGCCCCATTGCTTTAGGACAACACCCGCGTCTATTCGTTACCGCGAGTGAGCTCCCAGCGTTGAGAGATCGGATCTCAACTTATTACGCCACGGAATTCCAAGTGTTTATCAATCTTTTAAACGACACGTCGGTTTTGACGACGAGTCAAAAAGCCATCGAGAAGGATTGGGGAAGCCTCAACTATGCATTCATTGCATTGCTGGATCCTCAGCAAATGAAATTAAAAGGGTTTACCTTTACGGGAGCATTGGACACACCTCAAGAATATTGCGCGAAGGCCAATAGCTACGCCCAACAACAACTGACGGCCATTAGTAATCCTTCGGCCGCCACTTCAGCGCTACAGGAACATGGACACTTTGGCAAAGGCTATCCTGAATCCACTTTCTTGCCCGTGATGACCGCCTACGACTGGTGTTATCCTCATCTAAGCGGTTCAGAAAGAACCGCGATTATCAACGCGTTTATCGCCGACTACAACAAAAGATACAAGGGGCAAAATCAGTTGACCATGCCGATTGGAGCCAGCAAATTGGTTTATCTTGCAAATAATTGGTCATCTGCAAGTATAGAAGACGTCTTGGGCATCCTGGCTTTTTATAATGATCCTGAGATAGGCGCTTCGACACAGTCTGAAATGTACGACGCCTTTTATACCATCTGGTTGGATCGTGTTTTTGTTGAGTTAAACCGCCATTACCCGGATGGCACCGGGTGGCACGAAAGTTCTGGAGGATATCTTCGAGATGGATTTTTAAATATTGGCATCCCCACCGCGTTATTTTCAAGCGCTCTGGGCACGGACTATATTACATCCACGCCTTTTTTCCGTGCCTACCCTCGATTCCTGGCCGCCAACCTAAAGCCCCATAGCCTGCTTAAACAGTGCGGGCCGTCAGGAACCGATCGATGCCCTGAATATCTAGAGCGGTGGGGGGATCTTTCAGGGGGCATCTCGGGAATCGAGTGTAAAACGGCCATTCTTAGTGCCGGCATGCTCAGGCATGTGGGAAACCCAAACGCCGCTATCGCCAAATGGGCTTATCAAGATGCTGTCGCAGATGGTTGTGCCGGCAAGATCACAAAGTACGGTGGAACCTGGTCCAACGCGGTACTCTATTGGTTCTTATACGGGGATAGGGAGGTGACCAAGAAATCTCCAGACCAATTAAATATTTCGAAAACACAGAAACTGGGTCTTGGAGAGGTGGTGATGAAGTCCGGTTATGGGAGCACCGACAGCCAAGTGGTATTCTGGGCAAAAAATTACAAGCTCTTTGGCCATGATACAAGTGACGTAGGACAATTTAGCATCCATAAGTTCGGAAATCTCATACTCAAGCCGGCCAATTCAAAAAGTGGTGACGCCCTTCTCGCGAGTGAGGGGGATGGTAGAGGCGAAATCTTCGATAACGCCATTGGCATTCATAAAGGCCCTTCCGATCCAAGCTTGGGATACAACCGAAGTGAGTATGATCCTTTCTGGGTGGCGCGAGGCATCCCAAAACCGACACGGATTGCCGGAACGGTCATGGCTGAAACGCTTAACAATCCCGATTTCGACTACATCGCCTATGACAGCTCACTCCGTTGGCTGACAACCACAGCGGACATTTCCCAGAGAGAATTCGTCTATTTAAGAGGGGCCGTCGATAAAGAGTTTGTGCTTGTCTTCGACCGGCTCAACGTGCTGAACCCGAGTTCGGATGAGAAGATCTGGAAGATATGGATTCCGGAGAAACCCGTCTTTGAAAACGGCAGCCCGACAAACCCCCGTACAGGGAAATGGACATCCAGCAATACGGATGTCATGAGCTTAACCAACAAGCGCGGCCCGCTTAAATCGAAGAACTTTGAATCGGCACCAACGCATGGTAAGTTTTATATGAAGACCCTCTTGCCAAGCAGCATTCGGATAAATGTGTTGGGGGGATCCGGTCAGGAATATCAAAGTGGAGACGATGACGGAACGACCCCCTGGGGAGCGCCGTCGATGACGACCGCCATGCACGAGTATTTGGGCTGGGGACGGATAGAGGTACGACCGGCCGTTGCAACAAACTATGATACCTTTCTAAATGTTATCCAATTTGGCGATGCAAACAGTCTGGCCTCGATGTCTCAAACAAAATTAATGAATTCAACCGACAACAAGATGACAGGCGCACATATCAATGACACGACCCATCAATGGGTGGTCCTATTTGCAAAAAATGCATCCGACGTATTGTCGGTCAGTTCAAGCACCTATAAGTTTTTCCCCGCAGCATCGAAATCAAAGCATCTAGTGGTCGACATGCAACCTTCGACCACTTATAACATTTCAACAACTTCCGGAACAACCGATACGACTGTCACGATCAGCACCACTGGTGGAGGTGTTCCCGTTTCGTCTAACAGTGAAGGGGTCCTTTATTTTTCTCTAAATGGACTGACCTTGTCGTCAGACACGACGCCGCCGTCTTCACCTATAAATCTGACGATAAAGTAAATTTTCTTTAAAGGGATGTAGAAAAAATAAATGGAATTTTATCGATTTACTGTTTGAGGTAAGGTGCCAACAACATCTCGTCTTTTATCCAATATTTCTCCCAAACAGTAAAGTAAAACAAACGCCATATAAGCGATGAATGATTAGAACGTCCCGTTTCATTTTCTGCAATTATTTTCGTTAGATTTTTTTTATCGAAGATGCCCGTCTCTTCATTTAGGAGAACTTCCTTAAAAAGGGGTTTCAGGTCTTCCTTGACCCACATATCGATCGGCACGGGGAAGCCCCTTTTTTTTCTATATATAATTCGATTTGGAAGATAATCTCTGGCAACTTCTTTTATGATGTATTTCCTTTCATCTCCATGAATCTTTAGTCGTCCGGGAATATTCATTGCCGCTTCAACAAGCCGATGGTCCAGAAAGGGAACACGGCCTTCAATAGAAGCGGCCATCGTCAGTTTATCAAGTCTGGCAAGCAGGTCGTCGGGTATACGAACTTTTAGATCGAAATACAGCATCTGATCAAGAAAGTCGCGATGATGCCTTTTTGGCGCTTCTATATGTCTGTTGAGCAGACCCATATCAATCTGTTTTCGATAATCTTCATTAAAAAGAAGCAATAAATCATGTATATGAAATGCAGAGTGACCGGTATATTGTTTATTTGATGCAATGAACTGATAGAGTTTTCCCAGTGCCTCGGTTTTGTAACGATATTTCATTAATTGCTTTAACATCATCATAACCATCCCATTTGGGAGAAAATCGGTGAATTTTGAAAGATTATGTAATGTTAAATAACTTAAATAGGATGAATAGCCCGCAAAAAGTTCATCGCTGCCTTCCCCCGATAGCATGACCTTGACGTTATTTTCTTTCGCCAATTTTGAAATGTAATACATCGGAATGATGGCGCCATCTGCGACGGGATCATCGAAATGATGAATTAACAAGCCCATGCAGTCAAAAAATTTTTTGTGATCCAACATTACCTCATGCTGAGTCGTGCTGAGGTATTCGGAAACCTCTCGTGCATAATTGAATTCGTTGAATCGATCATCGTCGAATCCGACAGTGAATGTATCAACAGGCTGACTCATCTGTTTGCGCATGTAACTGACGATTAAACTTGAATCAATGCCGCCGCTTAAAAATGCCCCGATCGGTACATCACTGATCATTCTCATGTGGACGGATTCACTCAAAAGGGAATCGATATGGCTTTTACTTTCGCTAGACGGGTCATTTGCGTCTTTCGTGTATGTATCCTCCAGACGCCAGTATGCCTTATTGGAAATAGACCCTTCTAAATCGATTTCCATAAAACAACCCGGTTCGATTTTATATATATTCTTAAACATCGTATAAGGCGAGGGCACGCATCTCAATTGCAAGAAGTAATAAAGTGCATTCATGCCGATCTCTTTTTGAACATCTTCATATTTAAGTATTGCTTTAATCTCCGAAGCGAAGATAAAAGAACGCTTAGCTTGCGTGTAGTATAGCGGCTTTATCCCAAGCCGATCTCTTGCCAATAAGAGCCTGTTTTTATTATTATCCCATATTCCGAATGCAAACATCCCATTGATCTTGTCAAGCATACCTGCTCCGTATTCCTCATAAAGATGGAGCAGGACTTCCGTATCGCTAAAGGTTCTAAAAACGTGCTTCCGGGATAAGTCCCGTCTTAACTCCCGATAATTGTATATTTCTCCATTAAAGACGATATAAATGGAATAATCTTCATTGGCCATCGGCTGGTGACCCAAATCAAGATCCAGAATACTGAGCCGACGATGACCGAGGGCAACCCTTTTTTTTTCGTTAAAATAAGTGCCTTCGTCATCCGGTCCTCTATGAACCAATGTAGAGGACATGGTTTTCAAGGAGTCTAAACCAAATGATTCATTGTAATTAACGACGCCACAAATGCCACACATCGAATCTGTCCTTCCCGAATAAAACGGATACCCGTTTTAGCTGAGTCAACCGGTTTATCAAGATCATGAAAGTATTATCAGGTATCGCAGAGTGCCAGCCCTAATAGTTGTAAAAGACCTTGATGGTTTCAAAGATCGCGTTCTTTGCTTCAACACGACCACAGTAACGGTCATAACGCATATACATATCGTTTCTCAAAATTGACACAGTCAACGAATCACAAAACTTTTCTTGTTTTTTTAAACCTTCTGTTTTTTCAATACGATTACACCCGCCCACCCCATATATTTGGCAAATGGGAAGATGGAAAAAAAGGCATTGTCCATCCGTCTCAATATCGGTAATAGAATTTTTGCCAAGGCCGGCACAATTAAAAAAGGTGCGACCAACAATGTAAAAAACCCAAAAGCCTTCACAGAAATATTATTAAAGACCCTTTTATAATCCTCGATA
>JBHHXH010000011.1:0-50657 GCA_046756925.1 Nitrospiria bacterium
TGGTCAGCAAAAAATCCCCCAGAAAAATGGCATTCTGGCAAAGCTGCCTCGCATCTATCTTGAAACACGGTGCTCCAGAGGGGAAAGCGGAGTGGTGTGCAACCTGGGAGGAAAATTTTGCCAAGTTTCAAAAAGGGCGCCGCTTAAATCCCATATGGAAAAGAGGTCACCCATTAACAGCCGGGGCCAAGAGAAAAAAGAGACCCCTTTGTTTTTGTCTTTATAACAAAAATCAGCATACATCGATGGATCTCTTGATTAAGCAGACTTCCCATGAAAAAGCCCGCCTCCTCAGGGTTTTACTATTGAACTGCATTCTATAAGGACGGAACTCCTTGTCCTATTTATAGAAAACCATTCGACATTCTTGCAAAAGGTGCCAAAACAGGAAAATGGCTGGGGCGCCAGGATTCGAACCTGGGAATGCGAGATCCAAAATCTCGTGACTTGCCACTTGTCGACGCCCCAGTCATATCTTTAGATGGGAGATCGCCTCAAAACCGCCGCCAAGAAAACGCGGTATTGACCGATCTTTTCAAACACCTCAACAGATTTTTTCGCAAGGGTTTCATTTTTATAAAAACCAAAAATGCTTGGCCCACTGCCGGACATCATCACACCTTCCGCGCCGAGGTCTCGCAGCCGGGTTTTTATCTTTTCTAATTCAGGATGGTCCGAACAAGTAATCCCCTCCAGATCGTTTACAGGACGAGAAAGCAGAACGTCCACCGGGGGCCTGTCGCGGTCCGATCGAGTGATATTAGGGCCCTGCTCCGCATTTGTCAACCCGATTCCACGGTCATACCGCTCGTAGACAGAGGCCGTGGACACCGCGATGTCCGGGTGCACGATGAGAATCCATCCGGCGAAGACCGGACCGACAGGCTGAACGATTTCCCCCCTTCCCGAAACCCAGGCCGTGGGACCATGAAAAAAGAAAGGAATATCGCAACCCAAGCAAGCGCCAAGGGCCTCCAGTCGTTCTCGAGACCAGCCGAGCGACCAAAGCCGGTTCAAGCCGATCAAGGTCGCCGCAGCATCGCTGCTGCCGCCTCCCAATCCGGCGGCGATCGGAACCGTTTTGTCCAGCCGGATAAAGACACCTTTTTCGGGACGTTTTTCGGCCCGTATCTCTTGCTGGATGAGACCGGCCGCACGATAGACGAGGTTGGAGGCGTCCGACGGGAGTCGGTTGCCTGCAACTTCAAGCCGGATGCCGTCGGACGCCTCAGAAAAGTGCACCCGGTCATAAAGACCGACCATTTGGATCAATGACAAGAGATCGTGATACCCGTCGGTCCGCCTCCCGATGACCCTGAGATACAGATTCACCTTGGCGGGTGCCAGGAGGGTGAAAGCATTTTTTGTGGAGTGTAAAGGGATTTTATCCTGCATGGGGACCATTGCGCGGAACCCTAAAATATCTGCGCTTAAAATATCTGCGAATGATCATCGTCGATGCCGCAGTGGCGGTCTTAGAGCGATTGACTCGAATGGCCTGAAACCCGGCCTGAACAAGATCATTTTAACGGCTTTGATAAAGAAAAAGGAAGGGCTTAGATCGCATGCAGCCTTAGGACTCGAGATATTCCCGTGAAAACGCAGCCGACCCGCGGCCTTTGATGCCGTACTTTTGAAGCCGATAACGAAAGGATCGGAAATTGAGGCAAAGCCGTTTGGCCGCTTCTTTTTTGACCCAGCGGGTTTCATTGAGCGCTTTGAGGAGTAGTTGTTTCTCTATTTTCCCGATGAGCGCCTCCAAATCGAGTCCCGCTTCCGGAATGGAATATTGCACGGACTCCGCTTGTGCGTTCTTGGGGAGGCTGCCGTTGAAATCCTCTGAGGAAAGATATGCATTGGAGGTCAGCGCCACGGCCCGCTCGATCACGTTTTCCAATTCGCGCACATTTCCTCTCCACACATGATTGCATAAAAGAGACATCACTTCCGGCGTTAGACCTTTGATGTCCTTGCCCAGGGATGCATTGTATCTTCCGAGAAAATACTCGCTCAACAGCGGTATATCTTCCGCGCGTTCGCGAAGCGGTGGGAGGGAGATGGGAATGACATCGAGCCGGTAATAGAGATCCTCCCTGAATTTTCCCTCGGACACCAATTTCAACAGGTTTTGATTGGTGGCGGCGATAATACGGATATCGATCTTCATGTCCTTCGTGCCCCCGACCCTCCTGATTTCGCGCTCTTGGAGGACGCGCAAGAGCTTGACCTGAATCGCCAAGGACGTCTCCCCGATTTCGTCCAAAAAAATACTCCCTTTGTCCGCCACTTCAAAGAGCCCGGCTTTATTGCCGATCGCACCGGTAAAAGCGCCCTTCATGTGTCCGAAGAGTTCACTCTCCAACAATGTTTCCGGAAGGGCGCTGCAGTTGACGGTAACGAAGGGTTGCTCCCGCCTTGCGCTGTTGTAATGGATCGCCCGCGCGATCAATTCTTTTCCCGTGCCCGATTCTCCGGTAATCAAGATATTGCTCTTATTGTCCGCTACCTTTTCGACCAAGGACAACACCTTGCGCATCTTCTCGCTTCTTCCGATAATTTGCGTAAAATCGGCCTTCGATCGCAATTCCTGCCGGAGCTGCCGGTTCTCCTCATGAAGTTTTTTCCGTTCCAGGACATTTTTAATAATGATCTTGACTTCGTCGATTTGAAAAGGCTTGGTCAGATAATCGTAAGCCCCTTCCTTCATCGCTTCCACGGCGGTTTCGGTGGAGGCAAAGGCCGTCATCATCACGACCACCGTTTCCGGAGAGGCGGTCTTTAAGGCCTTGAGCAACGCGATGCCGTCCATCTTCGGCATCTTGATATCGCTCAAGACCAGATCGAAACGATCCTTTTTCAACATCTTCAAGGCCTTTTGCCCGTCCTCCGCCGTCTCACACTGGTAGCCTTCTTTTTTAAGAACAATGGCAAGAAAGTCTCGAATACTGGTTTCGTTATCGACGATGAGAATCTGCACCATTATGGCTTCACCTCAGAAAAAAGGGGCGCTTCACGAAGACCGGCCGCCCGTTTCATATCGCCGTCGGATCCCGAACCGGAGGAAGCCGCCGGCCCCCATGCCTCGGCGGCATCGATCGGCAGGCTGATCCTAAAAATGGTCCGGCCCGGGCGGCTTTCAACGGCGATGCGGCCGTAATGTTCTTCGATAATCCGTTGTACGATGGCAAGCCCCAGTCCGGAGCCGGCACTTTTGGTGGTGAAGAAGGGATTGAAGATCTTTCGGACCTCGTCTTTCCCGATCCCCTCGCCCGTGTCTTGAATGGCGATCTCCGCAGTCGCTTCTTTTCCTTTTAAGGACATCCGCCGTGCGCTCAAGGTCAAGGTGCCGCCGGACGGCATGGCCTGAAAGGCGTTGTTCCCAAGATTCCAAAACACCTGTTTCAGCTGATTCGGATCCACGAAAACAACAATCGGTTCTGTCATTTCCTCCAATACGACATTCACCCGATCGGTGGCCTCGTTATTGTTTTGAATGAGCAGCGCGATTTCGGATAAAAGCTTGTTGAGATTAATCCATTCCCGCCGGGGGGGAAGCGGTCTTGCAAAGCGGAGAAAATCGGTCACGAAGGCGTTCAGGCGTTCCGTATCCTTGATGGCGATTTCCATCAGCTGAAAATTTTCGCCTCTCAAGGTCAGTTCGTTCTTCAAAACCTGTATGGAGCCGCTTAATGAGGCCAGTGGATTGCGAATCTCGTGCGCCATACCGGCAGCCATTTCACCGATCGCGGCCAGGCGGTCTTTTTTCTGCATGGCCTCCTCGAGGTTTCTGATCTTCGTGACGTCTTGAAAGGTCCCGATAATCCCCATCTGCTCTCCCTCTTGATTGCGGAGGGACGAAATGGTTACACCCAGCAAGCATCGCGCGCCTCCCTTGGTGACGATTTCTCCCTCAAACCGCTGAGACATCCCCGTTTCGTCCAATTTGAGGAAATGGGACTTCAGGTCTTTCCAGGAAAAGGTGTCCTCCCAGCGCTTTCCCACCAAGGCATCCGGGCCGTATCCGGTAATTTTTGTCGCGCTTTGATTGATCGATGTGATCGTGCCGTATAGGTCGGTGGTAATGAGACCGCTGGCAATGCTTTGGACAATATCCTCATGAAAAACACGCAGATCCAAGAAACCGACCTCCTTTTCGTGGAGCCGTTTCGATAAACGCCCACTGAGCATGCCCACTGTAAAAAACGCAATCATATATAGAAAAAGCGCATAAACGGTTTCTCTTCCACCAAAATAATTGGCTCCCTCGAAAGGCGGCAGTTGGTAAGTTTGAAGAAACGCCATCCCGCTAAAAAGCAGGGTGGCGGACCCAGCCATCCATAGACCGCCCCTCTGATGAAAAAATATCGATGCCGCGACGATCGTGAGGATATATAAAAAGGGGAAGAGACTCCCAAGACCGCCGGTCACGGAAATCAAAACCGTCTCGAATAAGAGATCGATGCCCAACTGGACGGTCACAAAATGGAGGGAGGGTTTTTTGACTGCTAGGAAAAAGAGATAGAAGAAGGTCAAGCAATAGGTGGCGCCGATCAAAAAATAAAAAGTGTTGATCGAGTGGGGATTGCCGAAGGTCTCGAGACGAAACAGGATCGGCAAGCCCAGCAACGCCGTCACCAATACAAAACGCAGCGCAATTAAATACTTGATGCGCCCGAAAAGTATTTTATCTTCCTTATTCGTTCTTTGCATGATTCCAGAAGAAGCACCGATGCCTGCCGTTTGAATATCTAACCGACAACGGATGCCATTTCGAAAATCGGAAGGTACATGGCGATGACGATCGTGCCAATGGTCACGCCCAAAAAGACCATCATCATCGGTTCGAGCAATGAAGTCAAGGCCGTCACGGCGGCATCAACCTCGTCATCGTAGAAATCCGCGATTTTGCCGAGCATCCCGTCGATTGCCCCGGTGGTTTCGCCGACGGAAATCATCTGGACCACCATGGGCGGAAACACTTTTTCCTTGCCAAGCGGTTCGGCAATCGTCTTCCCCTCGCTGATGCTGGAACGGGCATTCATAATCGCCTGTTCAACCACCTTGTTCCCGGATGTTTTGGCGACGATCCCAAGCCCTTCGAGAATCGGCACCCCGCTGGAAATCAAGGTCCCCAAGGTTCGGGTAAACTTGGCGATACTGGCCTTTTGAATCAAATCCCCCACGACGGGCAGTTTTAAGGCCAGCTTATCGACCTTATAATGGCCCTTCGGCGTCTTGTAATATTTTTTAAACCCGTACCCGGCCAAGAGGGCGCCGCCGATCATATATAGGATGTTGTTTTTCATGAAATAACTGGCATCGATGACCATCTGAGTCAGGCCCGGAAGCGTCCCACCGAAATCGACAAACATCTTCGCAAAAATCGGGATAACCCAGACCATCAACACGATGATGACGATGGCGGCAACGCCCAAGATCGTGGCCGGGTACACCATCGCCGATTTGATTTGCTTCTTCAGCTTCATCGACTTTTCGATATGTTTCGAAAGCCGGTTTAAAATCGTATCGAGGATGCCACCTGTTTCACCGGCGGACACCATGTTGACATAGAGGTCGTCAAAGACCTTCGGGTGTTTTCTCAAGGCATCCGTATAGGTCGATCCGCCCTCCACATCGGCACGGACTTCACTGATGGCTTTTCCGAGCACGGGATTTTCAGCTTGAGCGGAAAGGATCTCCAAGCATTGGACCAAGGGCAGCCCCGCATCGATCATGGTCGCAAACTGACGCGTAAAAATGACAATGTCTTTGTCGGTCACCTTTTTCTCGAATCCGGGCAGGGTGATCTCCGCCGCTTTTTTCTTGACCGAAGAGACGAGGATCTGTTCTTTTCGGAGGAGACCGAGCACTTCTTCCCTGTTCTTCGCAAGCAATTCCCCCTTTCTCAGGGCGCCCTGTCTCGTTTTACCTGTCCATTCAAATGTTGCCATTGACCACTCCTTCATCGATTGATGATTGTTTCATATGGAGATACTTCATAAATGTATCGACGTTAGATGTTCCCCAAAAATAGCTTTTTCCAGATATCTCATGCCCGCCGCCGCTTAACGCAAGCCGGTCCTTCTGGCCATGCCGGGACGCGGCATCGAAGTCCGCATCCCCTGCGGACCCCCCTGTCCCCTGCGGACCATCGTCAACAATTCGTCGGGGTGACTGGATCGCGCGGTGGCATCCTCAAGTAGGATTTCCCCCCGGCTGTAAAGTTGGTGGAGAGATTGGTTCATCGTCTGCATCCCGTTTTCCCCTTGACCGGTTTGCATCGCCGAATAAATCTGATGAACCTTGTCCTCTCTGATTAAATTTCGAATCGCTGCGGTCGGCACCATGATTTCCAAGGCCATGGCCATCCCCTTGCCCCCCTTTTTGGGAATCAACTGCTGCGAGAGCACGCCCTCCAACACGAGCGCAAGCTGTGCGCGAACCTGAGGCTGTTGCGCCGATGGAAACACATCGATAATGCGGTTGACGGTTTGAGCGGAAGAATTCGTATGCAGGGTGCCAAAGGTCAAATGTCCGGTTTCGGAAATGGTGAGGGCCGCCTCCACCGTTTCCAAATCCCTCAGCTCACCGATAAGCACCACGTCGGGATCTTGCCGCAGAATATATTTCAAAGCCGTTTTAAAACTCGCCGTATCGGAGCTGATCTCTCGCTGGTTGACGATGCATCTCTTGTGCGGATGGAGAAATTCGATCGGGTCTTCGATGGTAATGATGTGATCGTGACGTTCCATGTTGATCTGATCGATCATCGCCGCCAATGTCGTCGACTTCCCGCTGCCGGTGGGCCCCGTCACCAACACAAGCCCCCGCGGCTTTTGGGCGAGTTTGCTCACCACAGGAGGAATGCCGAGCGCCTCGAACGATCGAATTTCAAAAGGCACGGTCCGAATCGCACCGGCCACCGCGCCGCGTTGAATAAACACATTCCCCCTAAAACGGCTCAGACCCTTAATACCGAATGAAAAATCGAGTTCCTGCTCCTCTTCAAACCGATGTTTCTGTGCATCCGTCAACACACTGTATAACAACTGCTTCGTATCCGTCGGAGACAAGCGCGATTCATCCAGGGAAACAAGGCGTCCATTGACGCGTATCATGGGCGCCGCACCGGTGGTAATGTGAAGATCCGAAGCGCCTTTGTCCTTCATAGTTTGAAGTAGTTGATGTAAATTAGGCATGGTCTACCCCTTTCATCGACTGTCTGCGACCGTATTCTCTAAGACCTCATCAATGGTCGTGATGCCTTCCTTAACCTTGTCGAGGCCGCTGACGCGAAGCGTTTTCATCCCGGAAGATACGGCGCTTCCTTTGATTTCATCAGTGGTCGCCCCTTGCAAGACCAACTGCCGGATGGCGTCCTTCACCGGCATGACCTCATAAAGGGCGACACGGCCTTTATACCCTGTTTGGTTACAGTGATCGCAACCTTTTCCCTTGTAGATGACCAATCCGTCGATGTCGGCTTCCTTGAAGCCGGCTTTCAAGAGCGCCTCCGGCTGCGACGGTTCCACTTCTTTACATTTGGTGCAAATACGACGCGCCAGGCGTTGCGCCAGGATCAAAACGACGGATGAAGCCACAAGAAAGGGTTCGATCCCCATATTCAAAAGACGATTGATCGTACTGGGCGCATCGTTCGTATGGAGGGTCGATAAAACCAAGTGGCCCGTTAAGGCCGCTTTAATGCCGATTTCCGCGGTTTCGTAGTCCCGGATTTCACCCACCATGACCACATCCGGGTCCTGGCGAAGAAAAGATCGAAGGGCCGCAGCAAAATTAAGACCGATTTCATCCTTCATCTGGACCTGATTGATCCCCAACAAGTTGTATTCGACCGGATCTTCCGCAGTCATAATGTTGATTTCTTGCGTATTGATGGTGCTCAAGGCCGAATAAAGGGTCGTTGTTTTACCGCTACCGGTCGGACCGGTGACCAAGACCATGCCGTAAGGAGAATGGATGGCCTCCTTGAACTCTCCCAAAGGCCGTGCCTCGAAACCCAGCATGGTAAGATCGAGCGTGAGATTTCCTTTATCCAAAATCCGCATCACCACCTTTTCCCCGAACAGGCAAGGGAGTGTTGAGACACGAAAATCAACCTCCCTTTTTTTCCCCAGTTTCAGCTTAATTCGCCCGTCTTGGGGAAGCCGGCGCTCGGCAATATCGAGTTTCGACATGATTTTTAAACGCGAAACCACCGCATTTTTGATCTTCGTCGGCAAGTTCATGATTGTTCGCATCACCCCATCGATCCGAAACCGGATTCGGAACACCGTCTCGAAGGGTTCGACATGGATGTCGCTTGCACCAACCTTGATGGCATTGACCAGAATGCCGTTCACCAACTTGACGATCGGCGCCTCGACTTCTTGCACGCCGCCTTCGTCCGCCTGTTCTTCAACGACGTCGACATTGTCGAGGGCATCTCCCACAACGCTGTCGAAATCATCCACGGAAACAACCGCCTCGTCACCACCGTCGAACAGGTCTGGATCTTCCATGTCGCCGATCGTATAGTCCTTGGCCTCGATGGTAAAACTCTCCTCCTTCGAGGAAGATACGCCGTTTTGATTTCCATAGACTTTTTTAATCGCCTCGACAATACCCGATTCCGTCGCAATAATGGGTTCGATATTGTAACCGGTCATGAATTTGACGTCGTCGATCGCAAACATATCGCTGGGGTCTGCCATTGCCAGGGTCAATGTGGCGCCTTGCCGTTTGATCGGAACGATCATGTACTTTTTGACGGAGTCGAAGGGAACAAGTTTGACAATATCCTCTTTAATTTCGATTTTGCTGAGATTAATCGCGGGAACGCCGTGATGACTACTCAAGAAGTCCAGAAGTTTTTCTTCTTCGATAAAACCCAATCGAATCAGGGCGCTGCCAAGGCGGCCGCCCTGTTTTGCTTGGGCATTCAGGGCTTTCTGGACATCTTCTTCGGAAACCAGACTGGACTTTACAAGCAAATTCGCTAGCCTATTGGTCGCCAACGGCAAAACTCCATACAAGACCTGAAGAAAAAATATCCCCCCTCATCACGTATGCGGAGAACCCGCATGGGTCGGATGGAGATGAAAAAAAGGGCTGTATCCAGTTAAAAAAGCTTATCCGATGTTCCCGCTTCTGTCAAACAATCTGGACCCCGTTTACGACCGAAAAAAAACCCTGAACTTCCTATAATATACAGGGATTTTAAAGGGTCCAGACGTCAATTTTTTAAGGTAGTCAAGGCCTTGAGGAGTGTCTTTCGCATGACGTCGACGGGCGGTTTTTCCTTCGTCCATATCTCGAAAGCCAAGACCCCTTGATGCAGCAGCATGCCCAGTCCGGGGATCGTGCGAGCGCCGATTTTTTTTGCGGCCAGCAGCAATGGCGTTTCATAGGGATCATAAATCAAATCGGACACAATCCACCCCGGCCCAATCTGTGAGGGAGGAAAGGGGAAAGGGTCTTTCTCATCCATTCCCAACGGCGTGGTATTGATCAAGAGCAAGGGGCCGTCCTTGGAGATCGTCTGCACCTTCTCAATCGAAACCGCAGAAACCTTCGATTTCGGAGACAAAGCGCCAAGATCTCCTGCCAGGGCCTCTCCTTTTTTTAGATTCCTGGCCATGATCGTCATATCGGAAACGCCCGCGAACAGCAGCGTAACAGCGACGCCCCTTGCAGCCCCTCCCGCCCCGACGAGAATCACCGGCATGCCGCCGGGATCGATGTTGTTCTCGTATAGAGACGCCAAATAACCCTTTCCATCTGTATTGTGTCCGATCAATCGACCGGAGCGGATTTCAATCGTATTCACCGCCCCGATTTTTGCCGCAGCCGGGTCTAGTTCATCCAACAGTCCAAGCACACTTTGCTTATGGGGAATCGTAATATTCAAGCCCTGTAATCCCAAAGGAACAACCGACCCCACAGCTTTTTTCAAATGGCGTGGATCCACCTCGAAGGGAAGATAAATACAGGGCAAACCGAGGGACTGAAAGGCGGCGAGATGCATCTGCGGCGACAAGCTATGGGAAATCGGTTTTCCAAAGATTCCAAAAACCTTGGTGTAACCGGTCACAGCAGCCGATATGTTGAAAATGTGCTTCACAGAATGTCTTTCCCCTGATTCAATATCCGCATCGGCGCGATGGTATTTTTCTATCTCAAGCTATCGATGCTCAAGCCATTGATGCCGTCTTCGAGGACACGTGACACGGCCATAAACCTTTAATCAAACGCTTCTCCTGCCACTCCACAATAAGTCAGGGCTTGGCGTCATGCAAATAAATCGATTATCAGTGTGGTGGCGCAACAGACCATGTGGAGGATAGCAGTGTGGGCATGAAATTCATCCCACAATAACACCGCATGGAAATTATAAGGACCCGAGCGAATAAAATCAATGATCCGTCCATCTACACCGTCTCCGAACGTGATGTGTCGCACCTCGATTGACAAGCTCTTAAAATTAATGGTAATGAATAGACATCGAATATATCCGGCGAATGCGCTTCTCCACTGGGAACGAACTCTAAACAAACCCTAAAAGACCATTTCCGGAACCGTTGGCTATTCAAGGAAGAGAAACCGGAGAAGGGGCTTCGCGGATCGCATAACACACGATTGAAGCGGCTCCCCTTGAGAGATCAAGTTGAGAGATCGACCCAGCCAAGCCGCCAGCCAATCCGGTTGTTTCATCACGCTTTCATGATCGGCTCGCTTTGGCCGTCCTTGAATAACCCTATGAACGGTTGTCCGGTTTCGACACATGCGCACCTTTACCATCATTCTATTGACTTTCTTTGTATTGTCTTTCTTTTCCGGGTGCGCCGCCACGGCACCGCCCCCGGCGCCGGAACCGATTGAACCGCCCGCCCCGCTGGACTACGGAAAAGAATTGGGGCAGCGCTTCCTTAAAACCGCGCTCAAAGAGTATACCTTTGTAAGAGACCCCGAAGTCGTTCAAGTCGTGAATCAGGTCGGTCGCGAGATTGTTCAGGCAATTGGTGAGGACCCGTCGACCTATCACTTTCTGGTCGTTCGGCAAAATCAGCTCAACGCCTTTGCCATTCCCGGGGGATATATCTTCATCTTCGATGGGCTCATGAAAAGATTCGATTCGCTCGAAGCCCTCGCTGGTGTGCTTGCGCACGAAATCGCCCATGTACGGCTGAATCACTTCTTTAAAGACGCAAAAAAAATTAATGCGATCAACTTGGCCACCATGGCGTCGATTATTCTCGCCGGCCTTGCCGGAGAAGGGCAAGGCGCAACCGGCACGATCGCCATCGCCGCGAATGTGTCTCTCCAACTTCAATTCAGTCGAAAAAATGAAGAAGAGGCCGACCTGCATGCGGTTCGGTTTTTAAATCAAACCGACTACCACCCGGATGGACTCTCGACCTTTTTCAAGACCCTGTCCTTTTACCAGCAGTTTACACAGGGGGATGCACCTTCTTATCTATCTACCCATCCAGGCGTCGATGAACGCCGTTTTATGGTTGAAGACTTGGTGGCAAACCTGCCCCTCAAAGAAAAACCGCCGCATCTGCCGACTGTCGATTGGGGTCGAATTGCAGTCATCCTCAGGGCGGGAGATGGAAGGCGCGGCCAAAGCCCCCTGGCCGATCCGGGCAATGGAGAGCAGCCTTTAGATGTGGAGCGCCGCCTCTATCTGACCGGTTTTTCCGCCTTAAAATCCGGGGAATTACAAACCGCCCTTCGATCGTATCAAGAAGTGATCCGGATCAACCCAACCAAAGCCATCTATTATGCTGATCTGTCGCAAATATTTATGGGTCTTCAACAGGCGCCCCAAGCGAAAGAAGCCGCATTGAAAAGCATCTCCTTGGCCGAGGACAATGCCGACCCCTATCTCGTGCTGGGAATGATCGCCCAGTCGGAGGAAGACCATCAAAGAGCCGTCGCGCATCTTGAAAAAGCCAGAATCCGCGCACCCGGAAACCCCATGATTCATTTTCAGTTGGCGCGATCCTATCATGCCTTGTCACAATCGGCGGTGGAACGTTACCACCTTGGGAAGTATCACCGCTTGAATCTAAGCCCGGAGCAAGCCGTCGTGGAATTTCGGAAGGCGCTCAAATTCACGGACACGGAAAGCGTTCTGGGTCAAAAAACCCTTCGTGAAATCGAAGAAATAGCCCAAGAAGGCTTATAAAACCGACACCTTAGACCACGGGAAGAAAAACGACACACCATCAGTGTAGGCGGGCCTTGGACTGCCGCGGCTGGCGGAACCCCCAGGTAAAAAATCATCATCGGTCCCGCTGAAGGAAAAAACAGGATTTTGGGAGATCGTTCATTCCGCAAAACCCAAAGATCCGAGACACCAGACCCCACCCAACGCGTACCTGCCCTCTGCTTCAACCGGCCCTTCTAAAAGCCAAGGTCCTATGGGCCGTCACATAGCTTGCATCGCACCGATGTTATGTTATTCTTTTTGATGATTGGAGGGCGAGGGCGAAATGCTCGAAGGAATCGTACTGCTTTTCGGACTGATCGTCGGCAGTTTTGTCAATGTCTGTATCTATCGCATACCCCGGGAAGAATCCATCGTTTTTCCCGGTTCTCATTGTCCCTCATGCCAAAGCCCGATCCGGGTGTTCGAAAATATCCCCATTTTAAGTTTCGTTCTCCTAAAAGGGCGATGCCGATCCTGTCGGACACCGATACCGTGGAGATACCCCTTGGTCGAAGCGCTACATGGCTTGGGTTTTCTTTTTATTGTCAATCAGTTCGGTTTCACTCTTCAATCTCTTGTTTACGGGATCTTTTTATCTTCGCTCATCGCCGTGACCTTCATCGATCTCTCCCACCGCATCGTACCGGATCTGATTACCTTGCCGGGTATGGTCCTGGGGGTGATCACCGCCTCAACCGTGCTCCCTCCAGGTGCCATCAGCTCGATCATCGGGCTCTTGTTGGGGGGGGGACTCTTCTATCTTGTCGCGGTCTTGTCTCTCGCCCTTTTAAAAAAAGAAGGAATGGGCGGTGGCGATATCAAATTAATCGCCATGATCGGCGCCTTCCTTGGATGGAAGGGCATGCTGTTAACCATCTTTTTGGCGGCGCTCTCCGGTTCCCTCGTCGGGATCTCCTTGGTCGTTTTTCAAGGGAGAAACCGGGCGGAGCCGATTCCCTTTGGGCCTTTTCTCGCCTTGGGCGCGATCATCTCCCTGTTTTGGGAAAACGGTATCCTCGGGTGGTACCTCTCGATTGGGCGCTTGTAAATTTCAATTGCGCGCGTTTCTCCGTCATAAAAGGAAAACCGTTTATTGAAGAATCGCCTCGTGATATATGTCTTTATTTTTTCTTCCTTCATGCCCGGGATAGGCCTTGCGTCTCACGGGCGGCCCGAAACAAGTCAAGGCCTGCGATTCGCCCTTTCCCGTCATCCCCATCATCTCGCTGGCCGGCATCCCGAACTTCATCATCCCGAACTTCATCCAACGATAGATCATGGGGACATTTGGGGTCACTCGACGACGACGCTGAATGATCAAGCGAACCCCACGCCCCGCTCCTTTTTGAACCCGGACGCCGAGCCGTGGAAGATCCGAAGCATCTCCCTCAGTGCGGAGGGTGCGGATGATAAATCGGGCGATTTCTTCTTGGTTTTGCTCAAAATCTTCAGCGTCATCGGCGTCGGCCTTTTCGGTTATTCTCTGATTCGCACCTACTTTTCCTCTCAATCAATCGTGAAAAAGAAAAAAGAAAAACGCCCCAAAAGCGAAAAATCGAACTTCGTCATCAATACCTTCGAGGGGCTGATCCATGAATTAAAAGAAAAGGAAGAAGAATTAGAAGGATTGAAAAAGGCGGCCGAGGATCATGCCAACCGCGTGGAAAGTTATAACGACAATATTCTGCAAAGCGTTCCCAGCGGCGTGTTAACGGTCAATCGGGAAAAGATCATTACGACCTTTAATAACGCGGCCTGCACCATCCTCGATCTCCCGCTGAAAGCAGCCTTGAATCGAACCTATGTCGATGTCTTCGGAAAAAACCAAAAAATGGTCTTGCTTTTGACCGACACCCTCGAAAAGGAAACCGACATCCTTCGTCAAGAATGCGAAATAGAACGACTGAACGGACAAAAGATCTGGCTTGGCCTCAATACCTCGCTGCTTCGGGACCGGGATCATCGGATCATCGGGGCCACCCTCGTGTTTACCGACCTCACCGAAAAGAAGGTGCTGGAAGAAAAGGTCGCCCTCAAAAAACGCCTGGCCATGATGGGGGAAATGTCCGCCTGGATCGCCCATGAATTTAGAAACTACATGGGCACGATTCTCGGATTTTCGAGGCTCCTGGAGAAAAAGCTCGGGGAAGCGGATCCCAGGCAATCCATGATCCAATCCATTACCGGCGAATTGGCGGCCATGGAGCATTTAATTACAGAACTGCTCTCCTATAGCAAAAAGCGTGAAATACGACCTTCACGCACATCTCTCGCCCCCATCATCGATCAGGTGATCAAGCATTTTTCGGTCAATGCGCGTTATACGCACACGCGCATGACAAGCTCCATCGAAGACCGTCTGCCCGAAATTGAATTAGATCCCACCCTCATGCGTCAGGCAATTTCGAACCTCGTGCAAAACGGCCTAGAATCCATTGAAGATAGGGGATCACTGCAAATCAATGTCTTTACCCGAACGACCGGAAGGGTGCAAATCGAGGTCTCGGATACCGGGACCGGCATTTCGGAAGAAGACCTCAACAAGGTTTTTCTCCCTTTTTACACCACGAAAGAAAAAGGAACCGGCCTGGGTCTGGCGCTCGCCCATAAGATTATTCTGTCTCACAACGGCCATATCACGGTGGAAAGCCTTGCCGGGAAAGGCACTACATTTACAATTGTCCTCCCCATTCACCAACAATCGTAATAATCGGGTATATTTTTAAGGAGTCGTAAAATAGAGGAGTTTGGATGGAAACAGTTTTAATTGTCGAAGATCGTGAAGGATTGGCAAAAATGTTGTCTCAAACCCTCGCGGACGTCGGCTATGACGTAATTTGGGCGAAAGACGGACTGGAAGGCATCTCCGTCATCCAGGAAAAAAAGATCGATCTCGTGGTCACGGACATGAAGCTGCCCCATAAAAGCGGTTTCGATGTGCTGGAAGCCGCGAAGGAACAAAATGCGGCCGTGCCGGTCATCGTAATGACCGCCTATGGAAGCATTGAAATTGCCGTAAAAGCCGTTAAGGGCGGGGCCTACGATTTCATCTCGAAGCCCTTTGAACCCGACCAGCTCATCCTCCAGATCGAAAAGGCCCTGGAAAAAAAACGTCTGGTCACCGAAAACCTGGTCTTGAAAGAAACGTTCTCGAGCAAATTGGCCTTTCCAAAGATTATTGGAAAAAGTTCCGCCATGACCGAAGTCACCGAACAGGTCCGAAAGGTGGCCCAAGGCAAAACAACCGTTTTATTGATTGGGGAAAGCGGCACGGGGAAAGAACTCTTTGCGCGGGCCGTTCACATGCTTAGCCCGCGCAAGGATAAAAGTTTTGTCGCGATCAACTGTGCGGCGATTCCGCATGACCTGCTCGAAAGCGAACTCTTCGGCCATGAACGCGGGGCCTTTACCGGTGCGGTGGGCAGAAAAGTCGGAAAGTTCGAACTGGCCGACAAAGGAACCATCTTCCTGGACGAGATCGGCGATATGGATCTTGCCCTGCAATCGAAACTGCTCAGGATCTTGGAAGAAGACACCTTGATGCGGGTCGGCGCCACCACCAAGGTCAAGATCGATGTTCGTGTCGTGGCGGCCACGAATCGAGACCTTCAAAAACTGATCCAACAAAAAAAATTCCGTGAAGACTTATACTACCGATTGAACGTCTTTCCAATCATAATTCCCCCCCTTCGCGAACGGACCGAGGACATTCCGTCGATGGTCGCGCATTTCATCGATCATTACGCACGGGAGATCAATAAGGAACGGGGAATCCTTTCGAAGAGGGCTTTGGAAAGATTGCTCCAGCACCCTTGGACGGGGAACGTGCGCGAATTGCAAAACGCCATCGAACGAGCGACCATCCTCTGCGATGGCGATGAAATTCTTCCCGAACACCTCGGACTCAAATCGAGAAGTGACCAGCCCACGTCCATAGATGACATTCCAATGGAAGGGACCCTTCAGGAAGTCCGAGAGCAAGCCAGCCGAATCGTCGAATCGAAAATGATCAAAAAAGTCCTTAAAAAGACCGGAGGAAACAAAAGCCGGGCGGCAGAAGTGCTGCAAGTCAGCTATAAAACCTTGTTGACTAAAATTAAAGACTATGCTATAGAAAAACCTGCCTGATTCGACCCATTTCGTCCCTTCACAACCGACCTGCTCATAGGCGCTCAATACGAATGCGAAGGATGGTGACATCGCCGTTCAATTAACGGCGGAATCGACCGTGATCAGTGCGCTTGAGACGCCCAAATACCGCCCTTGATCGGCCGGGACCCGCTCAATCAAGTAACGAATTTTTGGAATGGTTGCGATGGACTCTCATCCGAAAATCGGAATCAAAGCAACCATGAGGATCGACACATCCGAAAAGGCGATGTCATCCGAAAAAATCGTATCCGGTCCAATAAAAATGATTAAAAAGACCATCCACAATCGCCGGGGATTCACGGCTGTGGAACTGCTCGTCTCCGTCTCGATCGTAGGGATAATGTCCACACTGGCCATGCCTTCAATCAACAACGCCGTCCTCCAATACCGACTCAAAAGCACCGCAAGGGAAATTGCGTCCAGCCTGCACCTCTTGCGATTGAGGGCCATTTCAACGAATGCTAAAACCTATTTGGATTTTAATCCGGTGTCCGGTTTAAATGATCGTTTTTACACGGCCTTTGTGGATGCGGACAGTGAAAATGACCATGACGCCCATGCCGAAACGGAGGCCACTCAGTTGCGCTTCAGCGATACTTTAGGAGGATATAAAGGGACACGACTGCCAAATGGGGTGTATTACAGAACTCCCGATGGAAAAGGCAGCCCCGTGACCTTTGCGGGGGAGAAGGCGGGATTTAACACCAATGGCATGCCAAATTCTTCCGGAATGGTCTATCTGACAAATTCCCTTGGGGACGCATATCGGGTCAAAGTGGCCACGATTACCGGAAGGATCAAGATCGAAAAATGGGACGGAAGCAATTGGAATTAAGCGAGAAGCCAAAGGCAATACACTTCCGAAAACCGCAATGCGGTTATACCCTCATCGAGGTGCTCACGGCCACGGTCATCCTTTCCGTCGGTTTTCTGGCCTTGGCGTCTATGACTGTCACCGCCATCAAAAGAAACGCGGAAGCGAACAAGATCACCATCGCCACGACCCTGGCGCAGGAGAAAATCGAAGCGGTCAAGTATATAAACTACCCGGACCTCATCAGCACCAATGAAGACTATGGGAGTGTGCCGAATCATGACTGGTTCCGTCGAGAAATGATCGTCACCCCCGATATCCCCCAAGCAAATATCAAAAAAGTGGATGTAAACGTCTTTATAAAAGATGCGAATGGCGGCGATAAAATCTTGGTGGCTTTCTCGATTTTGAAAAATAAGTAAACGGAACGCACTTCATCTACAGTGGGCTTCACATGGGCAGTTCATTCCTTAGGCAGAACCAAGGGGGTTATACATTAATCGAATTGATGCTCTCCTTGGGGATCAGCAGTGTCCTGCTCTATGGCATCCATGGGGTTTTAATGGGGCAGCAGAAGGCCTATGTGCAGCAAGAACAAATCGTCGAAGCACAGGAAGGCTTGAGAATCGCCGCAACCTTGATGAATCGAGAGATTCGCATGGCAGGATACAACCCCACCGGCACCGCGGATGCAAAAATCGTGACAGCGGAGAAGGAAAAAATTCACATCACCAGCGATCTCGACGGGAATGGAGATACGATCGGCTCTAATGAGAACATCACCTATGCCGTTTACACAAAAGACGGCATCAAAAAACTCGGCAGAACCGTCAATGGATCCAAAGCACCCGTCTTGGAACACCTCGAAAGCCTCGAATTCGTGTACCGGAAAGCGGACGGAACACCCCTCGCTCTGAAACCGGATGGGACTCTCGTCGATCCGGCCCAGATCAGCCAGGTCAAAAAAATCGAAATCATCCTCACCGCCAGGACCGCAACCGCCGATCCTCAATACCCGAAAAATCAGGGTTATCGAACAAGGGCACTAACCAGCTACATCAGTCTCAGGAATTAATTGATTCTTTATGCAAGATCGTAGCGTGAAAACAGTGAGCTTCAAAAATAAAACAAAACGAATCTTTCGGAGCGAATCGGGGATCGCGCTGGTCATCACGCTCCTCTCGATGGCCTTGCTTTCGCTCCTCGGAACGGCCGCCTTGACCCTCACCGAGATCGAAACCAAGATCAGCGCCAACGACAAAGTCGCCAAGGAGGCACTGTATATCGCCGAAGCGGGCATCGAACATGCCTGGGCGGTCTTAAAAACGGCGTCCTTCGACGACATTCTGGAGGGTCCCGATAAGAGTAAGAGTAATGCCGCCGATAACGGCATCCTCCCTTTCGGTTCGAAGGTTTCCTTCGGCCAAGGCGCTTACGATGTGAAGGTCACCGATAACAAAGACGGCGACAGCGATCCCTGGAATGACGCGGACGGCCGCATCATCCTCACGTCCATCGGAACGGCATCGACCGGACCGCAGAAAAAGATCGAACTTGAGGTCCAAAAGCTCATCCTCAAACCCAACGGCATTCGGGGTTCTGTGACATCGAACGCCTCGATCGAGACGGGCGGAAACATGCTCGTGGATGGACGCAATCACGATCTAGACGGCAACTACATCCAGGGCAGCGGCACTGGCAAGTTCGGAATCAGCACCAAAAATATTTTGAATCAAAGCGGCAGTTCGGATATCGGGGGCACATCCACCGGAACCGACTACCCTCCCTCCAACCCTGGGGATCCTTTTATCCTCGAGACAAATGCCGCTTGGACCGCTCCCATAACACCGGAAAACGCGCTGGGCCTGAAAGGAAATCAATTAAAAACCTTGGCCCAAAGTGGTGTCAACGGCAGCCAATATGTCACCGATCCGGACAAGCTCACCTTCCCGTTGGAGGGCATCACCTATGTGGAACTCCCCGAGAACGATACATGGAATGCCAATGCTAAAACTGGCAAAGTGGATTTTGAGAAGAGCACCGGCATTCTCATCGTGCACAATGATTCGAAAACCGCCGTATTAAAAAACACAAGCCTGGGCACCTTCAAAGGCATCCTCATTGCCGATAAAATCGAAAAAATCCATAATACCATCCTTGGAGCCGTTGTGACGCTCTCCTCGGAGGGCGAGCAAATCGGCAACGGAAACGGCGCCATTCGCTATAGCCAGGCTGCAATAGACAATGCGCTAAAAGCAGGTTCTAAGGAATTGATCTCCTTAGCCTGGCGGGAAGTCTTTCAATGACGGCAAATAGGGCCCCTGCCGCTGTAAAGGACTGGGAGATAACGAAGAATTGGAGGAATACTTTCTAGAAGCCCGCTTTGTGATTAAGGGCTTCTAGGGATGTTCTTCCACCCAAACCACGCCCTTGGGCGTGGTTTCTTTTTTCCAAATCGGGGTAATGCGCTTCAATTCGTCGATGCACCATGAGCAGGCGCAAAAGGCATCCTGGCGATGTTCCGCCCCCACGACGATCAAGACGATATTTTCGCCGATAGACCGTTCACCCACACGGTGAATGATCGAGACTTCGATGATGTCGAAATCCTTCAAGGCCTGTCGGCGGATTTCGGCCAGCCGTTTCTCCGCCATGCCCGGATAGTGTTCGAAATCGATCTTGTGGATCTCCTGGCCCTTCGAAAAATCCCGGGCCGTCCCGAGAAAGGTGACAATCCCGCCAATCCGTCTCGAACTTTCCCGAACCTTGATCGTCTCTTTTTCGATACTAAAATCCTCAACTTGAATACGGATGTTTTCGTGGTCCATTACAGTGTCCTTTCAAACAATAAGGCCGTCGGGAGGGTCTTTGAACCGCCTGCAAAGGGAGGGAGAAAGGCAACCTCGTCTCCATCCCGAATCTCATAATCCTTTTCCACAACCTCTTGATTCACGGAAACAAGTATCTTCTTCTCTTGAATCACCGCCTTTAAGGGAGGAAGATCGGCGGTGATTTTTTCGAGGAGTTGTTCTAAAGACATCCCTTTTTCAACATCCAAGGACATCCCCTCTTTTCCGACAAGATGTTTTATGACTGCAAAAAACTTGATATTCACCATTATTTCACATCCTCCCTCATCAAGAAGTAAAAAAACTATACCCGGTTTTATCAAATTCTGTCAAGAAAAGCAGCGGTTTCAACACACACAGCGGGGTTAACCGACATCAAAAGAGGGGTGCTCGAATCCCGCAAAATCGGATCATCATCCTTGATTCATAAGCAATGTGAGCAGATTTTTAAAATCCACTTCCGCTGAATCGGGAAAACCCCGGCCCCAAGACACTGAAAGAAGAAGGTCCTTCATATAGATCTAGCATATAGATCTAGATCGCAAAAACTGTAAAAAAAACCGACAGACATCTCTTTGAGCAATAATTTAAATTTACTTTATAAATCAATAGCTTACTAGATAGTTACAGAGACACCCCTCGAAAGAGGTGTCTCAATATTTTACATAATAACTTGATTATCTTTAAGACCTCCGGATCCCGGCCTCCAGGCAAAATAGAATATATTCGTTATTTATTAAATATTTACAAATTTAATCCATCGAATCATTTGTTTTGGAACAACATTTGAACATATCTGAGGTCAGGTAAAGATACACCTTAGAAATACAGTAAAGAATGGAGGAAACAGCATGACCTATCTAGTACGAGTTATTGCAACAATATTTTCAATCGGGATTTTCTCGACATCCGCCATGGCCATCGGCATCATCGATTTGGATGTCACGGTCAACCCCAATTATGGAAACAGCTTTTCGGGACTGGGCGATACAAGCGGAACAGCCCTTTACAACTTTGGGATTAGCCCCACCAGCACCTACGGCGCGACATTCACCTCTTTGGCTTTCGAAAGAGACATTTTTGCAAGCATTGGGGCTCCGACCATTCTATCCGCACCATCAGGCTTTTCCCTCTCGGTGGATGGAAGCAACCCCTCCGTCACCACCATCGACGGCAGTGCGCTTCTTCCGGGACAATATGCGCGATTTACCGTCGACTATACCCTCACGGATACCCTTGCCTACTTTATGGGGACGGACCCTACTCATACGCCGGCCCATTGGTCTTGGACGATGGACGGTCCGGATGCCTGGAGCCAATCCGTGGCCGCCTACTATATTGGAGGAAGCGGCATTGCGATTGGAGGCGGCTCGACGGCCATTCCCGAACCGGCGAGCCTGGTGTTGCTTGGCTCGGGTCTGCTCGGGCTTGGAATCTTCAGCCGGGGAAGCCGGAACAAAAGGTAGCACTTTCTAATTCCCTTTTTTCATCATACTTAGAATATCAAGAAGCGGCTGAACGGCCGCTTCTTTTTTCTCTCTCGAATCGCTTCACGCCGGTTCGTCATCCCCCATTTGTCATCCAAAACCATCTCGGAACAAGGATCTATCTTTCCATGTGGAAGTCAGGGCGTGTTTGCATTGTATAATTCGCCTCCGGCCTGATATGATTCCAAAAATTCCCCAAAGAACACCGCATCAAACATTGAAGACAAAGGATCGGGGGAGTCAATCATGGCATACGATGCAGCACTCGCACAACGTCTTAGATCGACGATCACAGCTTTGCCCAATGTCGTCAAAAAAAATGTGCTGCGGGGTCGTGGGGGCGGACATCATGCTGCGGGTCGGCCCCGAGGCCACCGGAATGCTGCTGAAGTGACCCCACGCCAGGGAGATGGATTTTTCGGGAAGACCGGTGAAGGGCTTTATCTATATCGACGCCGAAGGTCTGAAAACCGGAAACGATCTGAACCGACGGGTCGGACACGCCCTTCATTTCGGCCAAAGGCTTCCGAGGAAACCCACCCAAGAAAGATAGTCATTTTGAAACAAAGGCATCATCGGGTTCATACGGTGAGGATCTGTTTGACCGTCATTCCGAAGGCATCCCATTAATGGCCACCTTTCCCGCCAGTCCGATTCTCGTACCGAACGAAACCAAGCCCGGCCGCCTGGACCGATACCTCATCAAGAAAGGCTTGCCTCTCACGCGCTCTCAAATCCAACGATTGATCTCCGAAAAGCAGATCCTCTTAAACGACATGCCCACCCGCCCCAGTTATCAAGTCAAAAAAGGAGACCGAATTGACATCCGTATTCCGCCGCCTACCCCCCTGGAAATAACTCCGGAGGCCATCCCGCTTGACATCTTATTCGAAGACCAAAACTTTGTGGTGATCAATAAGCCGGCCGGCATGGTGGTTCACCCCGCCCCCGGCCACTACGAAGGAACGCTGGTCCATGCCCTCCTCCATCATTGCAAAGACCTCGTCGGGATCGGCGGGAGAGAACGGCCCGGCATCATCCACCGCCTGGACAAGGACACCTCCGGCATCCTCGTCGTCGCAAAGACGGACACGGCCCATCGCCGATTGTCAAAACAATTTAAAGACCATACCATCGAAAGGGTCTACCTCGCGATCGTTTGCGGAAAGATGAAAAAAGGAGGAAAGCTCTCCTTGCCCATCGGTCGCGATCGCATCCATCGAAAAAAAATATCCTCGAACACCGCATCGCCGCGTGAAGCCGAAACACACTTCAACATCCTAGAACGGTTCCATAACGCCACCCTGCTGGAGATCCGACCGCAAACGGGCCGCACGCATCAAATCCGGGTCCACATGGCCCATCTCGGCCATCCGTTGATTGGAGAGAAAGTCTATGGCGCGAAAAAAGCGAAAGGCTTTGAGATCCCCGCCAGCCGCCACATGCTCCACGCGGCAAGCCTGGGTTTCGCCCATCCCGTCGACCGCAAGCCGCTCTTGTTTTCATCGCCGCTCCCGCCGGACATGGCCGATATCCTCGCCAAACTTCGTTTGAAATAAATTGGAGGCCAAACCTGACTTAAAAAGCAGGATCTATTGCCGAGGGCGACGAACCAGGGCTGAGGACTTGCCCCATTCAGCGCCGAAGACGAAGGCGCTCAGCGGCTTGCGCTCTCTCGGTCTACGGTCGCGCGCTTGGAGGGTTTCAGGCAGGTCGGCAGACGATCCCCGATACCCGATGGCCATGGCCGTCCAGGCCTCCGCGTCCTCCGGAATCCGATAGATCTCGCGGGCCTTATCGGGCAAGAGACCGATCATCTGATGCACAGAAAGCCCACGAGACGTGGCTTCGATGAGCAGGTTCCCGACCGCCAGACCCAGGTCGTGCACGGCCGCGCGATTGACTTGGTGATTGCGGGAAAATTTCAGTTGGACCGCACATAAAACAAGCACCGGTGCCGCCTGGGCCCACAGCCGATTTCCCTCAACCAGACAAGAAAGGAGACGCTCGAAGACCTTGGAATCATCTCGCATCGCGACGAAAAAACACCAGGGCTGCTCATTATAAGAGGACGCCGCCCATCGCGCGGCTTCAAACAAGGAACGCAAGTCATCTTCGGCCACCGGCCGATCCGAGAAGGCGTAAGGACTCCATCGGGCTGCCACCAGCGGGTGTATGGGATAATCATTGGATGCCTTCTTCAAAGTCATAAACAGACTCCCTCTGTTTGCGTCAATCCTCGGCCGAATCTGAGGGTCGAGGACTTTCGCGATTCGATAAATAAACGATCGGCAAACACCGCCCAATCCGGACTTGAATACAATCGCATGGTTTTTTGTCTTGACTCCCTTAAAACCCGATGTTTAGATCTTATTCCCTTCCAACTGTGCCTCCAAGTCTTTCAAATCGCCGAGGACCCACACATCGACAATCCGCAAGCCCTTGAAAGTGAATAAGGCACAGCCCGTCCACGATGGCTTTTTTCCGGTAGGCACATAGCCCATGAAATTTGTGCGATGGACGCCAGAAAAGCACATCTTAGCAAAGACCGGCTCCCCCTCCGACACAACAAGCGCGTCGATCCGGCATCGATAATCCCCAAGGACGCTGTGAAGCCGATCAACATAATCAGCAAAGTCCGCATGACCGTTGATGACCTCCCCCAAGGACCCTCGAAAACCAAAGTCGGGATGGAGCAAGGACGGCAGCGCACCCAGATCGTGGGCATTCCATATGACATCGTAAAATTTTCGAACCCTTTCCCGATGTGATTTCATTTTTTAAATCCCAAACCCGTGTCAACCGGAACCGGGCATGTCTTCTAGGAAAGATGGAGTGATTTGTCAACACGGAAAGTATCCGCATGCGCTTTAGTCCAGAGCAACCTTTAACGACCGATTTCGCCGAAGGGTCGCCGGGTGACGCGAAGGGCACCTTGTGGGTTTCGATCCATTTGACTGGACACGGTCATTTCTTCCAAAGGCGGCATGGTCTTGCAGTCGGGGGTAAGGACCATCCCCCATTCATGGTTATCGCGACATTCGTTTTCGAGCATCATTGCCTCCGCAAAATGAAACAGGAGAATACCACTCATCATGTTGTTCCGGCAGATGTTCCGGACCAGGTCGGGACAACTATCGGCATCCCGAACGGCAATGCCGAAATGATGATTTCCAAAGCACTGGTTTTGACGGAGAGAGGGCCGTGCCCCCGCAAAGACAAAGATACCGGATTCCCGGTTGTTGCAGACCTCGCTGTCCACAAGCGAAGCGCGAGAAGCCGGTCCGTATATGACAATCCCGGACTGGATCCCGTCGCGGATCCGGCACCCCGTGATGACGCAAGTACTGTCCAAGAGATTCATGGCGGAATGCGGATCGCTGCCGACATAGCGGAAGCTGATTCCACTGATTATGTCCTCGGGCACCTTTTGTAGATAAAGCGGCCCGCCACACCGGTAAAAGATCTCGACCCGGTCCTTGCCGGCGCCGATCAGATGAACGGGGCGCTCGACGATAAAAATCCGGTCTTCGTATATTCCGGGACGGACAAAAACTTGATCATCCGGACCGGCCGCTTTGCAGGCGGCGCTGGGCAAGGGATAGGCTGCCGGATCTTTGGCATCGACAAGGAGGGTATTGCCACCTTTCGGATTGGAAGGCGGAGCCGGTTGGGGGTCGGGGGGCAGCGTTTTCTCCTCCACGCCTTCTTAAACGACACCACAGGCAACTGCAGACGAACATCTCAAGCAAGATGGCTTCGAAGATAAAACGACATCCCGAGCTTCCTGCCATGCAATTCCCCGGCGGGAATTGCATGTTTAGATAACCAGATCAGGAGGGGAGGGGACGGCCCGGCCGATGAAAAACGCAATCAATTCCCGCGATACTGACTGACGCCCCCGAAGGTTCCGAACCATTTGTGTCCCTCTCGATCGAATGCGATGGAAAAGACCGTACCAATACCGTCTTTTTGACCGAGGTTCGAAAACCGCTTTCCGTCAAAACGACTCACTCCGCCGTCGGTCCCGATCCAAAGAGTCCCTTTTGCATCGATCTTGATGGCATGCACCATATTCCCCGCCAGACCGTCTTTGGTCGAATAACTCGTCCAGGATTTTCCATCGAATCGGGAAAGTCCGCCGCCCAGCGTTCCCACCCAAAGGTGATTCTTGGCGTCGACAAGCGATGAGACAATATAATTCGGGTTATACTTCAAAGGTTTTCCACCGCCTTCCTGGTGGTGCCTCGGCGTAAACGGAAGCGATTGCACTTCAGGAGGCTGGATTGCCTCAACATCCGTTCCCACACCGTCTTCATGGGTATAGCTCCGCCAGTTTTGGCCGTCATAACGGGTCACTCCCCCTTCCGTTCCAAACCAAAAAACCCCTGTCTGATCTTGACTGAGGGTATAAACCCATTTATCGATGAGGCCGTCTTCGGTGGTGTAGGTCTTAAATGTCTTTCCATCGAAGCGGCTGACCCCCTTCCAAGTGGCCACCCACATCACCCCTTTCGGATCGAAGTGGATACCATAAACCCAAAGATCCCCCACCCCTTGTGCATTGCGATACGCTTTCCAATCGTCCGCGTAGCTGAGCGCCGATCCGACGCCATAGGGGGTGTAGACCGTCCAACGCCGATCATCGAAGCGGCTTAGACCCCCACCATAAGTACCCACCCATTTCACCCGATTGGGACCCACCGTAATCGAATGGATCATGTTCGAAAGCAAGCCATCCTTGGTGGTGTAAACCTGCTGCTCCTCCGTGGAAAGGTCATAGCGCAAGAGCCCGTTCGAGGTCCCGACCCATAAGACATCCCCTTCGAAAGCCAAGGCGCGGACAATGGAAAAGAGGGAAAAATGGTTCCAAAGCCCTTTCTGATTCGCCGAGGAGGCTTCTCCTGCTTGAATCGAATGTGGATAAAGGACCGTCTCATGAAAAAGGAGAACGAACATCAAGAGGCAAAGGAAACGCCTCATCGCTTTCGCGGGGCTTTGAGGATTCATTGAGGAAAATAGGTGATCGTGCGATACGTAATCTCGGCCACTGTCGGTCCGGCAGATCCGAATGCTGTCTGGGTAATCCAATTACCGATCGGATCGTACTCATATTGAAAACGCCGCTTTGAGCTGAGCTTTCCAGAAGCATCGTACTTTGTCTCTTCGACCAAATTTCCCCGGTCGTCATAGCCAAAGACCGCCCTGAAGTTGAGCATGGTTTTCACCTCTCCGGCTTGTCGGCCTGGGCGCATCAAATAGTAAGATTCTTCAAGCTTCCTTCCGCTTTTGTTGTAGTCGTAAGTCCACCGAAATTGGTTCTTCGTTTGCTCAAGAAACCGCTTTTCCTCCAAGAGATTTCCCGTCTCATCGTATACAAAGGTCGTAATGGAGAATAAGTCGCCATTGGGGAAAAATTGTTTCTTTTCGATTACCTTTCGATCACGATCATGGAGATAGGTCCAGTTAAAGGTAACGGCGCCTTGATAGTCGTATTCGACACCCTCGGATAGATTTCCTTCCGAATCGTAATGAAATACGGATTTAAAATCGAGGGATTTTTCGGTATAAAACTGCTCCTCTTCGACCCTGTATCCGTTTTTATCATAGTGGGTCTCAAGCCAAGGGATTTTGGGACCTTTCGGAATCCATTGGCTGTCCACTTGTTTTAGTGTTCCGAGTTCAATTCGGACTTTTTGAACCGGTCCGATCAAAAGTTCCTGAAGCTTTTCGGGTTTGGCGAGAGACCCGGCAAACAGATCGGATTGGGCAAAAGCGCAAACAAATCCGATGACGGCAAACAGTTTTTTCATCAATGATTTGAAAGATACACGGAGAAAAGGGACACCCTATCCTGGAAGCCTCCGCTGCGGGACCGAATAAGGGGATTGAAAATCGAGAAAAATAACGCGACGCGCCTTCTTATTCCTTCGGCTTGACATGACAACGCGTGCAATTTGCAATTGGAAAAGCGACACGTCCATGACACCGGCCGCAAAATTCGCCGTTGACGATCTTGACCATCGATATCGGGTTCCCGCCCTTCTTCATCATGAAAATACCGGGATGGCAATTCCCACAATCGAGCCAAAAGGTATGCGGAAAATGCGGAAAGACCACGTTCGGCATCGATCCGACCGCGGGAATTTCAACGTCCAGGTTAAAAGGCGGGACATGCGGTTTCGACAAATCGAGTGATTCATGTGGATTGATTTTGTTTTCTTTAAATGCCTTGACCCAGTCTTCCACGCCGGTCGCTTCCTTCGGGATGCTTTCCATCACGACAACCGGATTGGTGTTTTCTTTATTAAAAGGAGCACCTGGGGTCGGCAGTTTGGTCGGGTCTTCAAACTCCGGAAGAACGGTCACGGGAGGCGGCGCGACAAGGGAAGGGGCCCCTTGGGTTTTCGCTTTTTGCTTTAACTCCTCTTCTTGTATTTGGACTGGGGCTTTCGCCTGGGCAACCACTGCATCCGTATCCGAAGCCGCCGGTGCCGAAGTCACCGGTTCGCTCTTTGCCTGCCGGGCGCAAGCGTATACCGAGAACAAGGATAACAGCGTTAACACAAACACGGTGGTAATGGCTTTCTTTCGTCGCTCTGCTGCCCAGGTCATAAAAACCCTCCTAGTTTGGGAACCCTTCCAACACACCTGTCTTCATTCCGGGGACGCCGGAGTGACACCGGGCGCATTCGATCGGCTTCCACGAGATGGTGCCGTTGTGACATTTTCCGCAGAACTGTCCATCGACGATGATCTTTTTCATATCGATATCGTTCGCGCCGGACCGCATCTCGAATATCGCCGGGTGACAAACTTTACACTTAAACTCAGCCCTGTGATACCAGTGGGGAAAGACAACCGGCGGCATCCCTCTTTTTTCCGCCTTGTTGTTTAAAATCATGTCCCCAAAATACCCCGATACACGATCTCCTACAAACAAGGACGATAAGAGAAGCGACACGCCCAACAAGACGCCGATCCGTACCTTTTTCATTATTCCTCCCTGGCCAATATGAAAAGTAGGGGGATGAGTACCACACCTATTTATAATTTGTCAACAAATTTTTTCTAATACAATCCACACTGACGTCTGCGAACATGAAGAGAACCGCTTTTTTCCTTGACAAAAATAAAAAAAAATTTATAGTAACCCAGATATCTTTGGATTTTTATGCCTTTTTTCGGGATATGTTTTTTGTGCGATCCCCCAATGCCGCCGGAGGTGATCGATTAGATTCCAGCGATCGAAGTACAAGATATCACGTTTTTATTTAGTCGCCTTGGGCATCACGGCAGGCCTCGTTTTGCTGGTGTCCGTCACGGCGAAGGGCGGCTCCATCGTTCGTTCGAGGCACGACCTTTCGGCATTGAACTGGCGGGGATATCAAGCCGAAACCGGCCCGATGCAACAGGGTACATTCAGCGACTATCGGGAAACCTGTGTTTATTGCCACACGCCGCACAACAGCAGCAGTTACGCACCGCTATGGAACCGTGAACTGCCCAAAGAACGGGAATACCAAATGTATTCCAGCCCCAATTTCGATTCGAAACTGCCCAAGGCGCCCGACGGCATTTCGCTGGCCTGTCTCTCTTGTCACGACGGCTCTGTCGCGGTCGATTCCGTACTGAAGCCGCCCCGTTTTCACAATATTGTCGAAGTCGGCGTCAAACACCGCATGACCCTAGAAGGTGAACCCGGTTCCGACGCTTGTTCGAAATGCCATAATCGCACGGAGGGTGCCTATGGCGGTATCTCCGGCGCACATGATGCCACCCTTCGATATTTCACCAAAGACCTGCGGGACGATCATGCCTTTTCCATGACCTTTCCGACGCTCGACCTCGATCCACAGTTTAATCAACCCATGATCTTAAAGACCGACGGCGGGAGAATGTTTCCCAACGGCATCCAGACCTTCGAGGGAGACAAGGTCCAATGTGCGTCCTGCCACGACATACACAGTCCGGACGAAAAAAACCTGGAGGGACGCGATCCCTTCCTGAGAACGTCCAACAGAGGCAGCGCGCTTTGCCTGACATGCCATCAAAAATAGGAGAAGGTGTCCTTGAAGCTGTCGTTAATAGATAAGAAAAGGATCGTTATTTCGATCTTGCTGCTCAGCCTGTCGGCGGGTTGCGGCGGGAAGAAAACCCTTTCCGAACCGGGGCTCGTGTGGCCGCCGCCGCCGGAGCCGCCTCGGATTCGATTCGTCAAAACCATTTCTTCTTCTGAAGACGTCCAAAAAAAAGGGTGGAAGGAACACCTGAGGGAATTCCTGTTTGATGAATCGTCGACGGCCCGTCTCGTGAAGCCGTATGCCCTCTTCGCCACCCGGGACGGACGTCTCTATGTAGCCGATTCGGGCTGGAGGAAGGTATTGGTCTTTGACGAAAACCGGGAACAATTTTCAATGCTCGGGGTGGACGGCCCCGGCGCACTGGCCGCGCCGCTGGGTGTCACGGCCGACAACGAAGGGCGTGTTTACGTCACCGATACCATTCTACGAAAGTGCCTGGTCTACGATGAGAACGGAAAACATCTTTTCAGTATGGGCGATCTGAATCGAATGGAACGGCCGGTCGGTATCGCTGTCAACAATGCTTTGCGCCGCGTTTATATCGTCGATACCCGAAAACACAAGGCTTTTGTATTCGACTTCGAAGGCAAATTTCTCTTTGAGTTCGGGCAGCGCGGCACCGGAGACGGCGAATTCAATTTCCCTTCCAACCTCTTTATCGATAAGGCAGGGAAGGTCTACATCACAGACATGAACTTTCGGGTTCAAATCTTCGATGCGGATGGAAAGTTTCTTTCCAAATTCGGCAGTGTCGGCACCGGCTTCGGCCAATTTTCGCTTCCAAAGGGAGTCGGGGTGGACTCCAAGGGACATATCTATGTCGTGGATTCCCGGTTTAACAACGTTCAAATCTTCGATCAAACCGGGCGCCTCCTCCTGTTCTTCGGTGAATTCGGTGGAAGGAAGGGGCAGTTTTGGTTGCCGGCGGGTTTGACCATCGATCATCAAGACCGCATCTATATCGCCGACCAATATAATCATCGGGTGAATATCTTTCAATATCTCGAACCGGAGGAAACGGCGCCCCCTTCATCGCCTGCGATGGAGGACAAAAAAGACAAGCCCACAACCCCCGATCAAGAAAAAGCAAACCAGCCGTTTCGGTTTTTTGAACAGGGAGCGGACACTCCAAAATGACTGGCGTTATGTTCAAAACCGTGTCGATCGGTGCATTGATCATCTCCCTTGTAATCTGCATCTCCTCCGAAAAAATAAATGCTTCCGAAGATGTTCGCCATACGAAACACAACCTTGCCGTCAACCCCGATATTCTGGCCGGTGAAGGCAACGATTTTCGACCGGGAGACTTGACCTCGCTTCGGGGCGCCCGGAACCCCGGCATCCGGGGCATTGAGGGAGATATTCGTCTCAACGAAGAGGTTTGCATCTTCTGTCACACGCCGCACGGTGGACGCAGCAATGTGGATGGCGTCACGGGGATCGCGCCGCTATGGAACCGGCGGCTTTCCAACCCCATGGCTTTTACGCCTTATACCAGCCCCCATTTCGACGCACAGGATCTCCTCGGGACGCCCGGGAGACCGAAAGGCGTCTCGCTGGCCTGTCTTTCCTGCCACGATGGCGCTGTGGCCTTCGACGCCTTGATCAACAGCTCCGGATCCGGCGGATTCTTTCAAGACAACAGAACCATGAGCGGTCCCGGCGGCAGCATCGGCATGGGATTCTCCGGGCCGGCGGTGGATGCTGCAAATAGTTTTCGGGAAGGCCTGCGGGACAGCGAATCCGGCGGCTTTATCTTTTTCGACCGCTTTGGAGGCGGCCCGAATGCCTCTTTCGGTTCGGAGCCTTTTCCCAACCTCGGCCTCGATCTGCGCGACGACCACCCTGTCAGCATGGAAATACCACGGACCGATCCACAGTTTCGAGAAATATTAACCAATATCACGACCAAAGGGGGACGCATCCCCGGCTCTGGAGAGGTGATGTGGATCGACCGGGATCCCAACGGCGCCTTTTTGCCGCTTGATAAAAGAGACCGAATCCGGGCCTACCCCTCGGATCCAAGCCGCCCGGACGCCCCCTACATCGAATGCGCTTCGTGCCACAATCCGCATGATGCCAGTCGGCCCGGCGGTCAACCGGCAATGTCCGAACCGGTCAATGCCTTTACCATCAACAATTCGCTTTTTCTCAGAATGGCCTCCCGGCCCGGCGCCAATTCGCAAGACCGGAACGAAAGGAGCCTCGTCTGTTTGAGCTGTCATAAAAAGTGAACAAAAGGATCGAAAGGATGCCGAAGTTTTTCCAATCTATCGCTTTCACATTGTTGCCCTATGTATTCGTCACGGCGATCGCGACCCCAAGGGTAGAGGGCGCGACACTTGCGGAGGTCAACCACGTGCCTATTACGGATACGGCCTTAAACGATGCGATGGACGCCTATCTTCAGAAAATCGGCCACCGCAAACTTTCCATTTCCAGAATGGATACCCTAAAGAAGGAGATCCTAAAAAGACTCATCGAAGAAGAACTCCTTTATCAGGAAGCCTTGAAAACGGGATTGGCCGTCACGGACGAAGAAATAGAAGCGGGGCTACTGGAAATTCGCAGCCGTTTCCCGAACAACGAGGCCTTTGAAACGGCCTTGTCAAAGGAGGTCTTGACCCTCGACAAAATCCGAAAAGGCGTCGAAAGGTCCTTACTGGTGAATAAAACATGGCGTTCCTTTGCCGACATGACGGAAACCAAACGTTCCGCAAGGCTGCGAGAGATCACGAAAAACGCAGACATTCAAATCAATGCAAACGCTTTAGGAGAACCATTCGTCAATAACTGATTTTTTGAGAATCGACAAGGAAATCGCTTTGCGTTTTCCGGCACGGCTTGCGTTACCATTTGAGGAGGCGGTTTGCGCTGTTTGAGGAAGAGGGGTTATTTTTGGATCGGGATCTTCGTTGCATCTCTTATTTTCTCGAAAACGGCTGAGGCCCGTTTCATCAATCTGGGCGGTTCCCTCGATCTCAGCTACGGCGATATTAGAACGAAACAAAGCGGCGAAACGGATAAAACGACCTTTTTTCAACAGCGCTACAACCTTCGAAACTTCGGGGAAATCTTCAATCCCAGAATCGGGACCGTTCTGCTCAGCGGGACTTATCTTTCCCAGGATACGAAAACCGACGGCAAAGGAGATCAAGATTTCAATTTTGACGACTATTCCATCGCCCTGAATCTCCTGCCCTATATTTCACCGATCAGTCTCTATTATCAACGCGTCAACCGGACCAATCACCTTGACCATCCACTCGATGCGAAAGACAAGGACCAGCTCACCACCATCGGCGGAAACTGGTCGTTTTCTGCGCGCCGGCTTCCGCGGATCTCTCTCTCTTACAACCAAACCGAAACCGAAGCGAAGGACGATCCCAACCGGCTTCCCAATACCCTCAACCGCTTCGTGAATTTGGAATCGAGCGGCCGGATCGGGGAAACCACGCTGATCGGACGGTATCAATTTAACGAATCGGATGTTGCGCGACTGGCCGATGGATCCGTCAACACCATCCGGGGAAACGCCTTTAATTTAACCACGGAAAGCCGTCTGGCCCCGGCCCTGGTCGTGAGCACCTTTTCGAGACTGACGACGGACGGCGGGTCCTCGGAACGGAACGGAACCGGTGCGCCATTCACCCAGGAACGCGGGATCGGCGCCTCCCTCTTCTATACCCCCTCCGTACGATGGGACACCCATGCACGCATCGATTACTCGCAAACCCCCGGGGGGGGCGGCAGCAACCCTGACCTAAAGCGATCCAATTTCTTTTGGAGCGGCTCGTATCGTCCCATGGAAGAACTGGACATGGTCATGAGTGCACGGTATTTTCGATTCGATATCAGTTCCGTGAAAACAACCTCCCCTTATATCGATTACACCCTCAATTACCGACCGTTTTTCGGCCTTTCAACGGGGCTCGGCGCGTCCTACGGCGAAACCGATACCGAAGTCGGCGACACGGGGGGCACGGATATCGATACCACGTTTCAGCGCTACAGGGGATATGTGAACTATACGCGCGCGATGGAGGTCGTCCGGTTTTCCGCCAGCTATTCCTTGGCCTACGGCCTATCCGATACCGACCAGCATGGAGAATCCAAGGATTTGATGAACACCATCACCCTGGGGGTCGAGAACACGCGCATCCGAGTGCTTCACGTCGCCCTGGCCTATACCTTCAACAATATTAATCGTGATCTCGACATCCCCGCGGCGAATCAGATTCCAAGCGTTCCAAGCCCGGAGGGGCCCACCAACCAAGAGATCGACGACCAACAATCCCACCGTTTTCAGATCAATGCAGACACCAGTTATTTCAGAGGGCTCCTCTTGGAAGATGACAGCCTGCTCCTGCAATCGACGGCAAGTTGGACGGAAATCGACGGCTTCGGCGCCGATGGGGCGACGTATGCATTCGATGGACGGGGAACCTACTATTTTTTACGCGGAGGCCTATTCTCGGCCGGATGGACCTATCAAGATTACGAACGCGGGTTCTACCTGGATTCACAAATATTTTACGAGGAACTGCGTTATACCTTTTATCTTGGGAACACCAGTTTCACATTCGGCGCGCGCGGCAACCAAGAACGCACCAAGGGCGACAGCTCATTGGACCGCGACACCATCGAAACCACCTCTTCCATCATTTACAGGATCGGAAAGTTTATCTTCAGCGTCGATGGGCGATGGAGCGAAGATGTCTCGAAAAGCGAATCGCAAGATGTCACCTATGAAAATCAATCAATCTTTGCACGGATGAGCCGGTCTTTTTAGCGAAGGTTTTTTTATGAAGCAGTGTCATTTTCGAAATTGCATGTACGTCCTCATCTTCCTCGCCCTATCGGCCTGTGCCGGAACGCCGGTCCGGGAAGACCCGGCCATTTTCTGGCCGAAACCGCCGGATCCGCCCCGAATTTCCTATATTCAAACCTGGGTCAAGCCCGCAGATATCGGTGTGGAACCCTCCTGGTTTAAGAAGGTCATCCGTTTTATCTTCGGGGAAGGAAAAACGCCTTACATTATCCGCCCGTCCGGCATTGCCGTCGATATCGAAGGCGGCGTTTATGTCGCGGACACCGGTTTGCAAGTTGTCCATTTTTTCGATACGAATCGTAGAAAATACAAACAATTTTTTAATATCAACCGAAACCTCAGACTCCAAAACCCCATCGGCGTCGCCCTAGACAATGCGTCTCAGCTCTATGTGTCCGATGCGGACCTCAATCGTATCTTTGTCTTCGATCCCAGCGGAAAATCCGTCCGCGTCATCGGAAATGACGATGAGATCAAAAGGGTGTCCGGGATCGCCATCGATCGGCATCGCGAGCGCTTGTACGTGGTGGACACCATGGCCCACCAGGTCCACATCTATTCCTTGCAAGGACAAAAGGAAGGATCCATCGGCAAACGTGGGGTTGCGGCCGGCACCTTCAATTTCCCCACCTTTGCCACAGTGGATAAAGCGGGAAACCTCTATGTGTCCGATTCCCTCAATTTTCGAATTCAAATCTTTGATCCGGACGGCACACCGACCGCCCAGCTGGGGTCGCTTGGAGACAGTTTGGGAGAATTTTCGCGGCCGAAAGGCGTCGCAGTCGATCGCGAAAACAACATCTATGTCGTGGACACCTTGTACGACACCGTGCAAATCTTCAACCGATCCGGAGAGTTGTTGCTGAATTTCGGCACATCCGGCATGGAACCCGGGCACTTTTGGCTTCCCTCCGGCATCGCCGTCGATCCGAGAGGACGAATCTATGTTGCGGACGGCTACAACAAACGGGTGCAGGTCTTTCAATTACTTGAGGAAGGCGCTCCTTCCGGCTAAGCTTTTGGTGCACAATTTAAACTGACATTGCAGGTTGGTTCAAGATTAGAAAACTTTCCAGTAAGTTGACAAAAGACGAGCCGATTATTATAGTCTCTGAGCCAAGAGAGGATTGTTTCTATTGATGAAGACCCTTCGAAATCGCACACAGGCGGTTCTGCATTCGCGTCTCTTCCAAACCGTGGCCTGCCTCGCACTGGTCATCGCCCTGGCCCTCTTGCTCACGGACCTGGTTTTCCTAGATCGTCCTTCTTGGGCCCAACCGACCTCCGAACCCTTCGATGAAAATGTCAGCGCCACCAAACACAATCTGTCGGCGCTTCCCCTGCTGCCGGAAGATCAGCCGGTTTTCGAAGAACTCTTCAGCCCGGACCACCAGAGAAATGTCAAGGCGGCGCCCGGCGGCACGACCGAGGTGTGTGTCTTCTGCCATACGCCGCACGGCGCCAATCGGGAAGGAATCAATATCCGTGCCCCGATCTGGAACCGGCAACTGCCCAAAGACCAATATCAGATGTACGACCAGGTTTGGAGCAAGTCCTTTGAGGCCACACCGAACGATCCGGGCCGGCCCACGGGTTATTCCCGTCTCTGCCTGTCCTGTCATGACGGGACCATCGCCCTGGGAAACTTACTCAACCGCGGGGGCAGCGGCGGTTTCAATTCGGAAGAAGCCATGCAATATCCGACCGGACAAGCCCCCGCCGGGCCCTTCGGCTCGATTCCGGTCGGAGACGGCGCCGCCTCTCAAAATACCCGTGCCCTCGGAAGAGACCTTCGAAACGATCACCCGATCTCGATGGTCTTCGATACCGCATTGCTTTCGAAAGACATCGAGTTCGTCAACCCCGGTCCACCGCTCCACCGCCCCTTTACCCAAAGCACCCCGACCCCCATCTCGCCCTTAAGGAGGGCCTCCGGGAGCCGTGTCGATGTCTACGATTCGGTGCAGTGCACCTCATGCCACAACCCGCATCAGGTCGACTTTCCAAAATTTCTCCGGGCCAACCGGCTCCAATCCCGGACCTTTGCCACCAGCCAATCGGAGAAACGAGTCGGACCCGCCAACCGTTCCGCGCCGCCGGAGCCGGGGGGGGCCATTCTCTGCCTCTTTTGTCATGACAAACCGGGCTGGCCCTACAATCCCGACGAGCTCAATTCGCATTTCGGCAATCGCGGAGACAAGGGCGGAAAGCCCCACCATGACGACGCACAATTGAAAGCGGGCGAGACAAATCTTCACGACAATGAATCGCCGATCGTCGCCGAGCGGGCCTGCTTGATCTGTCACGACCCCCATACCCGGCAAGGGGCGGTACGTATCTTGAGAGAGGGCGTCGATCCGGTCGGCAACGTGGCCATCGAACAAACCTGTTTCCAATGCCATCAGCCCCAAGCGACATCTATCCTCGAAACCTCAAACTGGCAAGGCCAGGCGCAATCCGCGGCCCCGGACATCCAAACGCAATTCTTTAAAGACCGGGAGGGCAACGGCAACCACGGCACCTCACCCACCGGCAGTGCCATGGACTTGACGCTCGGTTTGGGACACCAGCCGGTCTTTGTGGACCTGCCGAAAGAAGGCGTGCAGCTCGGAGATGACAACCGCATTCCTTCTTTTTTCGGCGGTCCCTATGAAAAACCGACGACCCTTAATAAAGATATTAATTTGGAACATGCCCCCAACACACCCGATACCTCCCATGTCGAATGTGTTGACTGCCACAACATGCACCGCGTCACCCGGCGAAACCGCTTTCAGGGCATGCCGGGGATCACCATCCGCAGCGGGATCGTCGCCAGTACACTCCAACAGGTCGATGAGCGGCGCGAACCCTTCATTTTTGAGGTCTGCCTTCGCTGTCATGGCAACACCTTCAACAACCATGTACGGGAAGCGCTCTTTACCGCGGTCGGCACCGGTAAAATCGTCCAGGCCCGCGGCAACAGCCCCATCGATCCGTCCAGGGGGGTCAATGCGCATGGAAGCAACAAGCGCAAGGAGTTCGATCCCAATTCGAAGCCTTTTTATCCCGAAATTTTTATGGTGCAAAACCCAAGCGATCTCAGCGGACCGCTGATTCCCGATCCAAATCCCCCGATGATCAACACCTCCTTTCATCCGGTTTTTCAACCCGGGCGAAACCAGTCGGGCGTATTAAACAACTTCAATCTCTTCGTCGATGTTCCGACGCAACAAGGACAGTTCATGGGGGGATTCGGACACAACGCCAGTTTCGACGCGGCGGGACGCGTCAGCGGCCACGACGGTTCGGGAGGACTTTCCCGCGAGGCGACGATCCATTGCACCGATTGCCACAACACCGATCTCTTCGGAACCTACTTGAACAGCATCCCAACATTTTTCGGTTTCGATCCGGTTTTTCCCCTGGGCATCAATTTTCCGGATTACCCCGGTCCGATTACCTTCGACGATACGCGCGGCCTGGCCTATCGGCGCCCCACCGACCGTTCCCCCAGCATTCCGGAAGAACCGATTGGCGTCCGGACAGCCTCCTTAAACGACCCGAATACGGCGCAAGGACCGCACGGCTCGGACTACAAGCGGATTTTAAGGGCCAATTACGACACCAATATCGGCACCGCCGAGGCAAAACCGCCCGGCACGGTTCCCAGCACCTACGATCCGCAGAACTTCGCCCTGTGTTTTAACTGCCACAACGAATCGGCCTTTACGACACCGTGGTGGGAAAGCCCGACGGTACAGGCCCCCAAGAGCCGACTGACCAATTTTTATCGAGGGGGAACGACGAATGTCGCGCCAAATGGGGATACGGGCGGGAACCTCCATCTCCTCCACCTGGTCACCCGAACGAACGCCCGCTGCCATGAGTGCCATAACAATGTCCACAGCAATATCGAGGCCGGCAATACCATCTTTGTCGGCATGAACGATCCGCAATTCCAAATCGATAATCCCGGCCACAACATGAGTTCGCATCTACTCAATTTTCAAGCGAATATCACGGGACGAACGCCTCCGGGCGGACGCGGTACAAATCAACCCATGTGGGGCGCCGGTCACATCGTGAATGGGCCCACTTCACCAGGCTTTGACGATTACAGCGGTCCAAACGGTCATAAAGGTCCAGGCTGCAACCTCCGTTGTCACGGCTTTAACATGGAACACAATACGGATGCCCATTCGGTTCTCGACGGCCAAAAATAAGCCGACCGAAAACCCCAGCGGATAGGCCTCCCGGTGGCAATCTCGCGAAAGAAAATCTTCGTTTTGGCCGCGGTCTTGACGGCTTTGCTGCTCTCCTTTCTTTATCTCTATATTGCCTTATCGGAACATAAATCGCCCCCAGAGATGATCCGCATACCCGCCGGCCCCTTTATCATGGGCAGCAACGACGTCGATGAAGAAAAAATCGAAGGGGAGCTGGGCAACAAAAAACCCTTCTATCTCGACGAGCACCCTGAACGGACAATCTTTTTACCGGATTTTCTAATCGACCGCTTTGAGGTCACCCATCAAGATTACGCCCCTTTTATCCAGGAAAGAACGCGGAACCCGCCCCCCTACTGGGGCGGCATAGACCATCCGCGCGGTCAGGCCCTGCTCCCCGTGGTGGAGGTCAACTGGTACGAAGCGCAAGATTTTTGTCACGCTCGCGGCAAGCGCCTCCCCACAGAGGCGGAATGGGAAAAAGCGGCCCGCGGTCCGAATGGGAACCTCTACGCCTGGGGCAACGCCTTCGACCCGGCCAAGGGGAATGTCAGCGCCGGGACCCACGGCGGGATCATGATGGTCGGACGTTTCAGTCACGACCGGAGTTTTTACGGTTTATACGATATGACGGGGAATGTCATGGAATGGACCGCCGATTGGTACCAACAATACCCCGGCGGCGATTATGAAAGCGCCGATTTCGGGGAACAGTATAAAGTCGCCCGGGGAGATGCCTATGGAGACTCCGGTCACTATTCCCTCCCCATCTTCTCCCGCCTGACCTACCGCCAAAACGTGTACCCCGAGGAGCGTCTTCCCTTCCTGGGATTTCGTTGCGCCAAAGACCTCTAACGTCGGCCAAGGGCAAAGAAACGCCTGGACAAGCCCCGTTCAAACCCGCCGACTTCAAATAACGGCATCCAAACCCATTGGCAAATATCGAAAGGGTATCGTCTAAAGACCGACGCATGCCGAAGACAAGCATGCATGCGTTTCGATGGCCCATAAGGCCTTACTCCATTCCTTTTCAACGTTAATACAAGGAATATGGTAAGCTATCTTAAACAAGCACATCGTGCCTCAACCGGAAAACCAAAGCGTGATGAGATGAAAAATCGCCGGAAAAGCCCTCGTTTTCAGATTGCAAAGATGGCGAAGATTACACGGCAGGGTCTTCGTGAATGGTCGGAGGTCTTGATCCGTGATCTGTCGATCAACGGGATGGGGTGTTCCGGAGATCGATATTTTAAAAAAGAAGATTTGGTTTGCGTTACGGTCAAACTACCGACCGAAACCGAGGGCCTGATCGAGGAATCCCTCACGGGAAAGATCGCGTGGGTCGCACAGTTTGAAGAGGAAAAGGAGCGGGAATTTGCCTTCGGCATCGAGTTCTCCGATATGGACCGGCAAAACCCAAAACTTTTTACATACTTAAATAAACTGGGAGAGCGTCTCTTTACTGCCTAGCACCTGAAGGATCTTGCCTTCCTAAAGGCGATCCCTTCATTCAAGATTCGACACGATCACCGGAAACGCAAATCGCTTCCTTAAGGGACCCCACCAAGTTTGCCAATCGCTTGAGATAGTCAGTATCTTCTAAAGCCCCTTCAATAATACGCACAAGCGCACTCCCAACAATAATCCCATCCGCCGTCTCGGCAAGCGCTTCGGCTTCCGCCGGTGTCGAAATGCCGAAACCGACCGCAACCGGCAAATTGGTTTTCGACTTCAAATCGGATATCCGTGCTTTGATCTCATCGATTCCGGATAATTTCGAACCCGTCACGCCCGTGAGGGGTACATCGTAAACAAAACCCGAACAAACCTTCAATATCTTCTCGGCCCGGATGGAAGTCGTTGTCGGTGCAATCAAAAAGATCGTGTCGATCAATGAACGCCGTGCAAACTTAAGAAAGTCACGGGCCTCCTCGGGAGGCAGATCGGGGATGATCACCCCGTTTACACCCGCTTTCCTGGCCTCCTTGAAAAAAGCCTCAATCCCAAAGACAAAGATCGGATTGCAATAGCTCATGAGAATGAGGGGGATCTTCGTCTGCCGCCTGAGACCAGTCACAAGATCGAGCACCTTCCTTAAGGTCACGCCTTGCCGAAGGGCTCTTTCCGAAGCCCTCTGAATGGTTGGGCCGTCGGCAATGGGATCCGAGAAAGGAACCCCCAGTTCGATGACATCGGCGCCGGCTTTCTCGATCGCAAGGACAATCCGGCCGGTCTCTTCCAACGAAGGATCTCCGGCCATCACATAGACAATCAGGCTCCTGCCACCCGTGACGGCCACGTTCTTTAAAGTGGCCTCAATCCGGCTCATCGACACCCTCCTGAACCCCGCCCGTCAGTCCTTCCAGTCTGGACACATGATCCACATCCTTATCGCCACGGCCCGACAGGTTGAGGATGACAATCTGATCTTTTTCTAAAGAGGGGGCCAGTTTCACGAGATGGGCGACCGCATGGGAAGACTCCAATGCCGGCAAGATGCCCTCGGTTTCAGACAAAAGCCGAAAGGCCGACAAGGCTTCATCGTCGGTGACGGAGCAATAGTCGATCCGTTTCTTATCGTGATAGTAACTGTGTTCGGGGCCCACGGCCGCATAATCGAGACCTGCAGAGACGGAGTGGGTCGGTTGGATCTGACCGTTTTTGTCCTGAAGCAGGGTGGTCATCGTTCCCTGTAAGATGCCAACGGATCCGGTCGCAAAACGGGCCGCATGTTTGCCGGTTTCGATGCCCATGCCGCCGGCCTCGACACCGACCATCCGGACGGACGCCTCGGAAAGGAAGGGATAAAAGAGCCCGATGGCATTGCTTCCCCCACCGACGCAGGCGATCAGTAAATCGGGTAGGCGGCCTTCGGCGCGCAGGATCTGTTGTCTGGCTTCTTGGCCGATCACCGATTGAAAATCGCGGATCATCATCGGATAAGGATGCGGCCCCAAGACCGAACCGAGGATATAGTGGGTATTTCGGACCTGTGCCGTCCAATCCCGCAGGGCTTGGCTGATGGCGTCTTTCAATGTCTTACTGCCGAAGTCGACCCCGCTGACCTTGGCGCCCAACAGACGCATTCGAATCACATTCAGGGCCTGCCGCCGCATATCTTCCGTTCCCATATAAACTTCGCATTCGAAACCGAAACGGGCCGCAACGGTGGCCACCGCCACCCCATGTTGACCGGCGCCCGTTTCTGCAATGATACGCGACTTTCCCATCTCCTTCGCAAGCAGGATCTGACCAATCGTGTTATTGATTTTGTGGGCGCCGGTATGACAAAGATCCTCCCGTTTCAAATAGATCTTGGCCGCGCCGAGACGCTCCGACAAGCGACGTGCAAAATAAAGCGGCGTCGGACGCCCGACATATTGTTGCAGTTGCTCCGTCAGCGCCCGCTTGAACGTTTTATCGTGCCGAAGCGCTTGATAGGATGTCTCCAAGGCCTCTAAAGCGGGCATCAAGGTTTCGGCGACATATCGACCCCCATAAGGGCCGAAGCGTCCTTTCTTATTCGGCAGCCGCACCGAAGACCTCCTGTTTTGCGGCCTCGATAAAGGCCCTGACCTTGGCGGTGTCTTTTTTACCCACCCGCGATTCGACCCCGCTGCTGACATCGATACCGTAAGGACGGACCCTGCGGACCGCCTCTTGAACATTATCGGGACGCAACCCACCCGCCAAAATCATTTTGCCTCGTTCTCGTAGGTTTTGGGCCAGATCCCAGTTGAAAACATGTCCGCTGCCACCCGCCAGGTGCCTATCGAAGGTGTCGAGAAGAAAGGCCCGCACAGACCGTGGATCGAAACCCTCGAAAGAACGCGCATCTTTGACACGGATCACTGGAATGGCCCGGTGCGAAAAAGCATGGATCGTTTCCACAGGAAAAGCCCCATGAAACTGGATCCGGTCGATGCAACATCGATCGACCATGTCTCGTATCTCCTCAATCGTTCCCGAAGTAAAAACACCCACCGTCGTGACGAATGGAGGGAGCGCCGAGACGATCCGCTCAACGGCATCGGACGAAACAAAACGCGGGCTTTCCGGGGCAAACACAAAACCCACGGCATCGGCACCGCAGGAGACAGCAAAAAGCGCATCTTCTAAATTCGTGATCCCACAGATCTTCACATGCATATGATTTCGGCTAAACCCCGATCAGGGATTTTAATTTTTCGTCGATGCGTTCGGACCGCATCAGCGCTTCCCCGACCAAGACCGCATGGACGCCAGCGGCCCCCAATTTTTCGAGCTCGGCGCGTTGGTCGATGCCGCTTTCACTAACAACCGTTCGATCCGAAGGAATGCTGGAGACCAAGCGAAAGGTCGTTTCAAGATCGGTTCGAAAGGTGTGGAGATCGCGGTTATTGATACCGATGACCGGAGCCCATTCAATCACCCGCTCCAACTCCGCTTCCGTATGCACTTCCACCAACACGGCCAGCGACAATTCCGATGCAAGATCGAAATAATCCTTGATTTGTCTTGTCTCCAACAACGCGGTAATCAACAAAATGGCATCCGCCCCCCAGGCGCGTCCTTCGTAAACCTGAAGCTCATCAATAATAAAATCCTTCTGCAGAAGCGGCAGAGCGACCTTTTGGCGGATACTACCGAGAAATGCGGGCTGTCCCAGAAAGTAACGCTCCTCCGTCAAAACCGAAAGGGCGGCCGCACCGCCATTTTCATAGATCCGGGCAATGGTGGGCGGATCGAAATCGTCGCGAAGAATCCCTTTCGACGGAGAGGCCTTTTTCAACTCGGCAATCAACCTTGGAAAGCGGATATCGCTTTGTCTCAAGGCATCCTGGAAAGGCCGTGTCGCCTCGGCATCGGAAATCCGGGATCGAATGTCTTGGAGATACGATCGCCCTTTGCGGCCTTGCACGGCCTCTCGTTTTTCCTTTGCAATTTTTTGTAGAATATTCACAACTGTGTTGACGATGGTCTACTGGGTCATTTCTCGAAGCCGTTCCAGTTTTTCCATGGCCCGTCCCGAATCGATCGACTCCGCCGCCAGGTTAAATCCCTCCTGCAAGGTCTTCGCCTTGCCGACCGCGACAAAGGCCGGCGCGGCATTCATCAACACCACATTCCGCTTCGCCCCTTTTTCTCCCCTTAAAATAGAAAGCAAGATGGCCGCATTGGTTTCGACATTCCCTCCAAGCAAGTCCCTCAAAACGCCGTTGCTCAGCTTAAAATGTTTGGGTTCCACCTGATAGGCCGCCACCCGTCCCCCCTTTCCTTCGGATATTCTACTCTTCCCCGTCGTGGTAATTTCATCCAATCCATCCATGCCATGGACAATGAAACAATGTCTCGAACCCAGATTCATCAAGACCTGCGCCATCAGATCCGTCAACTCCGGAGAAAAAACACCCAAGACTTGTATGGAGGCTCTGGCGGGATTGGTCAGCGGACCGAGAATATTGAAGAGGGTCCGTATCCCCGTCTCCCTCCGGGGCCCGACGGCATGCTTCATCGCACCGTGGAACAAGGGGGCAAAGAGAAAACCGATGCCGGTGTCGTTAATACAGGCTTCGACCCGTTCGGGTGGAATATCGATCGAGACCCCCAGCCCTTTCAAAACATCGGCGCTGCCGCAAACACTCGAGACGGAGCGGTTGCCATGTTTGGCCACCGTGATGCCTGCGCCGGCGACCACGAAGGCAACGGTCGTGGAAATGTTGAAGGTATTCATCTGATCTCCGCCGGTCCCGCAGGTATCGACCACCATCGGATCCTCCACGCGGACATGAACGGCTTTTTCGCGCATGACACGCGCGGATCCGGTGATTTCTTCCACCGTCTCCCCCTTCATCCGCATGGCCGTGATATACGAAGCGATTTGAGACGGCGTCGCCTTTCCTTCCATGATTTCACGCATCACCTCTTCGGCTTCAACTTCGTCTAGATCCACCCTTTCAACGACCTTACTGATGGCTTCCTTAATCATTGTCATACTCCTTTTAGGCCTTTCGATTCATCACCTGTCACACGGCTCCTGTCCGGCTGTTGAAAAGCGTCATAACTTCAAAAAGTTTCTCAACAAATCCATGCCCACGCCGGTTAGAATCGATTCCGGATGGAACTGCACACCTTCTATCAAGAGGGAATGGTGCCGGATTCCCATCACTTCTCCTTCGTCCGTCCAGGCCGATACATCGAAAAGCGCGGGCAGGTTTTCTTTCTTTAAAATTAAAGAGTGGTAGCGCGTCGCTTCAAAGGGAGAGGGCAGGTTTTGATAAACCGTCTGCCCGTCATGATGAATCATGGAGGTCTTCCCATGCATGAGGCGATCCGCACGGACGACCTCGCCGCCGAAGGCCTCACCGATGGCCTGATGACCCAAGCAGACACCGAGGATGGGGATTTTCCCTCCGAATGTCTTCACGACTTCGATCGAGATCCCGGCCGTCTTCGGTGTGCCCGGCCCGGGGGAGATCACAATTTTTTCAGGCGTTTTCTCTTCGATCTCTTGAAGGGAAATCCGATCGTTCCGATGGACCTCGATCGCCCATCCAAGTTCTCCTAAATACTGAACCAGGTTATAGGTAAAAGAATCGTAGTTGTCAATGACGAGCAACATAGGCATTTCTCTTAGGGTTCCAAACCCTCCTCCGCCAGGGCAATGGCCGCGAGCATCGCTTTCGCCTTATTCACGGTTTCTTGGTATTCCCGGTCCGGATCGGAATCGGCCACGATGCCGGCGGCGGCTTGAACCGTCGCGGTGTTTCCGTTCACGATAATCGTCCGAATCGTAATACAGGTGTCCATATTCCCCTGAAAGCTAAAGTAACCGACCGCCCCCGCATAAAGGGAACGCCCCTCGGTCTCCAGTTCGTCGATGATTTCCATCGCCCGAATCTTCGGGGCGCCGGTCACGGTGCCGGCGGGGAAGCAGGCGCGCAGCACGTCGAAGGCGTCTTTTCCTTTTTCCAGATCCCCGACGACATTCGAGACGATGTGCATCACATGCGAGTAGCGTTCGATCACCATCAACTCGTCGACCTCCACGCTGCCGTAAGCACAGACCCGGCCGATGTCGTTCCGTCCCAGATCGATCAGCATCACATGTTCGGCGCGCTCTTTCGGATCGGCGAGCAAATCGCACTCCATGGCCTTGTCCTCTTCCGGCGTCTTCCCACGCGGGCGGGTCCCGGCGATCGGCCGCGTCTCCACCCGTTTTCCCTCCAGACGAACCAGCACCTCCGGAGACGTTCCGACCAGGGCGTCCCCGTCAACTTCCATATAAAACATATAGGGCGAGGGATTGATCATCCGAAGGGCGCGATAGACCATGAAGGGATCGGTTTTTAAGACCACCGAAAAACGCTGCGAGATTTGGACTTGGAAGATATCTCCTGCCTCGATATAATCCTTTGCTTTCAGAACCGATTTTTTGAATTGCGCCCGCGTCACATTCGAGGTGGCCGTTTCAGGCGGCCCCTGTGGTTTTGCGAACGGCGTCTGGGCAAGCGGACGGCCGAGACGGCCGATCAAGGCATCGATTTTTTCAATCGAACGATCATAGGCCGATTTCAGATCGCCGTCCTCGATAAAGGCGTTCGAAACCACCTTAATATGGTGCTTCACATTGTCAAAGATCAAGAGCGTGTCGGTGATCAGAAAAAAAAAGTCGGGGGCCGGTTTTTCGGGATGCCGTGAATGCACCGGCTCGAAAAAGCGGATCATGTCGTAACCGAGATATCCGACCGCCCCACCGAAAAATCGGGGGAGCCCCTCGACATGTACCGGTTTAAATTCCGCCAACAGTTTTTTCAACACCCCTAAAGGGTCGCCCGCGGCGAGGACTTCCGCTTCCTCCCCATGTCGGATGATGGTCACCCGTTCTCCCTTTCCCTTAACGACAATCGACGGATCGGCGCCGAGAAAGGAATAACGCCCCCACTTCTCACCGCCTTCGACGGACTCGAACAAAAAAGGATGCGCCCCCTGCCGGATCTTCATAAAGGCGGAAACGGGGGTCTCGCAATCGGCGACCATCTCCCGGTAGACGGGAATGAGATTCCCTTCTTCCGACATGCGGGAAAAGTCCTCGAATAAAGGCGTAACCATTTGACTCCTTTAGACATTGCTCCGGGGGGAACCTAGCATAGCGGCTTCAAAACTGTCAATGAAGTGAGAGGCTTAAGAGCAATACGGCATCGACCGGATCACTCCTGCGGGACCGTTTTGAGCTTGCCTTCGCGAATCGTCTTAATCTTCTGCCGAAGTTCTTCCGCGAGGGGATCGTTCGGGTTGATTTGGACCAGCCGTTCCCAGGCGTCGGCCGCCCCCGGTGGATCGTTTTGATCGTTCAACAAGATAATGCCGAGATTGTAAAGAGCGACCTGGTGATTTGGATTGATCTTCAACACTATCTGCAACGCGGTCACCGCCTTGTCCGAATGCCCCAGGTGCCGGTAGGCGGAAGCCAGATCGGTCCGGACATGTAGATTATCCGGATCTACTTCGAGGGCGCGCAGATAGAGCGACTGCGCCTTTTCGAAGCGTTGGATGTCGAAGTTGGAATTCGCAAGGAAGATCAGCGCTTCGAGATCCTTGGGATCTTTTTCGAGGCGAGCCTTGAAGCCCTGAAGCTTCTGCATAAAGGGAACAGCCTCTGCGGAAGGGGCGTGCGGGGGCGCTGCCGGCGGATGCGGCGATCTCGGCTGCGGCGCCGGCGTAGGAAGGGGATTCCGGTTTTGCGCCACTACAGGTGGCGCTACCACATCGCTTGAGGCCCCTTGCGCCAGTGGGTTGCTTTCCTGACAACCGAGGTGGAAGAGTAGCAGGGCGATATAAACAACCCTTTTGACAAAACCTTTGTTATTGGGCGTATGTACAAATAAAAATGCGCTTTTCAATTCAAATCCGAGTCCCTTCGTTTTTACCCCTGAGCCTAACCATCGATTGCGCTGGTGCGATTGACGACGAGCTCCTTGATAATCGTCTGTTTCGAAAGATGCAGCAGATCCTTGACCAGCAACGCGATGTCACCCGGCGGGATCATTTCTTCTTGCGGAATATCGACAGCCGCAACCATCGGCGTCGCCACATAGCCGGGGCAGATCGCCGTCGACCGGATATGGTCTCCGACCGCTTCCTCAAGCAAGCTTTCCGTCAGCGCCATCATCCCGAACTTCGAGGCGCAGTAGGCCGAGGCCTCGCCGAAGCCCATCTTACCCGCAACCGAGGAAATGTTGATGACATAACCCGACTGCCGCTTCCGCATGATCGGCAGCACGGCCTGAGTGCAAAGAAAGGCCCCTTTTAGATTGATATTTTGAACCGCGTCCCAATCCGATTCCGACAGTGTATCGATGGCCCCATTGATGTAGATCCCGGCGTTGTTGACCAAAAGATCGATCCGACCTTTTTCGTCGACGACTTCTTGGACAAAGCGCTTGACCGCTTCCGCCTTGGACACATCGCCCGGCAATGCGATCACCTCGCCGCCCGCATCGCGCAATTGCGCTGCGGCTTTTTCGAGACGCTTTGCGTCCCGCGCCATCATCGCAACCACCATCCCTTCCTCGATCAGCGCCGAGGCGATGGAAAAACCGATACCACTGCTACCCCCTGTTACCAAGGCCACCTGGCCTTTTAAGTGAGACAAAACCTTCTCCAAATTGAATGGGCTAAAGGCGCGCCATGACGCCGTCGTTCACCTTGGCGACCATCTCCGGACCTTTAAGGAGTTCAACCAGTTTAAAGGCGAATTCCATCGCCGTGCCAGGCGAACGGCTTGTCACCCAATTGCCGTCCACCACTACCCGCGCCTCTTGATAATCGACATCGCGCAGGTCCGGGCGAACGGAAGGATGGCTGGTCGCTTTTTTCCCCTTGATAAAACCATAGGAAGAGAGGACCGAAGGGGCGGCGCAGATGGCCGAGATGAGCCGATCGTTTTCCATCGCTTCGTCTAAAATATTTTTGACCCGCGGATCGCTGCCCAGGTTGCGCGTCCCCGGCTGTCCGCCCGGCAGAACGATCAGATCGAAGTCGGCCCCGCGCACTGCATCGATAAGACCATCGGCCACAAGCTTCACCTTCCGAGACCCCTCGATCGGCCCATCCACCGTAGCGGCCGCAGTGACTTGCACCCCCGCCCGTCGCAAGATATCGATGACGGTCACCGTCTCGATCTCCTCGAAACCCGGCGCCAACAGCACCAATGCCTTTTTCATGAATGAATTCCTTTGTTCAATACATCGATCCCTTCACGGCAGTAGCCTAAAGAGAGCCAGCGACAACTGCCGCAAATCGCGACAAGGTCGCTTCCTGAAATCTTTTGGCCGATCCGATTTAAAATCTCTTGCCAGGGAAGTATGCCCTCCGTCTCAATCCCCAAACGCGACAGCACATCCGCATCCTGCGTCCTCATCTCTGCTTCCGAACCGGAACCATTCAACCGGCATTCATCATCTTCAAGATTGGGGCAAGCCTCGCAGAGCGCATCCGGTTCCTGAACCACCCTGACCGGGCAGTCCGGATGGCTTAAAAGATCGCCATGAACGGCAGTCAAGCATTCAATAAAGGGCGCATCGTAGCCCTCACCCCGAAACCCTTGAAGGCAAAGAAGCGTATGCCCACGCAGCGTGATCGGCTCGGATCCATGTGCGCCCATAGAGAAGATTTTAGTCAGGCGGACACCCCTTTGTCAAAAGATGCCAATACAAAACCCTGGTTTTTACATTGTCCTTATCCTCCATTTCGAAAACATAGATAAGTCAGGGTTTCGAAATGCCGTGTGCCGGGGAACAGATCGATGAGCATCAGCCTTGAGATCTCGTGTGGGGTTTGTAATCTTTCCAAATCGCGGGCCAAGGTACCGGGATGACAACTCACGTAGACAAGGACCTTGGGACGGTAGCGCAGCACCCAGTCCTTAAGGGCGGGAAAGCCTCTACGCGGAGGGTCGACAAGAAGGACATCGAAGCGCTTTTGATCGACCTTTCTTTCGAAGACCTTCAAGGCGAAGGGCTTCAAAAGATCCAAGCGGACGAAATCGGGTGTGGGCCTTGCCGGGGCTGCATCGACCCGGATCCTTGTTGACCCCTGCACATTGACGAGGCCGTCGCTTAAATTGCCGTTCCCGGAAAAAAGATCCAGCAGCGACGAAGGGGCCGTCTCTTTTACGACCTCGGCCACGGCGCTTCGAAGCACGGCATTCATGGCCGCATTGACCTGCGAAAAGCCGCCCTGGGCATAGGCCTTGTTCCAGCTCACCTTCAGTTTGTCTTGATGAAAATAAATCTCGCAATGTCCCTTGCTCCGATATTTTTTTTGCCCGTTTTGATCTGTGTAAAGTTTTTTTAAAGCGGGCCGGAGGGCCGTGTGGACAATGCGGCACTCGGGAATTTCGACGATGCGATCCTCTAAGCCATCCACCAATCCGATCTTCCCTTCGCGGTAATGCAGTTGAATGCGGTTCCGGTAACCCAGTCTCTCGGGCGCTGCGAGTACTTCGAATCGATCCCAATCAAAAGGAATCTTTTGAAGGGATTTCTTCAGCGCCTTTGTTTTAAAAGCGATCTCGCTTTCGTAATCGGTGTGCAGGTAGTCGCAACCCGGGCAGTCCTCATAATGCGGGCATTCCGGCGCAATCCGTTTTTCGGAGGAGTTTTCGATCGCCAGCAATTTCGCAAAGCGCACGCCTTTTTTGGATTTACAGACTTGGGCTGTGCCTGTTTCGCCGGGCAGGGTTTTGGCGATGAAGGTAATGTCCCCACCCTTTTTATCGACACCTTGACCTAAAGGATCGACGTGATCGATCCGGAAGCGGATGCCTTCATTTTTAAGTTTCATGTAACACCAAAGTAATTCCCAAAGTTACCCCACATGTAGGGGTTTCCATCGGAAAGCCCTATTTAAGGTCCTATATTATCGCTTAGGTCATCGTAAAGCATGAATCGATTCTATCCTATCCGAATGGTCGACCTCCGGCAAATGCCGGGGGACCCATCGAAAGGAATCGCATTTCACTTGATTCCTTAA
>JBHHXH010000012.1:0-48086 GCA_046756925.1 Nitrospiria bacterium
CGGCCGGTGTCTGATGAGAAGATATTATGAGTCGTTCACCTTTAGTTTTTTCTTCTAAAGGTTGGGTTGGGCTGCAGGTGCCGGTAGTAGCCAGGAGCCAAAGGAGTAAAGCAACGAAGCGAGAGGCTTTCTCTGGGAACATGCCAACAGCATAGGGAGACGCCCTTTAGAAGTCAACCTTGATGAGGCAGAGACCTCAATATCTGGAGGTCTCTGCCTCGATAAATTCTAAAATTGCTATCCGCCAAACCAGCTACACCAAGACGGTTTCGATTTTTTCTTCCGTGCTCCTTTTTTGATGACTTGGATCTTCAACGCATCACCCCCCTTCTTCCGTTTTTTTGAAGTGTCGTTTTTGCTTCCGTTCCCAAGTTATGCGACTGTTTGAAGATATTCTTTTTTGACCAGTTCCATGGCCACGTTTTCGAAATAAGGTTTCTCACAGGCCACCTCTTCGAAACTGCCCGACTGCGTGACGGAACTTCCCCTGCAGCCGCCGCCACAGAGCGGACGGTAGGCGCAATCCTGGCAGTAGGGATCCGCCCAGAGATCGACCGTCATAAAACGCGTATTTTGATAGTTTTCTTCCTCGTCATAGAGATCCCCCGTAATATATTGCTCGCGCCCGACGAGTGCGACGCACTTGTAGATCTTTCCCCAAGGGTCGATGACGAAGGTTTGTTCATGGGTGGCACAGCAGGGCCCGAGGGTGATGCCGTCCGTTTTATTTTGAAACCCTCGTTTTTCGACTTCGTTTCTGAGCCACAAGATCTCTGCGACTTCCATGTCGGAGAAGGTGCAGGTGTGTCCGCTGTCGATCGCATTGTTAAGGGTATTATTCACGATTTTCAGTTCGTTGGTCGGGGTGAGGATGGGTTTAAAGCTGATGTCCTGAATATCCTGCGGCGTGAATCCCAGGGCCACGAGTTCGTCGAGGAAGCGCGGGATGCTGTCTTTTGTCGTCTCGTCGAAGTTGCCCCCGATGGAGATCGGGGCTTTTCCCTTGACCGCCACGAGGTTTTTCATGATGGTTCTGTAACTGCCCTTGCCGTTTTTATAATGCCGTTTGCTGTCGTGGGCTGCCTCGTCGCCATCGAGGGTCACCTTGATGCGCTTAAGTCCCAGGGGCAGGAGTTCGTCCACGAGTCCTTCATCTAAAAGGACGCCGTTGGTGATGATGCTGATCTCGAGCTTGATGCCCCTGGCGCGTGTCATGTCGTAGAGCGCGCGGCTGAGGAAGCGCACGGCCTTGGGGTTTAAGAGGGGTTCCCCGCCAAAGAGCATGAGGTGGAGGATGCGGGGCCGAACGGCGGCCATCTTTTGATCCGCCCATAGGAGGAAGCGTTGACAGACATCCTCCTTCATAAAGCCTTTCAGGTTGATGCCGTCTTCGAAGCAATAAGAGCAGCCAAGATTACAGGCCGAAGTCGTCAGGACGGTCAGATCGAGGACTTCGGTATTGAATTTGCGTTTTTGGAACCAATATTCCAGCTCGCGGTCTTCGTCGACGGCCTCGTCCACAACGATGCCGAGATCACTGAGCGTATCGAGGTGTTCCTGTTCTTCCCTCGTAAAGGTCAGACGGTTGTTGATGTCGTCGATCAAACCCTTCAATTCTTGGTTGACGACCACGCGCGAATCGCTAAAGGTGTTAAAGATCAAGAATTCGTCCTGGGTGGGGAAATCCGAGATTTCGACGTTGAATTTGGAAGCCTTCAGCATGGGATATCTCCTTTATTTGGGTCCAGAATACGTGTTTCAAATGAGGGAGCCCGATTGTTGCCCTAAGTGGAAAGGTTGAATCCAATCATGGGTTATTTCATAAGAGCAAGGGCCGTGCCCAATAGTGTATTTATCCGTATGGATTTGTCGATTTTAGATATGAAGATTGTCGTTCCGGGATTATCTTATAAACTGTTTTTTTCTTAACATATTAATATTAAATCGTTTATTTTGGTGCTTGTTCGGTATTTTCTTCTTTAGCGAATTTGTTTTTTTGCATGTATTTACATCCCTTTTTGGGGTTTAAAATAATGCCGGCAACATGGCGCATCGATAAGGCATGTGGACTTTGAGATGCTGAATTGAAGACAGAATCCAATGGATATAGGCATGTATTTTTGTTTTTAGGAAATATAGCCCAAATATAATCTTAAAAAGATGGGTTTTAGTCTATTTTATTGGGAAACTCGGCTGTATTTTTAACGCGTTTAATGTGAGGCCGTCAGCCCGGCGATAAAATCGATGCCGGGGGCGGGAAAACCGGGAGATTCTTGGTAGGAGCGGTCGAGTACATTTCTGACCTTTAGATAGAGCTTGATTTCACGGAAGCTTTGAAAAGCCCCGAATAGATGGTAGCTCGTCGAGAAATCGACACGGGTGTAGGCGGGGTTTTCTTTTTCGAGACGTGTGCCGTCTAAAAGCAGAAAGTCGGCGGAGATCGGTTGCCAATCCACCCAGTTGACATCCAAGGCAGCTGTGAGCGCGACCGTCGGCACGAAAAGCAAGTGGATGTTGGCCTGACGCCAGGGCCGAAAGGGGATGGCGTCATTTGTGAGGACCTCCCGGTCTTCAAAGCAATTGTGAGGTTCTTCAAAACAGCTGAAGTTCGCCTTGAGGGTCCAGCTGGGGTGCGGGTGGAGTTCCAAGGTTACTTCGATTCCCTGCGTTCGAAGGCTGCCGAGGTTGTCCACCCCCATTGGGCTTCGTTGGATGAGGCCATCGGTATCGATTTCGAAATAGACAAGATCGATGACGTGGCGACCCAGCTTTTGCTGAAGTCCCGCCTCCCAGTCCTCACTTTTTTCGGGGCGCAGCTTGGGGTTTCCAAAACGAGGAAAGAAAAGATCCTGAATTAGAGGGGCGCGAAAGCCCTTTCCCCAGCTTCCCCGAAACCGGGTCTGAGTCATTTTAATGGTATAGGCGGCAGAAAAGTGGGGGATGGTGACCTTGCCGAAACTGGAGTTGTCGTCATGTCTGACGCCGGCTTGCAGCTGCCATTGTTTGTCCCATTTGATCAGTTGCTGTGCGTAGGTGGCGGTGTTGCGTCGTGACCGGTCGACCGCGAAGGGGGTCCCGAAGATCTTAAGATGGCTGTCGACTTCATCCCATTGCTGCTCAATGCCAAAGGTGAAGATGAAAGTTTCGTTAAAACGAAGGTTCTGCTGCAGGTCTAACACCACGGTTCGAGTGTCCGTGTCTTCGAAGTAGGTGATCGGAGGGACTGCGCCCGGATCCTCCGGATTGTCCCAGTCTAATTGGTTGTCGACCACCCCGGCTTTCCAGAAGAGTTCGAGGCGCTCAGTGGGCCAGCCGTGATATTGGATGGCATAAAAGGCGAATTTTCTTTGAATTTCGTTGTTTTCGTCGAATACCACCTGAATGGTATCTGGAGAGATCGCAAAGCTATCGGTCGCCAATTCTTTCTGATCATCCTGATAGCGAAAGATGAGATCAAGTCGGCCCGAGTTCTTCATCGTGAGTCCTGTCTTTCCGGAAATGCTTGTGCTTCCGAAACGGTCATGGGAAAATTGGCCATTGGTATCCGTACGTGCGAGGGTCATCGAATAATTAATTTGCTTATTTCCCCCGCTCAGCGAGAGCCGTTCGCGGAAGGTCGATTCCGACCCGGCCTCTTGCGTGTACGCGATTTTTAAGGGGCCTTTCCCGCGCGCCGATTTTAATTGCACGACCCCGCCGATGGCATCCGAACCGTAGAGGGCCGACTTCCCGCCCCGGACCACCTCGACTTGATCGATCTCATCGACGGCAAAGTTTCCTAAATCAAAACGCCCGCGCCAGGGCGTGTTGAGACGGATACCGTCCAGCAGGATTAGGGTTTGGGTGGGTTGCGATCCCCGAAGACTGAGGACGGAGGATTCCCCGATGGTGCCGGACTCTTTTATGTTAACTCCCGGAAGGTCCCTCAAGATTTCCGGCGCGGTATCTGGGTTCTGGGTGGCGATTTCAGGGGCCGAAAGGATGGTTGTCGACCCGGAAGGTTCCTCCGCCGGCTCTTCCAGGCGGTGGGGGGTCGTTACGATAATGGTTCGATGCACCTCTGCGGTTTGGTCACGCTTTTCGGCGGCTGGGGCGGCCGCCGGTCGCCCGAAACAGGCGAAGGCGAGGAGGAGGCAACATACGGATGGTTTTCCCAATGAATTCGATACTCGGTCAGATAGAAACGATTTTCAAAAAACGAATGGATTTTTAAAATACGGGTCGCATCGTTATGGGTGCGCGTTTCATTATCTGTAAATATAGACACCGCTTATGTTCGCGGTTTGGAGGCCTTGGAAAGCGTTGCCGCTTTCCGATGAAATACCTTGGCCGTTTTTCCCGATTATCGGGTTTTTCGGATGAGTGCGGCATATTATAAGAGATGCTTGCGAAAGTAAAGACAAGGACCGGATATTCTACTCGGTCTCTTTGCGTTTTCGAATCAGATCGCCCTCGACGTTGAATTTCTGGGTTTCTCCGCGTTTGTGGAGTTCGATCCACTCGTTGGGAATGACGCGAAAAATAAAATGAGGGCGGAAGGTCATGACCAGTGCAGGCAGGAGGACGACGGCCGACAGGGCGCTGCTGAGCATGGCGATCGGCATCAATATCCCTTCGATATGAAGATAGTAACCTGGGAAGGCGATGAGAAAGGTGCCGGCGGCAAAGGCCGTGGCGATGATGAAGACAGCCCTGCCGGCCGTCTCCAGGGTGGTTTTTAAGACGCGGTTAAGATGCCGGTTGATCGAGAGTTCGTCTCTGAAGCGATATAAAATATAGATCGCATAGTCGGCCCCCATGCCGACGGCCATCGCGGAGGCCGCCGCGGTGGAAACACCCAGGGGAATACCCGTTGCCCCGAGAAAACCGAAATTCCATACGACGGCAATGACCAAGGGAATGAGCACGAAAAAACCGGCCAGAACGGATCGGAAAATGATTGCGACCAGGACAAAGCAGATACCGATCATCTGCGCGATGTTGAGCAGCTTGCCTCGAATGATCACCTCGTTTAAGGCGAGCGTCACCGGAACGCTGCCGGCGACGCTGAGCGTCACGCCATCCGGAAAGGCCTTCTTACGAAAAAATTCGATTTCCGCGATCAATCGTTCCGCCAGCTGCGTTTCGTCCGATTTGAGGAAGGTCATCATTACCCCGTTTTGAAAACGGTGATCGACCATGCGTCTGAAATCGTCCGGGTTTCCGGAGACCGAGTATAAGAAAAGAAATTGCGCCGCTTCCTCGCGCGAGGTGGGAACGGTTTCTTCCCTCGGGTCGTCGCCGTAAAAGGAGCGGCGCATGCGCTTGATATAGTCGACATAGGATTCGGTTCTTCCGACGAAGCTGTTTTCCCCAAGCTGCGTCTGAAGGCCCTCAACGGCCCGCATCACGCGGGGGTCCTTTAAACCGCCTTCGTCCTGGGTCGTGATCAGGATGTTCAGGGTGGATGTCCCGCCGAACTTTTCGTTTAAGACCTTGTCGTCGCGGCTCAAGGCGGTTCGTTCGAAAAAGAGGTTCCGCAGGCTGTTTGCGAAATGGATGCGGTTCGTCAGGCTGAAGGGGATGAGGACCAGTATGATGCCGCCGAAGACGATCCACCGCCGATGCGGTCCGGCGGCCCATCGGCCGATGACGGCGAGGGCCTTGTTGGAACGCTGTCTTTGGAGGACGGCCGATAACTCTTCCACCGAGGGAGGGGGAATGAGGGAACGCAGTGCGGGAATCAAGGTCATCTCCAAGATCAAGGCGCTTAAGACGCCAAAGGCGGTCATCAGGCCGAAGGACCGAAAGGTCGGCAGTCGAAAGGTGATCAAGGAGGCGAAGCTGGCTGCCGCGACAAAGCCGGCCGTGAGGACGACCGGGGCCATTTTGGAGGTCGCTTCGATCACCGCCGTTTTTTGCGCCGGCTCGGGAATGTCGATGCCCACGGCATAGTCGAGCGCCTCGTAGAAACGTCGAAGGATCTGCACGGAGTGGCCCGTCGCCATCGCAACGATCAGAATGGGGGTCAAACCCTTGGTCCATAGGTCCAGCTTCATCCCCATGAGGCCGACGACGCCCAAGGCCCAAATCACGCTGAGGAGGGCGGTGAGGGCCGGGATGAGCATGCCTTGAAAGGTTCGGAAGGCCCGGTAATGGATCAGCATGATCACAACAAAGGCCAGGGGGAAGATCCAGCGATTCATCATCTCCGTATCTTTTTCGAGAAAGGCCAGGGAGATCGGCAGCCCGCCGAGGTGGATGGTTGTGTCGGCGTCCATCTCCCGTTCCGCAATCGCGTAGAGCGCTTCGTAAATGGCGAGATCGCTAACGGGTTCGCTCATTCTCTCGCCCAAGATCTCTTCTGTTTTTAAAACCATCTCCTTGTCTTGAACGTCTATCACAATGGCGGCGGCGCTGGCATCGGCCGAGACCAGGGCGCCGACGATGAGCGGGTTTAAAAAGACCCTTTCCTGAAGGGCTATTGCTTCTTCCAGCGTGGATGGAATCTTCGCCATCAATCGTTCGACGTCAAATCCCTGGTCGTTAAAGCGCAAGTGCTTCACCTTGCGGGATGCGATACTCAGCACATTGTCGGCGTAGATCCCCGGGATGGTTTTGATTTCCCGGGTGAGCCGGTCGATCTTGGCCAAAAAGGGCGGGGTGAAGATATTGCTGCGCTTCGAGACCAATCCCATGACGATGACGCGTCCACCGCCGAAAAGCCCTTCGATTTTCGTGTTGGTTTCGATATAGGGGTGGGCTTGCGGCAGGATCTGTTTCGGGTCTATTTCCGTTTTTATGGCGCCGAGTTGCATGAGGCAAAAAAGGGTCACGAGCGTGACGGAAACCATGACCCCATAGGCATGTTTGACGACGAACTGAAAGTAGGCCTGCTTCACAATCGTCAGCATAGCATGTTGCAGGATGCCTCGCAATGCAGGAGAACGGTTCCAAAAACCCAAATTGGATTTTTGGAACCGTTGATTCAGGTGCTGGTATTACAGTAAAGTAACTTTAAATTATAAGGAGGTGTGAACGTGGTCGAGATGGGAGGCGATTCAAAAATCGCCATCAGGAAGATTCTGGTCGGGACGGATTTTTCTCCTCATTCGGACAAGGCCATCGAATATGCCGTGGAAATTGCCAGGCAATTTGGTTCAAAAATCGTATTGGTCCATGTCATCGAATCTTTTGCTTACAGCCTAACGGACAGCATGACGGTGGTGGGGCATGAAAAAGCCTTGTCCGCCACCGCGAGCGCCTTGTTGGAGAACCAGCGGAAACGGCTTGTTGAGACCGGCGTTTCGGTTAAAAGTGTGTTGGCCGACGGCAGCCCCTATCGAGAAATGACGAAAAAAGCCGAGGACGAGGGCGTCGATCTCATTGTGGTGGGTACCCACGGACGAAGCGGCATGGAACATCTTTTAATCGGCAGCGTGGCCGAAAAGCTGGTCCGTCTTGCCTCCTGTCCCGTGTTGACCGTGCGGTCTTGACCGTGGAGCGCTTGCAAAAGATCCTTTCAAAGGCCGGTATCGCCTCCCGGCGCCGTGCGGAAGCACTCATTATGGAAGGGCGGGTTCATGTCAATGGCGTGGTCGTATCGACCCTGGGTGCGAAGGCGGACGCTTCCGGTGACCATATCAAGGTGGACGGCAGGCGAATTCCCGAGGATTGCCACAAGGTTTACGTGCTCCTCAATAAACCGAAGGGATGTATCACTTCGCTGCACGATCCCGAGGGAAGACCGACCGTGATTGACCTTGTATCCGATGTGAAGACGCGTGTCTGTCCCGTCGGCCGTTTGGATTTCGATACGGAGGGTCTCCTGCTGTTGACCAACGATGGAGACCTTGCCAACGCCTTGATGCATCCAAAAAATCGGGTCGAGAAAACCTATTGGGCTAAAGTCAAGGGTCATTTTACCGAGAAGGCCCTGAGGCGAGTGATCCGAGGCGGGATTGCCCTCCCGACGGGGAAGACGGCGCCCTGCCGTGCACGCCGCCTCCGGCAGACCGATCGGAACGAGTGGTTGGAGCTGATCCTCCACGAAGGAAAAAAAAGAGAAATCCGTTTGATGCTGGCACAGCTGGGGCACCCGGTTGTTAAGTTAAAGCGGGTGGCTTATGCCTTTTTAAAGGTAGGAGACCTCAGCTTGGGGTGTTACCGCCATTTGACGTTGAATGAGGTAGAGAAGTTGTATTCGGTCGCGAAACGTTTTGCCGCTTAATCCTTCGAGACCCACCTGCCATGTTTTGTGACACGGGGGGCAGGATATTTGAAAAGCGGGCTGCTCAAATTGTGACCGTGATGTCCGTGGTGAATGGCGGCGTTTAAGAATCATTAGAGCGCCCTTCTTAAAGTTGACTCTATTTATATGCTATGTTAAAAGTAATCATTTCGTTTACTTACGAATGGGGACGGCGTACCCTAAAAGGGGTGACACTCTTTAGCCCTATCCTTAAAACAAAGAGGACGCAATGAAGCTGACCGGTTCGCAGATTCTCGTGAAGTGTCTTAAGAAAGAAGGCGTCGAGGTCATTTTCGCCTACCCGGGCGGAGTGAATCTTCCTGTCTTCGATGTGTTGTATGACGAAAAAGAGATGAAGATTGTGCTTTGCCGTCACGAACAGGGTGGAACGCACATGGCGGAAGGTTATGCCCGCGCCACCGGAAAACCGGGCGTGGTCCTCGTCACTTCCGGACCGGGTGCGACCAACACGGTGACGGCCATCGCCGATGCTTCGATGGATTCGACGCCCGTCGTGATCTTGACCGGTCAAGTGCCGACCTATGCGATGGGCAACGATGCCTTTCAAGAGGCCGATGTTGTCGGTATTACCCGCCCCTGTACGAAATACAATATCCTGGTAAAAGATGTGGGTGATCTGGCGCAGGCCTTGAAAGAGGCCTTTTATATTGCGGTCTCGGGGCGGCCCGGTCCGGTGCTGGTCGATCTTCCCAAGGACGTGGTTTTGGCCAAGACGGAATTTAATTATCCGGAGACCGTTTATTTAAGGAGTTATTCGCCCAGCCGCAAAGGGAATAAGTGGCAGATTAAGCAGGCGGTTCAAGAAATGACGCAGGCCAAAAAACCCGTGATCTATGCGGGAGGCGGCGTCCTGGCTTCGGACGCCTGCGAAGAAGTGCGTGCACTGGCGGAGGCGGCGCAGATCCCTGTCACGAACACGCTCATGGGTCTGGGCGGTTTTCCGGGGACGCACCCGCTTTTCTTAGGCATGTTGGGGATGCACGGCACCTATTGGGCCAACATGGCGATACACTATTCCGATTTAATCGTTGCGATCGGGTCGCGCTTTGACGATCGCGTCACGGGGCGGGCCGCCGATTTCGCACCTTCGGCGAAAATCATCCAGATCGATATCGATCCCACCTCGATCCACAAGGTGATCACCGCGGATGTTCCTATTGTGGGCGATGCGAAACTGGTTCTCAAAGATCTGATACAACTGATCAAAGCTTCCGGCAATGGTATTTCCAAAAAGCGGCAGCCCTGGATGAAGCAGATCGACGATTGGAAGCAAGAACATCCGCTCGACTATCAACAGGCAGATAAAATTATAAAGCCCCAATATGTCATCGAGCAGATCTATGACTTGACACAAGGGAATGCCATCATTTCAACCGATGTCGGCCAACATCAAATGTGGACGGCCCAATTTTACAAATTCGATCGGCCGCGGACCTTTCTGACCTCGGGGGGGCTCGGCACGATGGGCTATGGTTTTCCTGCGGCGATCGGGGCGCAGATGGCCTTTCCGGACCAGCTTGTGGTCTGTATCGCCGGTGACGGCAGTATCGTGATGAACATCCAAGAACTGGCGACGGCCGTGCAATACGAGCTGCCGGTCAAAATCGTCGTCATCAACAATAAGTACCTTGGGATGGTTCGCCAATGGCAGCAGCTTTTTTATAAGGGCCGGTATTCCCAAAGTTACTTGGGGGGACCGCCCGACTTTGTAAAACTCGCGGAAGCCTTCGGGGCCGTCGGTCTTCGGGCGGGTAAAGTGGGGGATGTGAGGCCGGTGCTGGAAGAGGCGGTTCGGGTTAAACAGCCGGTCTTGGTCGACATTCATGTCGACGAGGCGGAAAACTGCTATCCCATGGTCCCTGCAGGCGCGGCCATTCATGAAATGGTTTTCTCCGATTCCGATTCGATGGCACAGGCAAAAAAGGCAGGGGCGAAAAAGGCGAACGGCGTCCTAACGGCTTAAATTGGCATTCCCAAAAGTATTCGACTCTAACATCCATTTTGCCGTCTCGGCCCGCTCGGGTTTATTGGAACTTTATGCAGCATATCATCTCCGTTCTCGTTGAGAATAAATTCGGTGTTCTTTCACGGATCTCCGGTCTATTTTCCGGAAGAGGCTTCAATATCGAAAGCCTTTCGGTTGGTCCGACGCTCGATCCGCTCGTTTCGGTGATGACGATCGTCACCGAAGGAGATGATCGGATCATTGAACAAATTACGAAGCAGCTCAACAAACTGGTCGATGTGATCAAGGTGGTCGATCTCACGGAAAAAGAGTATGTCGAACGCGAAACCGCTTTGATTAAGATTAATACCAAACATGAAGACCGTGCGGAAGCCCTGCGGATTGCCGATATCTTTCGAGCGCGAATCATCGATTCGACCCCCAATACCTATACGATAGAGATCACAGGAGATGTTAAAAAAGTTGAAGCGATCATTCATTTGCTTCAATCGCTGGGGATCAAAAGCCTTATTCGTACCGGACGCATTGCCATTCCGCGTGAGGAGGTCAAAGTCACGGCCTCCCGCGAAACCGTGGACCGGCGTGCCGTCGCCAAGTGACGGAATCGCGATCTTCTATCTATAAATGTTTGGGTGGTGCTTGGTTCGGGAAAACAACTCGCGCATCAATACATCATTTGAGGCCATTGTCGGTCTTAATTTTAGGACTCAACGAGGAGTAAACCATGAAGATTTATTATGACGAGGATGCGGATTCCAAGTGGATTGCCGCCTCTAAAGTTGCAATCATCGGTTTTGGGAGTCAAGGCCATGCACATGCCCTTAACCTTCAGGAGAGTGGGGTGGAGGTTGCCGTCGGGCTTCGCGAAGGACGGTCCTGGGAAAAGGCGGAACAGGCGGGTCTTAAGGTGATGCCGGTTGCGGATGCCGTGAAACAGGCTGATGTGGTGATGATTCTGACGCCCGACGAGGTTTCCGCGGATCTATACGACGCACAAATAGGGCCTTGCTTGAAGAAAGGGGCTTCGATCGCCTTCGCACATGGGTTTAACATCCATTTTGATCAGATTATCCCACCCAAGGAGATCAATGTCTTCATGGTGGCACCGAAAGGCCCCGGACATCTGGTTCGCTCTGAATTTCTGAAGGGGAGCGGTGTGCCGATGTTAATCGCCATCCATCAAGACCCATCGAAACAAACCAAGCGGCTTGCCCTTTCCTATGCGAAGGCGATCGGCGGCACCCGTGCGGGTGTGCTGGAGACCAATTTTCGGGAGGAAACCGAAACGGATTTATTCGGGGAGCAGTCGGTCCTTTGCGGTGGTTTGACGGCGCTTATCACGGCAGGATACGAAACCTTGATTGAGGCCGGCTATTCACCCGAGATGGCCTATTTCGAATGTCTACACGAGGTCAAACTGATTGTCGATCTCATTTACGAGGGAGGCATCTCGAACATGCGCTACTCGATTTCGAACACCGCCCAGTATGGAGATCTCACGAGAGGCCCCCGGATCATCACCGACCAGTGCAAGCAGGAAATGAAAAAGATTCTGGATGAGATCCAAAGCGGTCGATTCGCCCAGGAGTGGATTTTGGAAAATAAGGCGAAGCGGCCGGTCTTTAACGCCTTGACAAAGAAAGGCGAGTCGCATCCGATTGAGGCCGTTGGGGAAAGACTCCGCGGCATGATGCCTTGGCTCAAGAAAGATCGCCTGGTGGATCGACAAAAGAACTGACGCCTTCCACAGTCCGAGACAGCTGTATTTTCCCTATCCAAACGTGGTAGAATCGGTCCAAGTTCAAGGAAGAGATCTTTTGCTTCGTCTTTGTCGTGAGGCGAGTGAAGGGGATAGTGTATTTTTTACTCTCAAGATGGAACAGATCGAGGAAATCAATGATGTTACAAGAAAAACAACCGGCGATCGCTAAAGAAGGCTATGTTTTTATCGGGATCGGCATGATCATCACCCTATTCTGCTATGTTGCAATGGGGGAGCGCGGAGCGATTTTTCCGGCGCTGCTCACCCTGTTTTGCGCGTGGTTTTTTAGGGACCCGAAGCGAACCGTTCCTAAAGAAGCGGGCCTTTTGGTTTCTCCCGCGGATGGCAAGGTCGTCGATGTCACCCGTGTGGAAGAAGGCCGTTTCTTGAATAAGCCTGCAGTCAAGGTGAGTATCTTTTTGAACGTTTTCAACGTGCACGTCAACCGTGTTCCGATCGCGGGAAAGGTTGTCGATGTTTTCTATAATCCCGGCCGGTTTTTCGCCGCCAATGTTCCGAAAGCATCCTTGGAAAATGAGCAAAACGCCGTGCTGATGGAAACCTCCACGGGAAAGAAGATTGTCTGCATTCAAATCGCCGGTTTGATCGCCCGAAGGATCGTGTGTTGGGTGAAAAAGGGGGGCGATTTAGAACGGGGAGAACGCTTCGGCCTGATCCGTTTTGGATCCCGTGTCGATCTCTTTTTGCCGCCCGAAGCCGATATTCGGATCACCAAGGGTGATAAGGTGAAAGCCGGGGAGACGGTCTTGGGGTTTTTAAGATGAAACGAAAAAGAAGACCGAGGATCAGAGAACTGAGCCGCAGAGGGATTTATATCATCCCGAATCTTTTTACCAGCGGCAATCTCTTTTGCGGTGTTTTTGCGATTATATCGATCTTGGATGCCGAATATATCACGGCGTCGATTGCCATTATGGTGGCCATGATCTTCGATTTGTTGGATGGCAAATTGGCGCGTCTCACGAAAACGACCAGCAAATTCGGGGTTGAATACGATTCCTTATCCGACCTTGTATCTTTTGGCGTGGCGCCGGGCTTGCTGGCCTACTCCTGGGCGCTTCGCTCATACGGCCGGCTGGGATGGGTCGCCCTCTTCCTGTTTGTGGTCTGCGGCGCGCTTCGACTGGCGCGATTCAATCTTCAGATCTCCGGCCCCGAGAGCAAGGATTTTATCGGGCTTCCCACTCCCGCCGCGGCGGGGATGGTCGCGACAATGGTGATATTCGACAGCAATGTCGTCACACTGGGCGAGGCGGTCCGGCCTTTTGTCGTTTTGCCGCTCATCTACCTCTTGGCTTTCCTGATGGTCAGCCATATACGCTATCGGAGTTTCAAGAACCTGAACCTGAGAGACCGGAAACCCTTTGGCGTACTGGTGGGTATCCTGCTGGTCTTCTTGGTGCTCATCACGGCGCCTCAGATCATGCTCTTCTTGCTTTGCGCCATCTACGTGCTCTCCGGCATGATGGAAAAACCCCTGGTCGCGCTTTATAGGAGCCTGCAGGTCGATCCCGCTAAGAAACCGGGTTATTCCTACTTAGAAGAAGAGATAGAGGATATTGAGGACAAGGAGATCGTCCTCAAACATTAGTCTTCCGTCACAGCAACAGCGTGCCTGTGACCGGTCTTTCCCTATAAATATAAATAAGCCGATGACTCGACAGATTCGCATTTTCGATACGACGCTTCGCGATGGGGAGCAGTCCCCGGGCGCGACAATGAATATCGCCGAAAAGCTTTCTATCGCGAAACAATTGGCCCGTCTCGGTGTCGATATTGTCGAGGCCGGATTTGCCATTAGCTCAGACGGCGAATTTGAAGCAGTACAAACGATTGCCAACGAGGTCGAAGGTCCGACCATCTGTAGCCTTGCACGGGCAAAAGCGGCCGATATCGATAGCGCATCGGAAGCCTTGAAGGGCGGCCAAAAGGTTCGGATTCATACCTTTATTTCGACATCGGATATCCATCTGAAATACCAATTTCATTTGACCCGGGATGAAGCACTCAAACGTGCGGTCGAAATGGTGGAGCGCGCGAGGGGATATGTAGATGACGTTGAGTTTTCCCCAATGGATGCAACCCGGTCGGATGAGAACTATCTTTGCGAAGTCTTAGAGGCGACCATTGCCGCTGGTGCGCAAACAGTCAACATCCCCGATACGGTTGGATATACGACTCCACAGGAGTTCGGGCGCCTTATCGAAAAGATTCGAGCGCAGGTTTCCAATATCGATCAAGCCGTTATCTCGGTCCATTGTCACAACGATCTTGGGCTTGCGGTTGCGAATTCATTGAGTGCCGTTTATGCCGGGGCGGGTCAAGTCGAGTGCACCATTAACGGCATCGGAGAGCGGGCAGGGAACGCCGCGCTTGAGGAAGTTGTGATGACATTGCGCACCCGTAAAAATCTTTTCGATGCCGATACGGCTATACGGACGGAAGAGATTACAAAAACGAGTCGCTTGGTCAGTAAAATCACAGGGATGCAGGTCCAGCCAAACAAAGCGATTGTCGGTTTGAATGCCTTTGCCCATGAATCGGGCATTCATCAGGATGGTCTCCTGAAAGAAAAGCAAACCTATGAGATTATGCGGCCCGAATCGGTTGGCGCAGGAAAAACAAGCATCGTGCTTGGAAAGCATTCGGGCCGACATGCCTTCAAAAGCCGCCTAGAGGAATTGGGATATCGGCCGAATGAAAAAGATCTAAACGAGGCCTTCGAGCGCCTGAAGCGATTGGCCGACCAGAAGAAAGAAATCTTCGATGAAGATATCGAGGCAATTATTTCGGAGGAGATGGCCCGTCCTATCGAACGTTACAAGCTGATTTCCATCCACACCGAGAGCGGCAGCGGTCATCAGCCCACTGCGACTGTCGAACTCGACATAGACGGTAGTATCGTCAAAAAAATCGGATACGGAGACGGCGTTGTGGATGCCGCTTATAAGACCATTAAATCGATGACGGAGACCCAAAGCCATCTACAAGCCTATGTCGTGAAAGGGATTACCGGCGGTACGGATGCGATGGGTGAAGTGACGGTCACTTTGCAGGAAGCGGGCCGTCGCGTTGTGGGCCACGGCGCGGATACGGATATCATCATCGCCTCGGTCCATGCCTATTTAAATGCGCTCAACAAGCTCCATACCTCCACGGCAAGAAAGGAAGCCTTAGAGAAGAAGGTGAGACAAATTTAGAAACGTCGGCCGGTGTTCCGGGTATTTCACTGTGAAACCGTTTATTCCGGCGTTTTCTAAAATCATCCCTTATGTTTTTCCCATTGACTTAAACGAACATTTTTTATAATGGATTTATGATGACGAAATCGATGCGCATTGCAGTGTTTCCCGGCGACGGGATCGGTCTGGAAATTACCCCTCAGGCCGTCTCCGTTCTGGAGACCATCGGCAGGAAGTTCGGACAGCCCTTCGAGTTTGAAGAGGGAGTGCTCGGCGGCGCGGCCATCGACCAAGTCGGAAGTCCGCTTCCGGAGAAGACCCTCCATCTGGCCCTGGCCTCCGACGCCGTCTTGCTCGGCGCGGTCGGCGGGCCGAAATGGGAAGGGCTCGACTACGCCATCCGACCAGAGCGCGCCCTGCTGGGGCTTCGGGAGAAGCTCGGTCTCTTCGCCAATCTTCGTCCCGCCATCCTCTTCCCGATGATGGTCGAGGGCTCGACCTTGAAACGGGAGGTGATCGAAGGCATCGACCTGATGGTCGTGCGAGAACTGACCGGCGGAATTTACTTCGGACGGCCACGGGGGGTTACGCGATTTGAGGGCGGCGAACGCGGCATCAATACCTTGGTGTACACTACGAGGGAGATCGAGCGGATCGCCCGCATCGCCTTCGAGATCGCACGGAAACGTCGGAAACGATTGACATCGATCGACAAGGCCAATGTCCTTGAGGCGACCGAATTGTGGCGAAATGTGGTCGGCGATGTCCACAAGGACTATCCGGATATCACACTGTCCCATATGTATGTCGATAATTGCGCCATGCAGCTGGTGCGCAATCCGAAGCAGTTCGATGTCATTGTCACAACGAACATGTTCGGGGACATCTTATCCGATGAAGCGGCGATGCTGACGGGATCGATCGGCATGCTTCCATCGGCCAGCTTGGGCGAAACCCCGGTAGCGGACCGGCCGGGCTGTTTGAAGGGCATGTACGAACCGATACACGGGAGCGCCCCGGATATCGCCGGAAAAGACCGGGCCAATCCGCTTGCGACCATTCTCTCCGCCGGCATGATGTTAAAATATTCTTTTGGGTTGGAGAAGGAAGCGGCGCTGATCGAAGCGGCGGTCATGAAGGTTTTGGAAGCCGGTTTTCGCACGCCCGATATCGCTTCCGAAGGAACCCAAACGATCGGCACCGAAGAGATGGGGCGGCGTGTGATCGAACAAATCAACATACTGTAGCCTTGTTTTTTTAGATCCCCCTTTCCGCAAGGAGCATTGAGGGGGATTTCTGCTGAACGATGAACCTATTTTTCTTGATGAAATCCCCCTTAAGTCCCCCCTTTTTTTTAAGAGGGAAACAAAAATTTCAACCGGCAGGAAGCATGAGACGATTATTGTATTGGGCGACATCGTTGTGAAACGGAAAGAGAACTATCGGGTGGCCGTGGCCGGCGCCACAGGGGCCGTCGGCCAGGAAATGATCGAAATCTTGGAGGCGCGGAAATTTCCGATCGATACCCTCCAGCTTTTTGCATCGCGGCGTTCCGCCGGGTCTCGCTGTCCGTTTAAGGATCAAAACCTTGTGGTCGAGGCGCTCGAGGATGCCGATTTTTCCCATATCGATATCGTCTTGGGAGCGACCAGCAGTGCCTTGAGCAAGGACTATACGCCGGTGGCCGTGAAAGCCGGTGCAGTCGTCATCGACAATTCGAGCGCGTATCGAATGGTCTCCGACGTTCCCTTGATCGTACCGGAGGTCAACGGACATCTCGCCTCGGATCATCGCGGCATCATCGCGAATCCCAATTGCTCCACGGCCCAACTGGTGGTGGCGCTCAAGCCGCTTCACGATGCCGCGAGGCTTCGGCGCGTGATCGTCACGACCTTTCAGTCCGTTTCCGGGACGGGTAAAGAGGCGATCGACGAGTTGATGGATCAAACCAAGGCCATTCTTTCTTTTAAGGAACCCCGCCACCGGGTCTATCATCAGCAGATTGCCTTCAATTGCATTGTCGATTGGGATTGCGATCCATCGACCGGCGATACGGAGGAAGAGCAGAAGATCGTCGAAGAGACGAAAAAGATTTTGGGTGAGCCGTCTTTAAAGATTACGGCAACGACCATCCGCGTGCCGGTCTTTCGATCGCACGGCGAATCGGTGACCCTCGAATGCGAAAAAAAAATCTCGCCGAACGAGGCGCGGGGCCTGCTCTCGGAAGCTCCCGGAATATGCGTTTTCGACGATCCCGCACGCAAGCTCTACCCCACCCCCCTCGATACGGTGGGACGCGACGATGTCTATGTCGGACGGGTCCGTGAAGACCGCTCGACCGAAAGCGGCCTGCACCTTTGGGTCGTCGCCGATAACCTGCGAAAAGGGGCGGCCCTCAATGCCGTTCAAATCGCGGAACTGTTGGTTCGCTAAGACTCCCTTACAAGGCCCGAGAACTTCAATGTTAAACCAGGGCCGCTACAACCATCGATTTAAAGAATCTTAAATGAGTCCTATGTGTTAATCCGCATATGGATTTATAAATATTCTTTTTACCTTTATTCGTAAATTCCAACTAACTTACTGTAGGAAAACTTTACAACTAAAAAACATCTAAGAATATGATCTTTAAGTAGGTCATAATTTTATATAACTTAGTGAAATTATTAATGATTGTAGGAGCAGTTGCGTTAATATATGGGATGGGCTGTCCCGAGTAAATGTCGGAAATTTTTGCACTTTGAAACCCATCGTTCAAGGAGAAAAAAATAACCACTTAACTATCAATAGGTTACAAAAAAGGTACAATTCTTGCTCATTAGACCTATTTAGAATAGATGTAAATAAATGGCTATCATAATTGGATAGAGCATAAAGAAGGGAGATATGAAATGAAAAAAAGATTATTCACAATCCTGTTCTTGTTGTTCTCACTGTTTGTTTATAATGTCAATGCAACACCCATTACATATTACAATTTAAATTTCGAAGACTCCACTTTTGGTGGAGGTACTCCATTTGGTGCGCCTTTTGGTAGTCCCTCTATCGTGTCCCCAAGCAATTTAGATGGGGTGGCGCTACAATTTGATCTTAATGATCAGATGAGATGGAGCCTTAACGCAGCTGATTCCATAACACATCACGTAGGGTTTGACTACTTTGCGCTAGCCGGTGCGAACGTGACCCAATTTTTAGACGTTCCGAGTATTTTGCGTTTAGATGTGAACGCAACGGGTCGGCATCGTGTGGATGTTTTCTACGATTTTTCAACGAAAACGGCGAATGCGTTTTTCGACGGAAGCTTGGACAATAGCTTGCTAACCATTTTGGCCTGGCCAATCGCTTCACCGTCTTCAAACGGGATTCGTATAGCAAATCAATCCAGCGGGCCCGGTAATTCTACGGGGACCTTTCAAATAGACAATCTCGTGTGGGAGGGAGGTGTTGCGATGCCCGTTCCTGAACCTTCCAGCCTTTTGCTTCTAGGTTCTGGTCTTGCTGGTCTTGGGTTAATACGATGGAAGTTAAGGAACCTCTGAATAAGTCGATTCCTATATTAATGGGTTGCGAGTGTTTCGGAGACGTCTGTTTTGGAGAGCGGCAATTCGATCCGGATCGTTGTCCCGGAACCCAAGTGGCTTGTCAACCGGATCTTGCCGTTGTGGTGTTCTAAAATCCGTTTTGCCAGGGAAAGCCCCACGCCCACCCCTTTCCGTTTCGATGTAAAAAACGGTTTGAAAACATTCTTTATTTCATCTTCTGGAATACCGATTCCTGTATCGATTATTTGGATCTCCAAGCGATTTTCCTCCGTGACAAGACTTGATATCGTCAGCTTTCCTCCTTTTGACATCGCTTCGAGTGCATTCTCGACCAGACTTGTAAATACCTGGCGTAGCTGGGCTTCATCTGCATCGATTTTCGGCGTCGGTTCTTTTAAATCGAGGGTTATGTTAATTTCATTCTGTTTTAGTTTTTTCTCCAACGATCTCAGGGTTGATCGCAATAGTTCGTTGAATGGAATTGATGTGTAGGTTCCTCCTGAGGTTCCGGAATAGAATTGAAGCTCCCGAATCGATGCGGCTAAACGGTCTCCCTCCAAGGTCATTTCCTGTGCGGCTTGGTGCAGCCAGGATGGAGAGTCGGTTTCCAGGGCAACTTCCGCAGAGGAACGCATAGAGGCAAGGGGGTTCCGAATGCCATGGATCACCGCTGATGTCAACTCACCGACCACGCTCAATTTCTCCGATTCGACCAGTTGCGCTTGTTGATCCCGCATGACATAGGCCGCGCGTCTTACGATCCAAAATAGCGAGGCATACAAGAAGAACCCTCCAATGGCGGCGCTGGCCCAGACAAGACGATTTCCCCTTTTGATCGTGTTGAACAACATCAGAGGGACTTTGTACACCTCAAAGACCCCAATGACTTCACTTTCGTCTTCGTTCCAGATCGGGATATATACTTCCGCGAAGAAAGTGGCTTCTTGTTCAAAGACATGTTCCGCTTTGGTGGGTTTTCCGGAGATGCCGCTTGACACGGTCAGTTTTCCGGAAAGCGCCTGGATGAGTTCGGGATTGGGCATGAAATTGTGGTCGATTAGTCTCGGATCATCAGACCAGATGACGTTTCCGTCCACGTCATAGACGTATACCCTGACCACTTCCGGCATGGTGGCGATTCGACTGAAAAAATCATTGAAGACTTCATTTGTTTTGTCGATGTTTCTCTCTTCAAAATAGGTAACGATATTTTCTTGCCGCGCAGTACTCTGAACGAATGCCTTTGTGACCTCCGCATCGCGCTGAAGGATGTTATTTGTTAGGAAACGAGAGAGGAGCAATGCCGAACCGGCTGAAATTAAGGCAATACACAGGAAGCTTAGGATTGAGAACCAATGAATGAGATTGAAAGGCGTTTTCTCTTCAGACAATTTCATGTTCTCAAGTTTTCAAATGGTTCTGTTTTCATTATAAAGAGGTCCTTCGACGTTTACCACTGTTAACTTGATTCGTCCTCGAGGGCCTGCCTATAATAAAACCATTGTACTACAATTGGACCGGTAACACGATGAAACATCGGAAGCGCCCGATAGAGAATAGGTTGTTGGCCTTCGGTATCGGCCTCGCGGAGGCTCATTGGATTGTGAAATCCGAGATTGACGCTTTCATGTTTCAGGAGGCTGATTTCCTTGGAGGACTTCTTTCGCCTGGTCCAAAAGAAACATGGATGCGCATCTTTATCGCCATCGTCCTGATCTTATTTGGTGGATATGCCCAGAGGACACTCGCAAGGCTGAAGGGAGTCAAAAAGGCACGACAGGAAGACGAAAATCGCTTCCGCGTTATTTTTGAACAGGGCACCGATTCTATCATTTTGGCCGATGTGTCGACCGGCACTTTGGCTGAATTTAACGAAAAGGCCAACGAGACTCTCGGTTATACGCGCGAAGAATTCCGATTGCTCAGGATCTCCGACTTCCAGGTTGTTGTATCTGAGGGTGATTCCAAACAACTGGCGCAAAAGATTTTGGAGGAAGCGGGTGATGTTTGTGAAACGAAATATCGGACAAAGGATGGCCGGATACTCGATATCCTGGAAACCAGGAGGACTTTGACGATCCAAGGGAGAGATTACCTTCTGTTTATCTTTCACGATATTACAGAACGTAAGCGGGCGGAAGAGAGCCGGAGCCTGGCGGCCACCGTTTTTGAGACGGCCACGGAAGGGATCACCGTGACCGATGCCGAGAGAAATATTATCGCGGTCAACCCTGCATTCACGGAGATTACCGGTTATTCGGCCGAGGAGGTGATCGGAAAGAACCCGAGGATTCTCCAGTCGGGGAGACATGACGACTCCTTTTACCAAGAGATGTGGGGCTCCATTAATAGAACGGGTCGGTGGAGCGGAGAAATCTGGGAACGTCGCAAGAATGGGGAGGTTTTTCCGGAATGGCTTACGATTACCGCGATTAAGGACAAGGACGGCAAAGTCATTCGCTATACCGGAATGTTTAGTGACATCACCAAACAGAAACTCGACGAAGAAAATATATACTATCGGGCACACTACGACCTCCTCACCGGTCTGGCGAATCGCTTGCTTTTCTCTGAACGCGTGTCACAGGCGATGAAACAGTCGCGTCGAAATCATAAACCGATGGCGTTATTGTTTATCGATCTCGATCGATTTAAACATGTCAACGATACTCTCGGACATTCCCTGGGAGACCATTTGCTTCAGGAGGCGGGCGCCCGTCTTCAAGAGCTCGCGCGGGAGACCGATACCGTTGCTCGGTCAGGCGGTGATGAATTTTTGATTGTCTTGCCGGACCTGACCTTTAAAGAGGATGCAGGAAATTTTGCTGATAAGATTATTCAGGCTTTTTCCGAGTCCTTTTGCTTGGAAGGCCGTGATGCCTTTGTCAGCGCCAGCATCGGAATCACCATGTTTCCGGCCGACGCCGAGGATATCGCGACCTTGTTTAAGAATGCGGATATGGCGATGTATCAGGCAAAGACGAATGGGCGAAATAGGTATCGGTTCTTTAATCGGTCGATGACTGCGGTTGCCAGTGAGCGGGCGACCCTTGAATGGGATTTAAGGGGAGCCTTGGAGCGCGATGAATTGGTTCTATGTTATCAACCGATCATCGATCTTCAAACCGGACGAATGATCGGGACGGAGGCGCTCTTACGTTGGCATCATCCGCATCGCGGCGTCCTTCTTCCTGAAAAATTTATTCCGCTTGCCGAGGAATCGGAGTTGATTGTTCAGATTGGTGAATGGGTGTTGTTGACCGCCTGCAAAAAGCTTAAAGAATGGCATGACCGATACGCGCTTCATTTTTATATGTCGGTGAATATGTCGACACGGCAGTTCAACGATGAAACCTTCCCTCAGATTCTTGCCAAATGTCTCGAGGAAAGCGGCTTGTCACCGGCGCTCTTGACCCTTGAAATTACTGAAAGTCTGATGATGGATGGAGGGAAAGGAGCGGTCGGTAAGTTCGGAGCGATAAAAAAGATGGGCATTCAACTCTCGATTGACGACTTTGGAACCGGCTATTCGTCGTTGAGCTATCTATCCCGTTTCCCGATTGATTTCCTCAAGATTGATAAGTCATTTATCCATAATGTGGCAATCGATCCGAATAATATAGATCTGATTGAAGCAATCATCACCATGGCGCACAGTATGAAGCTCAAAGTCATTGCCGAAGGGATCGAAACGCATAAGGAACTGGTATTTTTGAGGGATCATGGTTGTGATGCGGCCCAAGGCAACTACTACAGCAAGTCCCTCCTGGCGCTAGAGATGGCGAATACGATCAAGAAGGGGAAGGATCCCGCAGGACGTTTTCAAGTGGGCGCACCTATCACATCAGCAAAATAGGAAAGCGTACCTGATCATTTGTGTGATTCGTACAGACCATTTTAACTTCCTGATCCCTCATGCCAACGAATCATTTTGTCCTTGCATCCTTTCTTGAGAATGAGTGGTCCCAACGGGATTCGAACCCGTGTTTGTGCCTTGAGAGGGCGCCGTCCTAGGCCAGGCTAGACGATGGGACCGTGTGATTTGTTCGGTTAAAATAGAGGCCTTACTCGGTGACCGTGACCTCATAAGTCATGTTGTTTTCGGCGGAGAATTTCCATCCGTATCTGGATTCGAATGAAATCACCGTTTTTCCGGAGGTCATCGGGATAAACTCGAAAGTGCGCATGCCGATGTCCGACACGCGGATGTTCTGCGTCCGCTCGTATTCGTCACTCAGCAATCGGAAGGCTTGCGTATCGAAGGTGGGCACCCATCGGCATCCTCCCTTCGTGCGGTCTTCCCAAATTCGGATCTTGAACGGTTCGGCCAACTTGGCGTTGATCTTCAGTACTTCACCCATGCGATTTTGCATCTCCACAGCCTCAATTTATTTTTATGAACATTAATAAAGTTTCCCGATTTTGTCAATCTCGGTGGCATTGAATCCGCCGACATTGTAATGATCTGTTTTATGGGGAGATATTTAGTCCGCATGATGACAGAGCATTTGTTTCCAGCTTTCCGGCAGTTGCTTGAGACCGGCGATTTCCATCAAGCGCTCCGGGCTCAGGGGCACCACCTTGAAATGCCCTTTCGCCAGAAGCATGTTGGCTTGATCGCGCGCTTCTGTCTCTACGATAATCGGCCTCCATGCCTTTGTTTCATGTGCAATAACCGCGGCAATGAATAAGGGTTTGCCCATGTGGGCCGGCTTTAGGTAGGTCATTTCCGCCGAACGGAGAACCCAGGCCGCCTTCAATTCGCTCCTGAGGATGGTGGGCTCCAGGAGGCGAGGCAATCGAGGGCGGTGTAGATGACTCCGCCGTGGGTCATGCCGGGGAAACCGATCATGTGGTTTTCCGGTTGGAATGTGACGATCACGCGATTTTCGTTTTCCGGATCGCGTGAAACCTCGATCTTAAGACCGTTTGCATTTTCGTGACCGCAACCGAAGCAGTGGTTATCGGGTAATAAGGATTTGTTTAGCATGGGCATCGACAGGCTTGCTTCCACTCTTTATCGATACCGACGACCCTGCCCTCTTTCCCTAGGGCTTGGCCCAACCAACGCATGATCGATCCGGCCCCCGGACCCAGTTCAAGACAGTGCCATTGCTTGCCGATGCCTACTTTCTCGAAACGGGTGATCGTCTCCGGATCGAGTGCTTGTTCGATCAGGCGGAGGCGCTCGTATTCTCTATCTTTTCGATGATTTTCGTATATATATCGATTCATTTCGATTCGGAAGGGGCTTTCTTATAAAGTAAGTTTTTCAATCGACAAAGGCGATGACGGAATGTAGGCCGGAGGTGCCGTCCGGAAAGGCGCGGGCGACGAAGGCGGTTTGTGTTCGTCCGATCTTATCGGTTGCGCGGACGAAGATACGGTATTGTCCCGCTTGCTGATTTTTTAAGGTGTAATTCCAAAATACCCAGGAATAAGGAGAGGGCGTCGGATCCAGTTTCGCCCGATGCCAGGTGTCCGTGCCGTCGAAGGAAAGCTCCACCATGCCGATGCCGTTGTAACCCGAAAACGCCAGCCCGCGAATCGTATAGCCGTTTGTGAGGGTATTGTAGGCGCCGGGATCGTCAATCCGCGAGGTGACCTTGATGGTGCCGGTGTCGGTCCAACTCTTTTTTTGCCAATAGCCTTTGTAGTCGTAGTCGACCAGTTCGATATTCGTCAGCCACTTCACGTTTTTAATCCCGAAGATACCCGGTACGACGGCGCGCAAGGGAAAGCCGTGGTCTTTGTTGAGCGGTGCGCCATTCATTTCATAGGCCAGGAAGACATCGTACTCCATTGCCCGGTTCAAGGGAATGCTGTCGGAATAGTCGTCGGCCCCAAACATGGCGACATCCACCACCGAAGAGAGGGGCTCCGCTTCTTCGATCAGGCTTTTGAGGGAGACCCCTTTCCAAACGGCATTGCTGATGAGCTCTCCGGCAACCAGGTTGTCGATGCATTCGAGCGTCACCATTTTTTCGACGGGCGGCCGTTCGAGGAAATCCTCGTAGCGCAGGGTCAGCGGTTTTCGGACCTTGCCGGTGATCTTGAGCGACCAGGTCTTCACGTCCACTTTCTGCGGCCCCGAATATTGGACAATGTAGAAGTCTTCCGTCGGGGTGATGAAGGGGACCTTTTTGGGGGGAAGCGACAGGAAGCGCTTCAAAAAAAACGATGCCGCCTCGGCCTCTTTGGGCAGGAGCGAGGCCGTCAGACCGGCACCGGTATATTGTAGAAATTTTCTCCGGTTGAACTTTTCCGAAGTCCAGACAAAATCTTTTGGAGCCATGGCCTGGATTATATCGACCGATGTTGTACTTTGCAATAGATACGAAGGCGCCGGAAGCGCCTCCGAGTTGTTTCGTCATCGATAACGCTTGACAGCCTTCAGACCGCTTTTTTATGCTGATATCATCGATTGGGTTAAAGCCTGCAGGACAAAGACAATGCCCCTTCCACGCCCCACACCATGGCTTAGGCACAAGGTCGCCGGCCTGATGGCCCCGCTGTTTTCGATTCGCACAGAGGAAAACTTCGGCATCGGAGAAATCCTCGATATCATCCCCTTGATCGATTGGATGGCCGATCACGAACTCCGTGTGCTCCAGCTGCTCCCCATGCTTGAATGCGCGCCGGGAGAGACGAGTCCCTACCAAGCACTGAGTAGTTTCGCCTGCGATCCGGTATATCTCTCCATTTTAAATTGGAAAGATTTTCAAAATCGTGCGATCTTCGCCGATCTGGATTCGGACGCAACACAGCAGGAACTGGCCGTGCTTCGCGGACAGCCCTTGGTTTGTTACGAGCGTATCCGGACCCTGAAAAACCGGCTCTTCGAATACGCCTTCACGTCATTCAAAAAAAAGGAATGGCAGGTCCAAAGCCGTGCCGCTTTGGACCTACAATCCTTTATCGATACGAAATCCCACTGGTTGCGGGACTATGCCTTGTTCCGCGTGATCAAGGAACAACATCGATGGACATCTTGGCTGGACTGGCCCGAAGCCCTCCGAACACGCGACTCGGAAGCCCTCGAAAGATTCTCGGCAGAAAACGGCGACCGGCTGCTTTTTATCTACTATCTCCAATGGCTCTTTTGGAAACAGTGGCGGCGGGTCCGGGCGCATGCCGCATCGCGCCATGTCTTATTGATGGGCGACTTGCCGTTTTTGCCGGCCATCGACAGCGCCGACCTTTGGTCTCAAGCTGAACTATTCGACACCGATATTTCCATCGGCGCCCCGCCGGACGACTTCAGCGAAACGGGACAAGACTGGGGACTTCCCTTTTTCCGCTGGGAGATGATGCAGGCCAAGGGCTTTCGGTGGTGGCGGTCTCGGATATCGGAGGCGCGCGCGTCCTTCGACCTCCTCCGCCTCGATCATCTGCTTGGCTTTTTTAGGGTATGGGTCATGCCGTCACGAGGAGAAGCCCATTTCGAACCCGACACGGATGCAGCGCAGATCGTGCGCGGCGAAACGCTCTTGCAGGCCCTCCTCGGGGAAATGGACGAATGCATCCCCATCGCCGAAGACCTCGGTCTCGTGCCTTCCTATATGACCCGGATCTTGAACCGTATCGGCATTGCCGGTATGAAGGTCTTGCGCTGGGAAAAAGAAGGAGCGGTTTACAAGGATCCACGTGACTATCCCTTTCTTTCGATGGCGACGACGGGCACCCACGACACCGCAACCCTACGTGAATGGTGGGAAAGCGCCGAGACTGAAGATAAACAAGGCTTTTTGGAAATGCTGGGGGAGACAGAAGATTTCAGCCCCGCGATACCCTTTACCCAGGACCTTCACCGACGCATTCTCGAATGCTTGATCGGATCGGATTCGGCGCTGGTTGTCTTTCCGATTCAAGATATTCTCGGCCAGACGGATCGCATCAATGTGCCGGCGACCATCGGCGGAGACAATTGGCGTTATCGCCTGCCCTTTCCCTTTTCGATATTAGATCGTCATCCGGCTTATAGAGAAAAGATGGCCGCGCTCAAGGCGGCCATCCAGCGCCACCGCCCGGGAGCACATCGGACATGAATGAGGACCTTAGAACCTTGAAAGGACGCGGCGCCGCAACAAACCCGGGCAATCGTTTCGAAACGGCCACCCATGTTCCCATTATTCCGATGTCGTCGGATGCCTTACCCACAACCGACTATATCGACGATGCCAGTAAATCGATCATCACGACCAACAACAGCCCCGATATTGCATTTGAAAAAAGCATCAATCCTTATCGCGGCTGCGAGCACGGCTGCGTCTATTGTTATGCACGTCCCACCCACGAATATTTGGGCTACTCTCTGGGGCTCGATTTTGAAACGAAAATCCTGATCAAAAAGGATGCGCCACGCCGCCTTCGGGAAACGCTCTCCAAGCCGGGTTGGACGCCGACGGTCTTGGCCATGAGTGGGGTGACGGATCCCTATCAGCCCATCGAGCGAAGGTTGGGCATTACGCGTCAATTGATCGCCATCCTCTTGGAATTCCGGAACCCCGTGCTCATCGTCACCAAGAACGGCGGCGTGGCCCGGGATGCCGACCTGCTATCGGAGCTGGCGCGATTTGAAGCCGCCGCCGTGTTTCTCTCCATCACGACACTGGAACCGGCGCTTCAGCAAATGATGGAGCCCCGGACCGCCCCGCCGGAAAAACGCCTCGCCGCCATCGCCGCCCTGTCCCGAGGCGGTATTCCAACCGGCGTCATGGTTTCCCCGGTCATTCCCGGCCTCACGGATGAAGAAATCCCCAAGATTGTCGCCTCGGCCACGGAAGCGGGGGCATCCTTCGCCGCAATGGCGCTTCTGCGCCTGCCATTCGGCGTGGCTCCGCTTTTCGAAAACTGGCTGGATGCACGGCTGCCCAACAAAAAAAACAGGATATTAAATCGCATTCGGGATATCCGGGCAGGCCGCCTCAATGACTCCGATTTTTTTTCGCGAATGCGGGGCAGCGGCCACTACGCTATGCAAATCGGCGACCTCTTTCGCCTCTCGTGCCGAAAGTCGAAAATCAAAGCCGGCATGCCGGCACTGAGCACTCGGCATTTTAAAGACACCCGCCCGGTGCAACAAAATTTGTTCACTTGATGGTTTGGACACATGCACTGACTTCATCCAGAATGTGAGGTTTTAGAATCAGCCCTATTCGTGAAAGCTTTCTATTGTAAGTCCTTATTGACTGTATTCTCGTTTATTGAATCACGCCTTTTTATATAAGATATCATCACGTAATGACTACACCATCTTCGGTTGATCCTCAAGCTTGTGTTGAAAGCGTAATAAATCAAGGAATATAAGAGATTCCTTTATTCCCTTGTATTAAATATGACATGGGTATATGAAGAATTAATATGAAAACGAGATTCTCATTTTCTACTGAGACGTCGTTTCATCAGAAAGTAACCATCACGATGACCCTAAACTTTCTTTGGCAAAGGCTTTTCGAATGATGGTGTTATATGAATTATTCCATGGTTACCCATCGGATCTTTAGGATATCAATCCTAGTGTCTGGCGGATCGTAAAGCGATAAGGAGAATAAGCGATGGAAAAGAGAATTGCTGATATCGACTTTGATGCCTTGTTGGACAAAGATTTCTTCCCTTCCCCGAGTGCGTGGGAAGACGAGGTCCTCTATTTCCTGATGTTGGACCGATTCTCTGATGGGAGCGAGAAGGATTATTTCGATAATAACGGGCTGCCGGTGACCACAGGTACAACGCCGCGTTTTCAGGAGTGCGATCGCGGCAACGCGACAAAGACCGATGCGGACAAGAAGACCTGGATTGATGCGGGCAATACTTTTATCGGGGGAAATCTAAAGGGGCTGGAATCAAAAATAGGGTATTTGCATCGGCTGGGTGTGACCACGATCTGGGTCAGCCCGATTTTCAAGCAAGCGGCATCAGAGGAAACCTACCACGGCTATGGCATTCAGAATTTCATCGACGTCGATCCGAGATTTGGCACACGGGACGACCTGATCTCGATGGTGCGGACTGCGCACGCGCATGGCATTCGCGTGATTTTAGATATTATCCTCAACCATTGCGGCGATGTTTTTGCTTATCGCCCGGGAGCATTTTGCTGTGATGTATTGGATCGGGACGGCAATCTGCTTAGAAAGGAAGCGTGTTGGCAGGCCGATGGTGCCGAGTACGGGGTTGAAGGCTTCCGCGACGGACAGGGGAATCCTTCTCTCCCCTTTGGGCCGGTTTCTGTGACCGAATTTCCAGATGGGGCCGTCTGGCCGGCCGAATTTCAAGATCCAAGGATCTTTAGCCGACGCGGCCGTATTCGGAATTTTGACTTTGACCCTGAATTTCGAGAGGGCGATTTCTTTTCTCTCAAGGATATTAAGCTGGGTCAAGGGTCCGTTGATGCATATCAAGCGTCACCGGCTTTATTGAACCTCTGTGAAGTGTATACGTTTTGGATGGCGCTGGCCGATATTGACGGGTTTCGCGTGGATACCGTGAAACATATGGATGATGGGGCCAGCCGTATTTTTACCTCCAGCATCCATGAATTTGCTGAAAGCATCGGCAAAGAAAACTTTTACTTGATCGCCGAAATCACGGGGGGACGAGAATATGCCTTTAAGACCTTGGAAGCGGTGGGGATGAATGCGGCGCTCGGCATCAATGATATTCCCGACAAGCTCGAATACCTCGTGAAAGGATTCCGAAACCCCGAAGCGTACTTTGATCTCTTTCGTAACTCTATTCTCGTCAAAAAGAACTCTCACGTCTGGTTCAGAGACCGCGTCGTCACATCTTTTGACGACCATGACCAAGTCCGAAAAGGAGGGAATAAGGCCCGTTTCTGCCATGACGAAGGCGCGGGACAAAAAGAGAACACACGGGTGATTTTGAATGCACTGGCACTCAACGCAACGACAATGGGCATTCCCTGCATCTACTACGGATCGGAACAAGCCTTCGACGGTCATGGATCGAACGACCGCTTTATCCGCGAATCGATGTTTGGCGGTGCCTTCGGTGCCTTTGAAAGCAAGGAACGCCATTTTTTTAATGAAGGCAGTGATGTTTACAAAGAGCTCGCTAAGATTTTAAAGATCCGAAAAGACAATATTGTGATCCGCCGGGGACGGCAGTTTCTGCGTCCCATTTCCGGAGACGGCATCCACTTTGGACCGCCTCGTATGATCGGAGGAGAAATCCATTCGGTGGTGCCGTGGTCACGGATCTTTAATAACAAAGAAGTGCTCATGGCCGTCAATACCGATTATTTTCAAACGACGACAGCCTGGGTAACGATCGATAACGGATTGCACGCTGAGGGAGATGTGCTGATGTGTGTCTACTCAACCGAGAAGAAACAGATCGGTTCTTCGGCCAGAGTGGATGCTCGAAATGGGAAGGCAATTTTGATGACGGTTCCTGCTGCCGGGTTTGTGATTTTTTGGTGACATTACCTATCCTATAGGATGATCTTCTTAGGAACATCCTTTTCGGGGATTGCTGTGCCCGATATCTCTCCGAAAGCGTGATTTCCGAAATAACTCAATGCGTTCAAGGTTATTGATGACCAGCATGATTGACTTTAGAGGAGGGGCATGATGTCCCATTCCGGCTAAGAAGCACACAAACAGTAAACATCGGTGACTGGAATCATCCGGTGAGACCGCATTCCCATGGCAATCCTCACGACACATCAACCCATCTTCCTTCCTTGGCCGGGATTTTTTTATAAGGCCCTCTGCGCCGATATCATGGTCCTACTGGATCAAGTGCAGTTCCCGCTCGGACGAGGTTGGATGAACCGGAATCGGCTCAAGGGGGATCGAGGGGAATGCTGGCTGACCGTCCCCGTGTGGAAAAAAGGAAAAGGAACGCAAGCGATTCGCAATGTGGAGATCTGTTATGAAACGAACTGGAGAAGGAAACATCTTGTGAGCATCCGGCAGCACTACGCGAATGCGCCGTACTTGGAGCCTTATCTATCCGAATTGACGGAGATTTACATGCTGGGTCATCGTCGCCTGATCGATTTCAATTATAGCCTGATCCGATTCCTTGGGGATGTTTTGGGATTGGAGACGAAGCTGATTTTGCAATCGGATCTGGCGGTGTCCGGAAACGGAACGGATTTGCTCATTGCCCTATGCCGTGCAGTGCATGCGGAATCTTTTATGACTTTCCCGATTGTGGAGAAGTATCTCGACGCGGAAAAGTTTTATGCCGATGGCATTAGGCTGGTTTTTTCGCGTTTTACCGCGCCGATATATCCACAGCTTTGGGGAACGTTTCGATATAACCTTTCCACACTCGACCTACTGATGAATTACGGTCCGAAGAGCTTGTCGATCATCAAGCGATTCAATCGGATATCGGTTCGGGGGACGTGATCGTCTCACTCCTGTTCGAACTGAATTGATTTGATTCACATTTTTTACGGGCATACAATGGTGTCATGGGCCGGTTTTCAACAAAAAAATCGACGCGAAGTCTTCGCTGAGGCGTCGTTTACTGATCTTGCTGATACATATTGCGAATGGATGATGGCAGACACACACATGACGAATCTCCAAATACGCGATACCAATCGGGAATTTAGGCCCTCCTACCTTAAACTTCTCGAAACGGGGGAGCTGGAGAAACGGAAAGCGCTTGCCTTTCGGCATTTGCAGGGCTGTGATCTCTGTGCCCGTTATTGCCAAGTGAACCGTCTTCAAACCCTCAAGGGTGTGGTGTGCCACACCGGAGAGCAGGCGGTGGTGTACAGTTACAGCCCGCACCACGGCGAAGAAGGCCCCCTGCGCGGACGACGTGGTTCGGGGACGCTCTTCTTCAGTTGGTGTAACTTACGGTGTCTCTATTGCCAAAATTGGGAAATCAGCCAGAAAGGTATGGGGGAGACGGTCACCACCGAAACCCTTGCGGACATGATGCTGGATCTGCAGGCGCAAGGCTGCCACAACATTAATTTTGTGTCCCCCAGCCATGTTGTCGCGCAGATCATCGCCGCTGTGCATCTCGCCGCCCTGCGGGGGTTGCACTTGCCCTTGGTTTATAACACCGGCGGCTACGATAGTCCCGAGGCGCTCGCCTTGTTGGACGGCATTATCGATATCTACATGCCCGACATGAAATACGGGGATTCCAGCATCGCTCGCAAGTATTCCAAGGTGCGCGACTACTTTGAACGCAATCGGGCCGCGGTGAAAGAGATGCATCGGCAGGTGGGGGACCTGGTGTTGGATGAAAACGGTGTCGCCCTACGGGGCTTGCTTGTGCGGCATCTGGTCTTTCCGGAAAATTTAGCAGGGACAGGCAAAGTATTGGCCTTCATCGCCGATGTGCTTTCTACGAACACTTTTGTGAATCTCATGGATCAATATCGTCCTTGCTATCGCGCGAATGAATTTCCACCTTTGAATCGCAGACCCACCATCACGGAATACGACGATGCCCTCGCCGTTGCCAAAAAACTGGGTCTACATCGCTTGGATCAAGGAAACCGCCGCGGCCCGCTGCGCCTGTGAAGCGGCAAATGGAACCATGTTCAGTGAACCACTGATTCAGATCGAAGAGAAACATGAATGTTGCGATGGGGAATGAATGAGGGGTAAAGAGCGTTTGACGGTGCGGGTTGAATGTGATGCGGGTCATCGGAGTGAAGAAACGCCCCGCCGGTTTTATACTGGTGAGGGCTGCATCGAGGTGGTGGACGTCTTAGACCCTTGGCTGGCTCCGGATCATCGCTATTTCAAGATACGCGGTGATGACGACGAGGAGTACGTCCTTCGATACGCTGTTTCGGAAGACCGTTGGGAAATCACATGGTTCGACAAGGGCGTGCGCGAAGAGATAAACATTTTTTCAACTTGAACGGCTCGATGGATTGTTATCACGACCCACGTTGATGCGTCACCGGTTCGCCCCAAGTTCCTGGCATGTGGTCTGGATATCCATGCATTTTTTGATGACGACGACGCTTGTTTCGGCGTGACGATGGTGTTCCTATCGCAAAGCTCATTCCAGCCCAAGCAGGAGAGAAACAAGAGATCCAGCAGATTATCAAGACCTTTCGCGCCTTCCGGGACCGACACCCCTTAAGAGGCCTGTCTATCCATGATCTGGTTGAAGAGGGAAGACACTATTGAGTCCTTTTATTCTCGACACTCTGTGATCGCCTCCTGGTGTTTCAAAGACGAAACAGATTATTTCTCAGATGCCGTCTAAAAAGTCCTAGCTTTTGTCCGCATTTGTCCTTTTTCCGAAACCGATGAAGTAAGACCTTGTTGAATAGCGGCGGCTCATCATCGTGGGGAGATGCGTCGAGAATAATACGTTCGAATATTAGAAGCACCAGTGATATCATTAAGATGCATCCAAACCACTTGATCTGTCTCAAGGGAAGAAAAAAGTGTATAAGGAAGAACGGCTTAACAGCGTGAGTCACCTCGTGGGTGCGGGAAGCGCCCTTGCGGGATTGGCCATCTTGGTCGTGCTTGCTTCGCGACAAGGTGATCCGTGGAAGATCGTCGCTTTCAGTATATATGGATTGACCCTTTTTTTGCTTTACGTGTTTTCCACGCTCTACCACAGTTTACAAGGAAAACCGAAGGCGGTCTTTCGAAAATTAGACCAGAATGCGGTCTATCTGCTCATTGCCGGCACTTACACGCCCTTCATGTTAGTCGCCCTCCGTGGGGCCTGGGGTTGGTCAATATTTGGCGTTATCTGGGGTCTGGCAGCGATTGGGATTACGCTCAATTGGATACCTGCAAGGATTCCGAGCATTTTGCACGTGATTATTTATCTGCTCATGGGATGGCTCGCCTTAATTGCGATCAAACCGTTATTCCAAGCATTGACACTTTCAGGTTTCTTATTGCTTCTGTTGGGAGGGATTTTTTATACGGTGGGTGTTGTCTTTTACGCCTTGGATGAGCGGGTCCGGTATTTTCATGCCATTTGGCATTGTTGTGTCCTTGCTGGCAGCCTCAGTCATTATCTGACCGTGTTATTTTATGTAGTCTGAATTGCTCCCCTTTCATATAGTGGAATCCTTCCAGAACTCCATAACAATCGAGCTTTTGAATAGTCGCGGGTTTCGATTGGCATTAGTGATATTTCGACAGAAAGCGTGGTTTGAAGAATATTTCTGGAAGATGTGTATTTTTTGTCGAACCTCATAAGCTATTCGATGTTTCTCTTCAAAGGGGTGGGAACAGTCGTATCCTGGCGGATGGCTTCTTTATTTGCGGCGTTCAAGCAGAGGTAACAAAAGATGTCCGAGGAAGCAAAATCTTCTTAATCACAAGCTTTTAAGCCAGATCGCCGAAAACCTGAAGGGATATCCATTCCTGCAGATCAGCTTGGCGGGTCTTGTCGCTTTGTTGCTTGCCCTGGCTGCGGACATCGTGAAGTTGATGGTATTTAAATGGCTTTTGTATGCGGTGGTCCTCGCGCCGATCGTTCTTCATTTCTTTTTGTTTGTCCTCGTTCACGTGTTGAACACAAGTCATACCAGGGTCCACAAACCTTCCGACACAGAGGCGGTTAAGGAGGCCGACCTTGAACTCAGCGGGAAGGTGATTGCGAGTCTCGCCACCTTACCGGTCGTGACAATCGGTTATGCGACGATGGAAGAAGAGGAATTGCTCGACAGCAATACCGCATTGGGTTTGGTCATCGGAGGGATTTTAATCTTGAGTTCGTTCGGTTGGTGGTTGGATGCGGAAGGATTCCTTTAGCAAATGACCTTGGCGCCGATCAAGAGGCTGCGCACTGCCATTACAAATCATTATCTTTGGGTGGAACGGTTTCGTGTAGCGCTACATCTTCAAGAAATAATGGTCGCGGTAGAATTTGAGTTCTTCGATCGACTCGCGGATGTCGTGCAGGGCCAAGTGTTTTCCCGCTTTTTCCGGCGGTTGGGGACCTTCGGTATACCAGCGCTTGATCAGCTCTTTGATCGTACTGACATCCACGTTCCGATAATGCAAAAAGTCGAAGAGCGTCGGCATGTCGCGCTCTAAAAATCGGCGGTCGTGGCCGATGGAGTTGCCGCAAAGCGGCGATTTCTTCTTTGCACAATAGGTCTTGATGAATTCCAAGGTTTGGTGTTCCGCTTCTTTGATGCCGATCGTGGAATCCTTCACGCGTTGGAGCAAGCCGGATTTGGTGTGGGTGTCGCGGCTCCAAGCCTCCATGAGATCCAATGTTTGCGAGTCGTGCCGAATGGCGATTTCCGGTCCTTCGGCAAGGATATTTAAGTGGCTGTCCGTAACGATGGTGGCAATTTCAAGAATCGTGTGTTTGCTGGGAATGAGCCCGGTCATCTCCAAGTCGAGCCAAATTAGATGTGCGTGCGTTTTTGACGGGGCCATTCGCCCTCCTTATGCATTGTCTGTTGGTTGATCGGAAGGGGCGGAAGGGATGTCTGTGTATACGCATGCACGATTGGGCGGCGGTGCTTGGTAGAGACGAGGAAATCAGGAAAACGTTTTGTCGGCATTTAGTTCCGGTTGATTTTGGAGGCCAGGATGATGGCGTCGGCCACCTCTCGCATCGATTTTCTGTTATTCATGCTTTGACGTTGGAGCAAACGGAAGGCCTCTTCTTCTTGGATTCTGCCCTGCTTCATGAGGATGCCCTTGGCCCGTTCCACGGCCTTCCTCGTTTCCAGGGCCTCTTGCATAGCGGAGGATTGCTTGGATAGGCTTGTGTTTTCGATCGCCGCGGCCGCTTGATTGGCCACCGCCTGCAATAGGTTGACTTCTTCCTCCGAAAACGAATGCCTTTTAGACGTATAACTATTTAAGACGCCCACCACGCGGTTTTTAATCATCATCGGCACGGATAGCATGGATCGGAGTCCTTCCTTTTTGGCGAGCGCGGGAAAGCGGAATCCCGGGTCTGTTTGCACATCGAGAATGGTGACCGGACATTTTTCCTTGACGACGCGACCCGAGATGCTTTCACCAACCTTGACATTGGCTTTTCGGCGATATTCCTCGCTGAGGCTCTGCGTCGCAACAATCTTCAACTCTTGCCGTTCCTGATCGAGGATCATGATCGAACAAATTTTCGAGTTCATCATGCCGGCCGTCATCGTCACGAGCAGGTTCAATATTTCCTCGATGTAGCGGCCGGAAGTAATGGTGTGGCTGACGCGGGAAAGGGTATCGATCTGCATGACCTTCTTTTTCATTTCATCATACAGCCGGGCATTTTCGATGGCATTGCCGACCTGTCGGCCAATGGTGGACATGAGCGCGATTTCTCCCGAGGTATGAGGATGTTCATCCGCATGCTGGACGTTGAGAACACCGATTACCTCCTCCTTGCTGATGACCGGTACGGACAAAAAGGCCTGATACCGGTCTTCTGGAAGCCGCTGAAAGAACTTAAAGCGCGGGTCGACCTCGGCATTATCGGGGATGGCGACCAAGCGCCGTTCGCGAGCCACCCAACCCGTGATTCCTTCCCCCACTTCCAGGCGGATCCGGCCGATCAATTTTGGGTGGGGAATTTTTGAGGCTTGAAGCACGAGGGCATCTCTTTGTTCGTTTAAGAGATAGATCAAACACGCGTCGGCGCCGGTCATCTCAACCACCAGGGCAACAATTTCCTTTAAAACAATCTTCAGGTCGAGGTTTGAGCTGATCGATTCGGTAATGCGATACAGCAGTTCAAGTTCCCTGGTTTTTTCCATTAAGGCATTCTTGGAAAACCCGGATTTCTTGTGCGCTTTTTTATCGGGAAGGGATGTGCTCATTGTTTTTCCTTATAGAAACATCAACATAAGGCCGACCGACGCAGCGGACCAGACTATATCACAGTCCAAAGAAAGACATCAAGAAGCGTCCCCATTCCCAATCCCCCGATGGCGGGATTTGAAGCCGCCGGCTCGATGATCAAGACATGTGTGGCAACGGATCATTCCTTGCTTCGGTTTTGTTCGACTTTGCCAAGCATGAATATGTTCGAGGGGTATTAATTGTACGACGCGGCGCCGGTTTATTTCATGCCAATATCGACGATCAGGGGGAGGTGATCCGAGGCGCGTCGCGTCAGGGCCGTCCGTGGAACATCGACCGTGGAGACCTTCATGGATGGACCGATAAAGACATGGTCGATTCGGTGGATGGGGTAGCGGCCGAACCAGGTACTCTTCGGCCGATGGTTCGACAGTGCATCCTGAGCATCTTGGAATGATCCGGAAATTCTCCGGCAGACCAACGAGCGCGGCCGGGCATTGAAGTCTCCGCAAAGAATCACCGGTTCTCGGCAGTCTTCATGTCCCAGCCAACCCGGCCCCAAGAGGGCCTCGCATTGCAGTAAGCGTTCTTGGGGAGACAGACCGAAGTGCGTATTAATCAGCTGATATTCGCGCCCTGCGATCTGGACGCCGACCCAAAGGGCGCCGCGTGGTTCATGCAAGGGCCGCCGCTTCAGCCCGGGCAGCTTGTCCGCTCGCACCAATCGAATCGAATGGTGACTCAAGACGGCATTGCCGTACTTTTCTTCTTTTATTTGAATGGATGGATGGAAGTGAAAATCCATTGACAGGGTCCGGGCGATCGTTTCCGCCTGATCGATTTCCGCCGTGCGTGGCCGGCCGGCATCCAACTCCTGAAGCGCCACGATATCCGGATCGTACTGGGCGATGATCCGGGCAATCCGATCCGGAGAAAGTTTGCCGTCCATCCCGATGCAGCTGTGGACATTGTAGGTCATGATGCGAAGGGTCCGCTGTTTTTGTGACCGTTGACGACGGCGTCCCGGAAAAGCGCCCGGCGATCTGCCCAGAAATTGAAGCACCCCTTCTCTCAAATCGCGCGCGCGGAGGGGACCGCGCTCGGGCAGCGTAATCGGTGCGGAACCCGGCAGCAAGGCAAAGCCGGTGGTTTCCTTCGGCCCCGGACCGGCGTGGGACCCGTTCTCGCCGGGAAAACTCAAAGACGGGCCCGTTTTCGACCAGCCGAAAAGCACAAAGTCGCCGCTGTCGGGGTGTCGGCACAAGGCCGCGGTGTCTTCCGCGATGGCCTCAAGATAGGGATGATCGGCGCCAAAGACCGCCACGGCCTCTTCCTGAGGGCGAAACAGGCCATCCGCCGTCATCATCAACACGGCGTCGTCCGGTCTTGTGAGCGCCACCATGGGCACCTTCGCCTTCTCGACCAGATCCTTTGCCTTTAAGAGGCGCTCTTCCCAGGTCAGGGGAAGCGGCGAGTACACGTGACCGACCGGGCCCATCGCCTCCACCACCGTTTTTTCCCGGTGTGTCGTCTCCTCCACACTGAGGCCGAAGAGCCATCGGCCGATGGGCAAACTCAGCCATGTTGCACGCTGCAACTGAACACTTTTTGCTTGCCGGGAAACATTGCGATGCTGCTGCTCGAAGATCTCGCATACGGCCGCCTCGATGGATCGGCCGTGTGCGACTTCGTAGGGGGTCGATGATTCCTGCCCATGATCCGAATACACCCAGATCTCGTAGTCCCGCCTCCCGGAGCGTTTCGCCGCCTTCCAAACGCGTTTGATCGCATCGTCGATCCCTTTCAGGGTCCAATTCGCAAAGGCGGAGGAGGGTCCGCGTCGGTGTGCTTGCTCGTCATAACCGACGAAGTTTAGGTGAATTTCAGGTAGGCCCCGCGCGGCATCGAGCATGGCGTTCATCGTCACCAGTTCACGGAGGAGGATCGAAACGGCCACGCGCGCGGGCACAAAGCGCAGTTCTTTCCAAAGGTCTTGGCCTTCGATCAGACCCCGGACGAAGTCCGACAGCGCCAAGACCAACTCCAAGATCAACAGGACCCCGACGCGAATAAAACTCCAGCCGTTCCAAAGGATGAAGACGGCCATGGAAAAGGGATTGGCGCCGCGAAGGCTCCGCGACCAGTCGAGCGTCGCCGGACAAAAAGCGCTTTCCGCCGCCCCACCCGAAAAGATATTCGAATAAGCGCTTCCCCCCTTGAGAAGCCCCTCTCCTTCTTTTTCCAGTTTGGCTTGCACCTTTGCCGCCGCGGCGGGGTCGTGCATCCGCATCAGTTCGCCCGTCTCGTGGTCGCGGTAGCTGAAGGCCGGCACGCATTGACGCTGGCCGTAGAACAGTTCGGCTTGAAAAGCCGGTGTGTTGCTGGGTAGTCCGCTATAGAGGGTGTGGAGGTCATAACCTTCGCGCCGCAACAACCTTTTTAGAAAAGGCATGCGCCGCTTTTGAAGGGCCTTTTCAAGTTGGGGGCGCGAGAGCCCGTCGATTTGAATGAGAACGATGCCGACCTCGGATTCGGCCCCTTCGGCCTTGGACAGGCCCAAGAGCCGCACCAGCCATTCACTCCGGCTGAGTCGGCGGCGGAGGTTCAGAAAAGTTCCTTCGATCCGTCCAATCATGCCTCTTCCATTCCGTCATCCGACAAGGCCGCCGTAATCGCACTGGCGCGATTCGTCCAGAGATCCCATTCGGTTTCGAGCAGGGGCAGAAGCGATAACCAGTGGCTCCCCTCGATTTCTTTTTTTATGCGCTCTTGATCGATCAGCCTTTCGTAGTGTTTTAAAACCCGCTCCGCGGTGTGGGTGATGGAAAATCGATCCGCCGTTTCCCGCGCGGCGCTTTGGAGGGCGCGCCGCCGATCCCGAGAAAGTCCGAAGATCCAAGAGAGGGCCTGCGAAAAACCGTCCTGCTTTTGTTTCGGGAGCAGACGGCCATTCGTTCCGTCTTCCACCACCTCCCGCACGCCGGAGGCATCGACGGCCACGACGGGCACCCCGGCCGCCATCGCCTCCGTCAAAACCATGCCTTGCGTCTCGCTTTGCGAGGCGAAGACAAAGACATCCATTGCCCGATACGCCTTGACCAGCATGTTTGGCCCAACTTGACCGATGCGATGGAGACGGTCGGACAGGCCCGCTTGCTTAAATCGCGTACATATCGTTTCCTCGAGGGGACCCGATCCCGCCAACAGGAAATGCGCCCGTGCATGCCCGTACATGAAATGAAGGACGGCCTCGCACATGAAACCGAGATTTTTCTCCGGCGCGAGCCGGCCGACATGACCAATCACAAAGGCCGCCTTCGGAATGCCAATCGCTGCGCGATAGGCCGCACCGTCTTGCTCGACAAACCATTCTTTTCCAATGCCGGTGGGAATGACGGTGATCGGCACGCACACGCCCCGTTTTTCGAGCAGGGCCGCAATGCTCTCGCTGGGGGCGATGATCCCGTCACAGAGGTTGGCGTAGCCCGTGGATAACTCGATCACAAAGCGTTTCATGGCGGGCGAATCGCCCGGAACGTAATGCGTGTATTGCTCATAGAGGGTGTGATGGGTGAAGACATGAGGGATCTGATGCAAGGCGGCGATGCGCAAGGCCGTATCGCCCAGGAGAAAAGGATGATGGGCATGGACGACATCGGGTTTGAATTTTTCCAGCCTGGGAAAGAGCAGGGCGGGAATGGGCAGGCGCACGGAAAAGTCGCTCCCATTGAATTGTTGGATCGCGGGCAGCCGGACGACATCGACCTCGGCTTCCGGCATGTTGTCAAAAGTGGGGGCGACGATCAAGTCCCGGTGTCCCATTCTCCTGAATTCGGTCCGAAAGCGCTCCAAGGAACGGGCGACCCCGCCGACATGCGGCGTGAAGGTATTGCTCATCGTCAGAATATTCATCGTCTTTCTTGATGAATGTCTTCCCTTTATCAAAGGGAGGTTCGCAGGGATTTAGATCTTCAAACAAAATCCCCCTCAATCCCCCTCAGTCAAAGGGGAAAGTTTCAAACGAACCTCCACTTCCGAGATGCCTGTATCTGGAAAAACCGGATTACAGTTCGGCAAGCGTACTTCAATCTTTGGGGCGTCCCGCCGCCAGGTGCCTTTCCAAGCCACGCGGATCTTTTCTTCCTTCGGCTCTAAAAACAGTGAGATCGCACCCCAAGGCGTCGGCGCTGGGCCGAAGCGGAGGGCCTTTCCGGGCCTGCGCCAGTCAGAGGGAATGCCCGAGGCAAGGATCAAGGTCTCTCCTTCTTCACGGATAAAACAATTGCGGATCATCAACACCCACTCGGCGGCGGCCCAAATGTGCTGGCCGTCCCCCATACAGCCCCCGCCGGTTCGGGGATGGATGGCCTCGGGCCATTGGCCGGTCGGGGAGGCCGATTGGACAACCGACCGGATCAGGTCGAAAAACCGGAGATCGCCCGCCTGCAGGAGGGCCTGAGCGACATGGAGGGTGAGATAGGGGTTGATGCCCGAATGAATCATGTCCTGAAAAAATCCGCCTTTGACAAAACAATTTTCCAAGAGAAAATGCAGGGTGTCGCGTACACGGGCATCGTCCCCCCGCCAGAGTTGCAAGGGATAGGCGACCGCAAGGGAGCCGATGGCCCCGCCATCCATCCGGCGATAGGGTGAGGCAGGAATGCCGTCCCAAGACCGAAGGGCCTTGCTTTTCTCTAAGCTGGTTTCCACCGCCGCCATGAGGTCTTTTGCCGTTTGCCGAAAAGTTTCGGCGAGACCCGGATCGCCATATTTTTCATTGAGCGCGGCGGCGGCCTCAAGACCGGCGATGCCCCAGAAATCGTCCCAATAATAATGGTCGTTCGGGCCGAGGTGTTCGGCGCTGAATCCGGCAGGCAGAAGACCGGCATGGAGGGCGTTCAGCTCATCGGGATGGCGTTTTTTGACGATCCACTCGGCCCCTTTTTTGATGGCTTTCAGCCAAGCGGCCTTGGGCGGTCTACCCGTGAGTTCGCAGAAGCGATGATAAATCCACAAGGCCTGGCCGTTGGAGTCCCATTCGCCGTCTTGGGAATGAAAATAGCCGCCGCGCGTCTGACGTTCCGGAAAACGGTCCAATACCGTTTCCGCCCGATCGAACAGCCCGGCGCACAACATGGCGTGGAGGATAAAGGCCGCGTCCCGAAACCAAAAACGCTTGTAGGTGTAAGGGCCGGGATAAACGTCTTGCGGCGCGTGAAGGATCATTGAATGCAGGGCCGCGTCGTACAAAAACCGGATATGTTCATCCGGGACCGTCAAGGTGCAATGGCCTTGCAAAGCCTTCTGCCAGGCCGCTTTTTCGAAGGCCTCGGATAAGATGGGATGGGCGTGACGCGAGCCGTTTTCTTCTTCCAAAAGCACTTCGACCTCCACGGCCTTTGCGTCTCCCGGTTCCACGGAGAAAAGGGCCGCCGCAGTCACCATGCCGACATCGCAGGTCATTTCGACCTCATCGACCGGCGAAGAGAGGCTTCCCATCACGTCGCCCCGCTGATAATTCGAGAAATAAGACCGCTCGACGGGCGTGCTGAAGAGGACCTGACGGTCTTCATCGATCAACCAAAAGGATCGATCCTTGGACAGGGCGGCTTCATGGATAAAACTCACTCCCTCCGGATTATAAGGGCGCAGCGTGACAACCAGGGAGGCCTCGGTCTCGGCCTCGGCTTGCAGCGCAATCCGGCAGAAACGCCCGTCTTCATTTTGTAGGACCTCGGTGCGGCTGCTTAAAGACAGGCCCGGCTGCGTGGTATGGGTTTCAACGGCAAGGCCCGTGTCGATGGACAGTTTTTGTGAAACCGTATCCAATTTCGAGGGGATCAGCATGCGCCCGTCTTTTGAAATCATCCAAAAATCCAAGGACCAGCCGTCCAAGAAGGGGGTCACCAAGCCTCTGGGATCGACGATGGGGAGTTCAACGAAGTCGGGCAGGCCGACCGCCGTCCAGTTCCGATGCGTGAGGTTGACATGCGTAATCGAAAAAGCCCGCGGGATAAAGGCGGCGTCCAAGGGATTGAACTGGCGCTCGACCCAATAGGGCCACACCCAGTCGAGGTTGTGCTGAATGGCGCGGGTATTGATCAAACCGCGGGCATGGAAGAGCACGCCCGCCCGAAGGAGTTCGATCGGCTCCGTGACCTCCGAGGGCTGGGCAAAGCGGTTGAGACGCGATTGCAATGCAATGGGATCGAGAAAATCGTTCGCCTGTGCCGCCTGTTTGATGAGGAAGCGCCACGGCAGCCATTTAAGCCACATAACGCCTTTCCAACTCGAAGGGTTTTCCGTTTTTGCCGGGCCCGATTCAATCCGGCAAAGCCCCGCTTGGGATTGTCCCTTTTTATAGCCCGGGTCTTATTTTCTTCTATAATTCCCCAAAATGCGATTGTAAAGGGGTATCGTGCTTTTACACTATCATACGCTCGATCTCGGTTGGGATGCAAAACAGTCGTGGTGACAAAGAACGTAAGCCGGACCTTGGGGATTCTCACGTGTAGGTTTTGAGTTTTTATTAAAAAGGCCCTATGATGTCTTTATTACGGTCGGTAAAACGATACGATGAAAAAAACCATTCTAAGTCTCTTGCTTTTGCTGGGTTTCATGGTTTTCGCGCTAGGGAAAGAGCGGGTAAAATCCCCCTCGACAGAGGCCGCCTTTCGGATGCACCTGGCCTCCGAGCCGCCGACCTTGGATTGGTCGCTGGCCACCGACAATGTCTCTATCCGTGTGATTGAAAACCTAATGGAAGGCCTGACGCAATACGACCAAAAGTTGAGGCCTATCCCGGCCATCGCCCAGCATTGGGAGGTTTCGGCCGACGGGCGGCGCTATCTTTTTCATCTTCGGGAAAATGTTTACTGGACCGACGGCGTCCGCGTGACGGCCCATGATTTCGAATACGCCTGGAAGCGGCTTTTAAACCCGGAGACGGCGGCGGAGTACGCCTATTTCCTTTTCGATATCGAAAACGCCGCCGAATACAACGCGGGTGAAATCACGGATGTTGCGCAGGTCGGCGTCAAGGCACTGGACGACAACTTGCTCCAGGTTGATCTCAAAAAACAAGCGGTCTACTTTCCGTCGATTACCACCTTTACCGCCACCTTTCCACAGCGCCGGGACCTGATCGAGCGCCACGGCGACCGATGGACGGAAGTGGAGCGCTTCGTGACTTTGGGCCCTTTTCGTCTTGAAGAATGGCGGCACGAATACCGTTTGATCTTGACGGCAAATGGCGATTACTACGAAGGCCGCCCCGCCCTCGACCGGCTGGTGTTTTACGTGGTCCCGGAGGAGACGACCGCGTTGACGCTCTACGAAACCGGTGATCTCGACCGCGTGAGCCTCCCACCCATCGCCATCCCCCAATACCGCAATCATCCCGACTATCGCCACGCCCCTTTTTTGCGGGGCTACTACTACGGCTTCAATGTTCAAAAGCCGCCTTTTGACGATGTCCGCGTGCGCCGGGCTTTTTCAATGGCTGTCGATCGGGCCGAAATACCCCGTATCCTCAAAGGCGGCGAGATCCCGGCGACCTCCTGGGTGCCCGCGGGGATGTTCGCCCACAATCCCGACATCGGCTTGGGTTTTCATCCGGACCAAGCCCGGCGCTTACTGGCGGAGGCCGGATACCCGGAAGGCAGGGGCTTGCCGCCCATCACCCTGAGCTTCAACACTGACCCGACCAATCGGCTCATTGCCGAAAACATTCAGGCCCAGTGGAAACGCAACCTGGGTATTGCCGTGGGGCTAGACAATATGGAATGGAAGGTTTATCTCCGGCAATTGAAGGAAGACGCGCCGCAGGTTTTCCGCCTGGGCTGGGGGGCCGACTATCCCGACCCGGACAATTTTCTCAACCTCTTCACCAGCAGCAGCGGAAACAACAACACCCACTGGGGCAATGCGCGTTACGACCAACTGATTGCGGAAGCCGCCAGCGAAACAGACGCCGCCCGGCGGCTTGTGCGCTACGACGAAGCCCAGCTTATTTTAACCGAGCAGGATGTGCCGATCATGCCGCTTTTCTTCGCCGCGCAAAACCTGCTCGTCAGCCCGGCGGTGGAAGGCTTGGAGGTCAACGCCATGGACCTGCTCTATTTGAAAAACGTGAGGAAGTCCCCGCTGTGACCACCTTCGTCCTTCGGCGCATCTTGTGGGCCATACCGGTGTTATGGATCGTGGCGACGATCACTTTTGCAATGATGCACCTCGTACCGGGCGGCCCCTTCGACCGCGAGAAAAAATTGCCGCCGGAGATCAAGGCCAATATCGAAGCAAAGTATCATCTCGATAAAGCGCTGCCCGTGCAGTACGGCCTCTATTTAAAGGGCCTCCTGCGCGGAGACCTGGGGCCCTCCTATAAATATCTCGGCCGCACGGTCAACGACGTCATCGCCGACACCCTGCCCGTGTCGATGCAGCTGGGCCTCGTCGCCCTACTGGTTGGACTGGTCGTGGGCGCGAGCGCCGGGATTGCTTCGGCGGTTTGGGCGCGGACGGCCTTGGATAAATGCAGCATGTTCTTGGCCACGGCGGGCATCTCTATTCCCAACTTTGTCTTGGGGGCCTTCTTCATTCAGCTGTTTTCTCACCGATGGAGACTACTGCCGCCCGCCTTGTGGGAAGACGCCCGACATGCCATCCTGCCTGCCGCCGCGCTGGGTCTGGCCCCGGCCGCCTATATCGCGCGTCTGATGCGGGCAAGTATCCTGGAGGTGGTGGACAAGGATTATGTGCGCACCGCGCGGGCCAAGGGACTGCCGTTCACGGCCGTGCTCTGGAAACATGTCTTGATCAATGCCATCTCGCCCGTCGTCACCATCCTCGGTCCCCTCACCGCCGTCTTGGTGACGGGCTCCTTCGTGATTGAATTTATTTTTTCGGTGCCGGGCATGGGGCAGTTTTTCATCACGGCGGTCACGAACCGGGACTATCCGTTGATCATGGGCGTCACCTTGGTGTACGCGGCGCTCATTGTCGCCGCGAATCTTTTTGTTGACGTGATCTATTTACTCATCGACCCCCGCGTGCAGATGGAATAGTGCCCATGATGGACACCTTGCTCTGGAAACGGTTTCGAAAAGACCGCATGGCCTTTGTCAGCGCGGTCATCATCCTTGTTCTCCTCATCGTTGCACTCTTCGGCGAGGCGCTCTCGCCCTACCCCTACGATCTGCAAGATACCGAAAACGCCCTCGCCGCGCCGAGCCGCACCCATTGGATGGGGACCGACGAATTGGGGCGCGATCTCTTTTCGCGGCTGATTTACGGCACGCGTATCTCGATGGCCATCAGCCTGCTGACCGCACTGTCGGCCCTGGTCTTGGGCACGCTTTACGGCGCGGTGTCGGGCTATGTGGGCGGCCGGGTCGATAACTGGATGATGCGCGCGGTCGATGTGGTCTACGCCATTCCGGATTTGTTGTTGATTATTTTGATTACCGTGCTCATCGGTCGGGGTGTGTTCGGGGTTTTTCTGGCCTTGAGTTTGGCGGGATGGATCACGGTTGCGCGGCTGATCCGCGGGGAAGTATTGCGATTAAAAGAATACGACTACGTCGAAGCCGCGCGGGCCTTCGGGTCGGGTCACCGACGCATCCTCTTCAAACACATCCTGCCCAACACCCTCGGGGTCCTCATCGTCACCCTCACCTTTCGCATTCCCTCGGCGATTCTGGCGGAATCGACGTTGAGTTTTATCGGATTGGGTTTGAGCCCTCCCGCCGCCAGCTGGGGCACGCTCGCCAACGAAGGCTGGAAGGCCCTGAAGTTTTATCCGCACCTCATCCTCTTCCCCAGCCTCGCCATCTTCGTCACCATGTTGGCCTTTAATTTTTTGGGAGACGGCTTGCGGGATGCCTTGGATCCGGGGGGACGGAGACAGGGATAAGTGTAGAACACAGCGTATCTTCGTCTGCTACAGGAAACGAGCCCCATTATCTAACAACAAGGTGCCGCGCTTAGGATGTTTGTATGTTTGTCCGACCCGACACAAAATAACTTGTATATGGTGAAATATAAATCTATAATACACAAAGCCTTTTATGTCGGGTCGAAGACATATAAATGAAACCCTACATTCCCCCACAATTACCGCCCGAAACCTTAAAACTGGAATCTCTTGTCGCCCTCGTGGGACGGGCAAACGCCTGCCTGTCCCGTTACGACGGCTTGCTTGAAAGTCTCGTGAATCCCGAAGTCCTCTTATCGCCGCTTTTAATGAAGGAGGCGGAGTTTTCCTCGCGGATCGAAGGCACTATCGCAACGGCCAACGAGGTCTACCAACAACAGGCTGGGGAAGCCTTCGAACCCGGGAAAAGGGCGGATATACAGGAGATTTTGAATTACCGGAATACACTTCTCGCGGCGGGAAGCAAGCTTAAAACGCAGCCCTTTTCGCTCCATTTCATTCGTCAAATGCACGAAATACTCATGCAGGGCGTACTCGGTGAAAATAAACATCCGGGGCGGTTTAGAATGACGCAAAACTGGATTGGTCCAAGGAGATCTACGATTGAAGAAGCGACTTACGTGCCGCCGCCTCCCACGGTCTTAAATGACTTATTGGAAAACTTTATACAATTCGTCAACCTTCAAGACGCGTCCTTAGACCCCATTGTCCAAACCGCCCTGGTCCATGCGCAATTCGAACTCATTCATCCCTTCGATGATGGAAACGGCCGCATCGGGCGTTTACTGATTCCCCTTTTTCTCATGAAGAGAGGCTGCTTGGTCAGCCCGTCGCTATACATCAGCCGATATTTGGAGGCAGACCGGGACACCTATTGTGGATGTCTGGGAGGCATTTCTCGCACAGGGAATTGGCAAGACTGGATACACTATTTTCTAAATGCGATCGTCGCTCAAGCGGAGAACAACTTAAGCCTCGTTCGTCAAATCATTGAATTGTACGAACGGAAAAAGCGCCAAATCGGCGAATTGCTTCGCACGGATCAAGGTATTCACATCCTTGACACGCTTTTCGACGCGCCGGTATTCGGAGCCAACGAACTTCATCGGCGCCTGAATATTCAGCGTCAACGGGCCGCGCAGTATATTCGAACCCTCAAGGCCGCCGGGGTGATCACCGAGTTGCGTCCCGCGCGGGGTCGAAGGGCCGCGTTGCTGTCGTTTGAAGAACTTTGGCGAATCACGGATCGGCAATGAATTGGGTCAAGCCCTGCTTACCATAGGCCGCGCCAACGAAGGCTGGAAGACCCTGAAGTTTTATCCGCACCTCATCCTCTTTCCCAGCCTTGCCGTCTTTATCACCCTGTTTGGCCTTTAACTTTTTGGGAGACGGCTTGCGGGATGCCTTGGACCCGAGTCACGCAGGGAGGCGTTGAATGGAGCGATCTAATACGTTTCACTCCTCGACTGATGCAACCATTTCCGTACCGATCTTGTTTTTCTGGATCACATGACCTCGGTCATGTGATCCAAATCGGTTTGGCCGGGATACCCAGGTTATTTTAAGTCAACGGAACAAGAGCATTGCTCATGAGCAGCCGGTTTCGATATGATCCAGAAACCATATACTATTGATACATGCATAAATAATATCCTATTTCAGACGTAAAGAAAGGGGGCTG
>JBHHXH010000013.1:0-46465 GCA_046756925.1 Nitrospiria bacterium
TTAGCTGACATAAATTTCTTGTTCTGCTTGCGGTTCAATTGTCCTATCGGCTTGGGGGTGGAAAACTTTAGGGGAAGGAAAAAAAAGTTTCCGGCCGGCAGCCCGCGTTGACCCCTACGGCAGAAGTGAAAAAACAACGGGTGCGCAGTGAGAACAAGCGAATCGGCGGTTTTGCATCCCGCCACCGGATGGATTGGGCGAAGGATTGTTCTTGACAGTCCACGGCATTGGCGTGCCATAATTTCAAGATGCCGAGACAGCCAAAATCACCGGAAGAAGGTTCCGTCGATTGGAATGAGATGGCCGCATCCTTTGACCGGTGGCTTCCTTATATACAAGCGGTGGGGAATGCCCTCATCGACATCGCCGATATTTCGGAGGGAAATAAAGTATTGGATGTCGCTTCGGGGACCGGAGAGCCCGCCCTGACCCTTGCACGCCGATATCGACAGCAACATATCCGTGTGACAGGCATTGACGGTGCCGAGGCGATGGTCAAGCGGGCGAATGAAAAGGCGAAGGCGGACGGTTTGTCACAGTTGCGGTTTTATCAAATGAAGGCGGAGCGGCTGCGCTTTGCAGATGCGCAATTCGATCGGGTGATCAGCCGCTTTGGGGTGATGCTCTTCGATGATCCATCGCGGGGGATCGCCGAAATGTTTCGGGTGTTAAAACCCGGCGGGAAAATGGCGATCGCCGTCTGGGGTGAATTTCGGAATATCCGTTCGCTCTATTTGATATGGGAGGCCATCATGGAGGCCTTGCCTTCAAAAGATCGTCCGCCGCTTCCGAGAATCGGGAGACTGGGTGCACCCGGACAATTGGAAGCCTTGCTGGACGCGGTCAATTTTGCCTCCTACGAAATCAAGCCTTTGAGGGTCAGCTATCGCTTCGATCACTTTGAGGACTATTGGACCTTGAGTACGGTTTCGGGCCTCCTGAAAGACCCCCTTGATTTACTCTCTTCGTCACAACAGCGATCGATTAAAAAAAAGGTTGAAAATCTGAGCCGTGCCTATCGGGAAAACGGTGCATGGGTCTTCCAAAACGACGCCTTGATGGCCCTTGCGAAAAAACGGGGTGCGGGATGATATGTTTCATTCCGATTGTTTCACGCGATAGCCCTTTGCTTGCAGCAACTGGACAATACCCTCCGTGCCCACCAAGTGGCCCGCGCCCACGACCACAAAATAGTTTCCCCCCTCACGCAAATATGTTTCGATTTTAGCGGTCATCAACGCGTTCCGCCGAGTGATCAGTTTTTCCGCGACCCCCGATAGCGCACTGCGGCTGAAGAAAGACGCTTTCGTCATTTGGTCAATGAAGCGCGCGTCTCCCCGCGACCAGGCAGAGAACAGCTCTTCGATCTGGGTTTCGAGAAGGGCCATGCTTGCGAGGGTATAGAGGAGGAAGGCCTCTTGCTCCCGGGACGAGAAAGCATTTAAATGCCGAACTTGAGTCGTCAGCCCTTCGAGCTCGCGTATTTTCTTTCGTCCGCGCGCTTTCTTAAGAAAATGGAAGTCGATCCCAAATTCCGGCTCGAAGCCCAGTTTTTTCGATTGCGCACCCGTTAGAACGAACGCCGAAACCCAAGGTTTAAATCGATGAAACGAATGGATGTCCATGCCGAGCGATTCGAAGCTGGATTTCAGCGCGCCGTAAGTAGTCGGGGAGAGTTGATTCGTGAGCGAATGATGCGCCGGATAAAGTCCGGCCCGGATGATCGATGCGCCTTGATCCTTGGCCTCCGCATCGTTTTGTGCAATGTCGGCCTCGACCACCAAGGTATCAGATGCCTCGAAGGCTTTTTCGATATGCCTTGGCAGCGGATACAAGGATGGCTTGGCCACATGGATCGAACCCAAAAGAGTAACCTTGCTGTGGTCGCTTTCGACTTCCCAGACCAAACCCCGATGTCGAAGGGGCGCGTTCTTTAGGGGCGCGGCGCAGCCGACCCACAGGAGACAGCCCATCAAGAAGAAAAACCGATGGCGCTTGACCGAAATATTCATAAGGCGTCTTGGTTTAGCGTCTTCGTGTACAATGACGAAGCAAAGTTATTGTGTCCATGAAAAGAGGGGAAGCGCAATGTGAACCCGTGCCGAACAATCATCGTCTTGACGGGTTTAACGAAACCCTTCTTCTGGATGTCTATTATGCTCAACAATGGGCCGCATCTTTCGGTAGGATGCTTCTGCTTCTGAAAGGAGGTTTCCCTCCTTGAGGATGGGGCCGTCAAGGGCGATATGGCGGTGTATTTTCAGAAAGGCCCTTGTCTCCAGTGCATCGCAAACCGCTTTAAAATTATCTTTTCTGATCTCCAAGTGCAATTCCGATTTGTTTCTCCACTCCCAGAGGGTATCGGCCATCAATATAAACAATCCTTGGTCGGCCAAGATCGCATAGTGCTTCAATAGGTTTTCCTTATAAGCATCGAGGAGACGGCCTTCCAGGATCCATGCCGAGATGAAAGAATGCCCCCACCAAAAGAGATTTCGAAAAGTAAATTTCTCCTCCTTCGAAAAAAATTTCGGATAATCGAGATAGAGATAGGGGCAATTTAGCAGGTGTTCCCCCTTGACATATTGGAAGGTTCGCATATCGAAACCGGCCGGTGCAATCAATCGATGGGGCGCGATGATATTCCCGAGGCGATCGTGCAATTGATGGAGCAGGGTCTTGACCTTATCGGTGATAATGCGTTTCTTCTCGAAAAAAAAAGCGTCCGATATGAGTGCGCGTTCTTGCTGTGAAAACGAGATCGTTTTTTTGATCGGTTGTCTCCTTTTGAGAGAAGGCGCCCGGTGGCCAAGGGGACCACATAAGACATGAAAGACGCGGATTGAAAAGAAATAGCGAGACCGCGCCTGAAGAGGCCAGTGGCGAAAATAAGAAAATCAGACGGTCGTCACCGGCTGCATATCGGTGTTCAGGCTATGTTCCCGGTGGGTTGCCCGATTCATTGTCGAGCACATATCGAATCCGTTGCGCCAGATCCGTTTTGTTATAAGGCTTGCTCAACAGGTGTTTTGAGAATTTTGCAAATCCCTTCTGGACGGCGGTCTTCGGCGTAAAACCCGATGTCAGCAGGATCTTTATTTGAGGCCGCAAAGCCGCGGCCGCTTGGGCCAATTCGAAACCATTCATGCCACCGGGCATCACCACGTCGCTGAACAATAGATCAATCTCCGCATCGCTTGCAAGAATTTCGAGGGCCTCCGCCCCGTTTTGGGCTGAAATCGTTCGATAACCCAGGCCGGACAAAACCTGGTCGACCAAGTGGAGCAATTCTGTTTCATCGTCTACAATCAACAGGGTTTCTTCACCGGAAGGCAAGCGATGGCTCTGTGTGGGAATGCTTGTTTCACCTATTTTGAAGTGTTCCTTGGTGCGCGGCAGTATGATTTTTAGCGTAGCGCCTTTGCCCGGAGACGAAGTCATATCCGTACGACCTCCGTATCGATTCGCAAAGCCATAGACCATGGACAATCCCAGTCCACTGCCTTTGCCTTTCGGCCTTGTCGTATAAAAGGGTTCGAAAACCCGTGCTTGAATCGTCTTGGACATGCCGACGCCCGTGTCCCGCATGGACAGTTCGACATATTCTCCCGGTTTAAAACCCTGTTGGACCAAGGACGCATCGCTTCCGAAGGTTCGATTCCTTGTTTCAATGATGAGCTTTCCGCCGTTCGGCATGGCGGCCCGGGCGTTGGTCACGAGATTGAGGACGGCGTCGTTGAATTCGTTCGGATCGATTTCAACAGGCCACAAGGATTCTTCAAAGAGATAAACAACCTCCACCTCCGGCGTCAGGGAGCGTTCGATGAGGTCATTCATTTCTTGAATGGCCTTGTTGAGATCCGTTACTTGTTGGTTCGTGGCCTTTTGACGTGAGAAGGCGAGCAATTGACGGGTCAAATTGGCGCTGTGCTCTGCGCCTTTCATGGCGGCGTCAAGCCATTTAGAGGCATTTTCGTCTCCAGCCACATGATCTTTTAATAAATCGAGGTAGCCCATGATCACACCCAGCCAATTATTGTAGTCATGTGCGATGCCGCCGGCCAGCTGACCGATCGCCTCCATTTTTTGGGATTGTTTCAATTGTTTTTGAAGCCGGGCCCGCTCGGATTGACCGCGGATGGTGATTAAGCCAAAAACCAAGTTGTCCACCAATCGCTTGAGGAGTCGAGCCTCCTCTTCTCCGAAAGAACCGGAGTCGTTGGAATAGATGTTCAGCACCCCAAACCGGTTCCCGTTCTCGGTCAGGGGAAAGGAAATGGCCGCATACGGCCATTCGGCATGGTTGCGCGGTTTGGGGGAGGAAGATTGGGAGGTTTCCCGCGAATCGAGCCTCCCCCCGACGTCTAAACCGGATGGCTGCCATAAATCGTCGACCTCGGCCGTTTCTTCCAAATGACCTGCCTGTGCAACGGTTTGCAGGGATTTGTCTTTTCCCGTCAAACCCACCCAGGCATAGCGGTAACCGGCCACGGACACGATGGTATCGCAAACCTGGTCTAACAACGCTTGTTCGTCAGTAGTACGCATTACGGCTTCGTTAAAGGTGCTCAGGGCCTGAAGCGAGCGGTTGAGTTTTTGTAGAGTCAAGGCCGTTTGGTAGGGTTCCGTCACGTCCTGTACGGTGTGAATTGCGCGAGCGACTTTCCCTTTTTTGTCGAAACACGGTTCGCATAATTGATGGATGTACTTGATTCTGCCGTCCTTCATCATCAAACGGTAGTTGATGTCGTAGGCGGATCCTTCTTCGATCGATTGCATATGGATTTTTTCGTAACGTGGCCAGTCGTCTGGATGGACGGCCGCCATAAAAGTTTCAAAACGGGCGGGTGTTTGCTTGGGATCCACTTCCAAAATACGATAGAGCTCGTCGGACCATTCCAATGTGTTGTGTTCTACGTCCATGTCGCAATAGCCGATGTGGGCGATGCGTTGCGCCTCGTCCAAGAGGTTTTGATGAAGCCGCAAGGCTTCAATGGATTGTTCGCGCTTTGAAATATCGTTGGCGATGGCTAAAAACATCGGGGGCTGGCTTTCCAGAACGAATTGAAGGCGAACTTCAACGGGATAAAAACTACCGTCCTTACGTCGATGCCGGGTATTGAAAACGGCCAAATGTCTTCGGCCTTCGCGCAGGGGGAGGAGCATATTTCGAATGTCATCTTCCGTAAAATCGGTTTTGAGATCGAGCGGCGTGAGGTGTTGAATTTCTTCTTCGGAATAGCCCAGATTGTGCAGGGCCCCTTGCGACACCTGAATAAAATGCAATGTTTGAGATTCGAACAGGTAGATCTCATCGAAGGAATTCTTTAAGATTCGATCCCAAGGAATGTTGGGTGATGTTCCTGTTTCGTTGTGCCTTTTTTTTTCCTTCATGAGGAACGCATTATGTCATGGTCATATTTAGATGAAAGTCGTCTTGCAATGAATGGCCATAAACTTGAGGAATAGGAGCGTAAACGATATTTATCGTTCCGCTGTGTTTTGGCTTTTTTGTGTCCTTTTTCGATATTGAATTTTAGCATCGATAAATTCCCGGTGCGAAAATTTCAGCCCGCGTGCGATTTCTCGAACCGCCTCGACTTCCGCATGGGCCAAGTCGTCGTCCGTGCCGGCGATGTCAAATAAAGAAGACAATAGTTGTTGCCTTTGTTGAACATTGCTCCTGGCGTAGAACTCTCGTGTCATTCTGAATGGGTCGAGGTCCTTGGCCGCCGTCTCCTGTACGGCGGAGGCGATTAAGACAATGGTCTCTTCATCAAATCGGGCGTGATGTTGCAGGTTTTTTTTCAGAACCGCAAACTCTGCATCGGAGAGCGAATGGTGGACCGATGCGACATAGGCCAGCAGCCCGGCGAAGAGGGAGGCATGGGCGAGCGCATCCGGGTCGGCTTCGAGCGATAATTTTTCCCGTTCGAGAACACGCCGTACTTTAAATAGAATCCGATTGTTGAGAAAGTCGTTCAATTCTTCCTTTCGGCGAAAGGTTTCATCCGGTTTCAAGACCGATTCTCGAAAAAGTCCCTTGATCCGGCCGATCAAGGCGGAAGCCGGACCGGTGTCTTGAAAAATAGCGGTACAACGATCTAAAAAAATTTTTTCATGGGGGTGGCTTTCCCCGTCGGAAGACATGAGTCCTTGGAGCAGACCCAGCACCTCCTCTCGTTCCTTTTTGCTCCCTAAATGCATGACAAAATCTTGAATCAAGGTCTCCGCTTCCTCCGCGGGAATGGGATCTTCCAGGTAGATCTCGATTTTGGCCCAGTCTTCACCACTTAAGTCGAATTGAAACAAAAAATCTTTCAGGTAATTGACCTCGTCATTGCTGATCTCTCCATCGGCCCAAGCGAGGGCGATGAGCACGCGAACGAGGGAAAGGTGTTTGTCTTTGAGGGGGATGTTGGGCATGGATGCTCCTTCCAAGATGGGCTATGGCTTGGAAAGGGTAGCGCTTTGTCGGGTATCTGTCAAGATGGGCGCCGGTGAGGAAGCGGGCAACTTGTGACACCCATATATTGTTTTGGAACTTTGATGCCCCCGTTTGTTGTCAAAGAGGGCGGATATTTCGAAGGTCGTTCATCAATGAGGAACCCTTAATGGGTTGCACGGATCATTTCTTTTGCATGACGTCTAGTAATTTCTGTAATGGTGACGCCCCCGAGCATGCGTGCGAGTTCCTCCACACGTTCCGTGCGTGAGAGCTTGCCGATGGATGTGACGACTCGGTTACCCAGTTTTTTTTTGTCGACGAAATAATGATGGTCTGCCTGAGATGCGATTTGCGGCAAGTGTGTAATGCAGAGTACTTGATGGTTTTTGGATAGTATCGATAGTTGTTTTCCGACACGCTCCGCGACACCGCCTCCAATGCCGGCGTCCACTTCATCGAACACCAGCGTGGGCGCTGGATCGACCTCGGCCAATACGACCTTAAGGGCGAGCATCAATCGCGACAATTCCCCTCCGGATGCGATCTTCGCCAAACGTTTCGGCGCCTCTCCCGGTAAAGCGATCGAAAACACGATTTCATCGGCGCCGTTTTCCGAGAAGGGGATCTTCCGTTGTGAGATATGAAAGGAGGTTTTTTCCATGCCCAGCTTCTTGAGGACGGTTTCGACCTTTTGGGACAGCCGGCGTGTTCCCTCAGTGCGTTTTCTCGAAAGGGATTCCGCTGCACGCCTCAGGTCTTTTTCGAGGACGGCGATTTCCTCTTGAATTTCTTGAAGCCGATGTTCATGTTCTGAAAAATTGGAAAGCTCCTTTTCCATCTCCGCTTGATAGTCCAGAATGTCCCTGACCGTGCGTTGATATTTTCTCTTTAATTGTTGAATCAGATAAAGCCGGTTTTGGACGGCTTCCAAACGCTCCGGTTGATATTCGGCATCTTGCATCCGAGTCCTCAATAGAGCGGTGAGTTCTTTTAATTGGATCTCGGACTGTTCAAAAAGATCGTTCTCGGAATCGGCATCGCTTGTAAGGCGATGTATCTCCATAATGTCTGTCCCGGCCGCATCCAGTTTCGATAAGATCCCTTCTTCATCCGAGAGTGCCGAATAGGCTTGTTGGGTCAAGAAGCGAATCGACTCCCAATTCTTCAGGGCATGTGCTTCTTGCTCCAATTCGTCCTCTTCGTCAATTGAAAGCTTGGCTTGACAAATTTCGGACAGTTGAGAAGCGATGCTCGTCCGTCGCTTGGCGTCCTCCAGAGATTGGTTCGATAATGTTCGCATTTCCTGGCATTTGCGAGACCACTTTTGGAAGTCGTCATTGTACGCAGAACGATCGGCCGTCAGTCGGCAAAAAGCATCCAGCAGAAAAAGTTGATGATCCAGGTCATTTAAAAGGTGCTGGCCTTGTTGCCCATGTATTTCGATCAGTTTCCGGCCTACGTCTTTCAATGTCGCAAGGTTTGCCAAGGATCCATTGAAAGTGACTCGGTTTTTACCGGATTTTATAAGATGTCTTTTGAGGATGAGGAGATCTTGATTGCCTGAATGATCGCTTGGTGAAGAAGAGATGGGATCGAAGGAAGCTTCGACGATGGCCTCGTCGGCACCGTGGCGAACGCCTTCCAGAGAGGACCGTTCGCCTAAAAGCAGCGAGAGTGCCTCTACAAGAATAGATTTTCCGGCACCAGTTTCGCCGGTGATGACATTAAACCCTTCCGACAAAGGAAGATAAACTTCATCAATAATTGCATAGTTCTTGATATGAAGTTCTCTCAGCATTTCAATCGATGGATGAATTAGGTTTCTAGGATGGCATCGATTTTATCCTTAAACTGTTTCTTGGAGGCGGCGCCGACGATTTTATCGATCAACCTTCCATCTTTAAAAAAGAGGAGAGAAGGAATTCCCATAATTTGAAATTGACTGGAGATGTCGGGGTTATCGTCCGTATTCAGTTTACAGACTTTCAAACGGCCGCTATATTCTTTTGCAAGTTCCTCAATCGTGGGAGCGATCATTTTACAGGGGCCACACCATTCTGCCCAAAAATCGACCATGACCGGATTGGCGGATTGAATCACTTCATCATCCCAACTTTCACTCGTTACCTTGACCGTATTTTCCATCCCTTCTCCTTAAATGTAAATTCAGCATATTCTATCCAATTAATTTTTGCCATTGTAAGAAATGTCGTCTTCTTAAGTCAAACAATGTATCCTGCTCGAGCCGAAAAACGTTTCCGATACAGATGTTTTGAAAATACCAATCCTGATAAGGCATAAAAAAGGCCCCCCCGTGACGCATGTTTGCCGGTCACGGGGGGGCCTTTTATTTTTGGCCGGTTGATGTGGCGTTTTACATCATGCCGCCCATACCGCCCATGTCGCCCATGCCACCGCCGGGAGGCATCGGAGGCATCGGTTCCTTCTTTTCGGGGATATCGGCGACCATCACTTCTGTCGTTAACATCAAGCCGGCCACGCTTGCGGCATTTTGCAAGGCGGTTCGTGTGACCTTGGTCGGATCGATGATGCCCGCTTCGACTAAATCGATATAGGTTTCCGAAGCAGCGTCAAAGCCGATCGGACCGTTTTCCTTCTTGACGCGATCGACAATCACAGAGCTTTCTACGCCGGCATTCTCGGCAATTTGTCGAATCGGTTCTTCAATGGCCCGTTTGACGATATTGCAGCCTACGCTTTGGTCGCTGTCTAATGAGAGTTTTTCAATAACCGGAAGACACCGGAGCAAGGCAACGCCTCCGCCAGCCAAAATCCCTTCTTCGACGGCCGCTTTCGTGGCATGAAGAGCGTCTTCCACGCGGGCTTTTCGCTCTTTCATCTCGGTTTCGGTCACGGCTCCGACGTTGATAACAGCAACGCCTCCGACAATTTTCGCCAGACGTTCTTGGAGTTTTTCACGGTCATAATCAGAAGTGGTTTCCTCGATTTGGGCTTTGATTTGTTTGACACGTCCTTGGATCTTTTGCGTGTCGCCGGCGCCTTCGACGATGGTCGTATTGTCTTTATCGATGGTAACGCGTTTTGCACGTCCCATGTCGTCGATTTTGATGTTCTCGAGCTTCAAACCGAGGTCTTCGGAGATGACCTGACCCCCTGTTAGGACGGCAATATCTTCCAACATGGCTTTTCGCCGATCCCCAAAGCCCGGCGCTTTAACAGCGGCGACATTCAGAGTGCCCCGTAATTTGTTTACGACGAGGGTGGCAAGCGCTTCGCCGTCGATGTCTTCGGCAATGATCACCATTGGACGTCCGGCCTTGGCAACCTGCTCCAACACCGGCAGGAGATCTTTCATCGAAGAGATTTTCTTTTCATGGATGAGAATCAGAGCGTCTTCGAGCGATGCCTCCATTCTCTCCGAATCGGTGACGAAGTAGGGTGAGATATAGCCTCGGTCAAACTGCATCCCTTCGACGACGTCAAGAGAGGTTTCGGCGCTTTTGGCTTCTTCAACCGTGATGACGCCGTCTTTTCCGACTTTTTCCATGGCTTCTGCGATCAACTCCCCGATGGTGCTGTCGTTATTAGCTGAAATGGTTCCGATCTGGGAGATCTCTTTTTTTGTTTTACACGGTTTGGACATGGCTTGAAGTTCGTCCGTAACCGCACCGACCGCTTTGTCGATTCCCCGTTTCAATTCCATTGCATTGGCTCCGGCTGAGAGATTTTTTGCGCCTTCTCGATATATTGCTTGGGCGAGAATCGTCGCGGTGGTTGTGCCGTCTCCCGCTACATCGGAGGTTTTGCTGGATACCTCTTTGACCAGTTGCGCACCCATATTTTCGTAGGGTTCTTGCAACTCGATTTCTTTTGCGACGGTCACGCCGTCTTTTGTGATCGTGGGCGCTCCGAACTTCTTCTCGATGACGGCGTTTCGGCCCTTCGGTCCGAGGGTTGCCTTGACCGCATTGCTCAGTTGATTGATTCCTTTTAGAATTTTTGCGCGGGCTTCATCCCCAAACGCTATTTGCTTTGCCATTCATTCCTCCATACATACGTTGGTGTTTCGTCTTACTCGACAACTCCTAGAATATCTTCTTCCTTCAAGATAAGATATTCTTGATTATCCAAATTAATCTTGCTGCCTGAATATTTGTCGAAGAGGATGGTTTCTCCGACCTTCACGTCCTTCACATCATTGCCTATCGCCTCAACCTTTCCTTTTTGCGGTTTTTCCTTTGCCGCATCTGGAATGTAGAGTCCGCTTGATGTTTTATCAGGTTCTTCGGAATAACTGACAAAAACCCTTTCTTTGAGGGGTCTAAATTTAACCGATGTAGCAGTGGCTCCAGCCATGTTTCTCCTCCTTCAAATTCATGTAAATTGAATTCTTCGCCCAGATAAGCAACCACCGGGTTGTGGCTGTACATTATCATTGCGAAATCAAACACTTAAGGCTATTAGCACTCTCTTCCATTGAGTGCTAATAGTTTATATAACAATCAATTTTGGAAAATCAAGAGGGGTGGTTTTTTTTTGTGGAAAATGTGTATGTCTCGCTAAAATCCTTAATGTTTCTGGGTGGAGATGGGGAGTAAAGGCCTAACTCATTTCTTTATTCGCTGAAAGGACGGGATCAAGCGCTTTAATGATCCGCCATCCTTTTAGTAGATCGACTGCTTTTTTCAGTTGATTGTCTTCGTTCACATCGGAACCACCGGTGTTCGAGGAGTCTATTGTTTCCGTTTTTGTTTCTTCATCGGATAACTCAATGTTCACCTCGTTTTCTTCTAGATTTGGGTCGAATTCGTTATTCAGATGGCGCGCAAGGTCTTTTTCCCTGATAATGGGAGATGTTTTGGCCTCTTGGACCACTTCTTGTTTAACGATGATGTCCGGTTCGATCCCCTTGTTTTGTATGGACCGCCCGTTAGGAGTATAGTATTTTGCAGTGGTCAGTCTGAGCGCCGAACCGTCCGAGAGTGGCAGAATGGTTTGAACGGATCCCTTTCCAAACGTTTGCGTACCGACGATCACGGCGCGTTTCCAGTCTTGCAATGCCCCGGAAACAATCTCCGAAGCGCTTGCACTTCCTTCGTTGACAAGCACGATAATCGGAATGCCGGACAACCGACTGGTATTGCTGGCGGTGTATTCGTCTTGGTTTCCATCCCGCGATTTAATGGAAACGATCAACTGGCCGCTTTCCAAAAACTGGTCGGACACCTTCACAGCGGAATTCAAAAGTCCACCCGGATTGTTTCGAAGGTCCAGAATCAGCGAATGGATTGGAATATCCGTTAGTGTCTCGATTTCCTTCGAGAGATCTTTTGCCGTGTGTTCTTGAAATTGGGTAATTTGAATATATCCGATTCCTTCTTCGATTGTGCGGGATTTGACACTGTTGATGCGAATCGTATCTCGAATGAGCGTAAAGACGAGCCCTCCCGGTTCCGACTCCCTTAAAACGGTGAGTGTCACGGCGGTGCCCTTTGGGCCACGCATTTTTTGCACGGCATCCAAAAGAGAGGTGTTTTCCGTCATTTGGTGATCGTCGACTTTGTGGATGACATCGCCGGCCTTGATACCGGCCCGTGCTGCAGGTGTGTCTGCGATGGGCGCGACAACGACCAATTTCTTATCCTTGATGCCGATTTGAAGGCCCAATCCTCCGAACTCTCCCCGCGTGTCCACCTGCATCTCTTTATAAACTTCGGGAGGCATAAAAGCGGAGTGGGCATCGAGTGCGCCGAGCATGCCCTTGATGGCGCCGTAAACGAGATCTTTTGTGTCGAGGCTTTCGACATAGCTTTTTTTAATGGAGGAGAGCACTTCCGAGAAAATTTTGAGATCTTTATAGTTGTCGGTTTCCGCAGAAACTTTTGTCTCCAATCCTTTTCCGACAAATATGGTCATGCCGATGGTTCCGAACACAACCAACATTAAAAAGGTGACACGGATCCTTTTTACAAACATCATCTTCTCGTCCTCCGAATATTTCGTGGAAGTCATGTTAAGGAATAATGCAATCGAGTGGTTTTATCGCTAAAAACCTCATATCTTAACATTTTTTGTCCACTCTACTTTATCACACTCTTATTATAGCGTACTACCTTCTTTTTTTTAGCCAAGAAATGGGGTTAATGGGTTTGCCCTGGTGTCTGATTTCAAAATAGAGTTTTGCACCGTTTGAAAGCCCCGTTCCACCGACTTCTCCGATGACCTGGTTCTTTTTTACCCGATCTCCGGTTCCGACAAGCAGTTTTTCTAAATGGGCATACAGGGAGTAGTAATTCTCGCCGTGATCAATAATAATCACCATGCCGTAGCCTCTAAACCAATCCGCATAAACGGTTGTGCCGTCAAATATATTCCGGATTAAGCCTTCGTTTTTGGGAGAGATTTCGATGCCTTTTCGATAGATCATGGTGTCAAACTTCGGGTGTTTTTGGCGGCCGAAGAGACCGACAATCCGTCCATCGTTCGGCCATCTTAAGCGTCCCCGTTCCTTCGAAAATCTCCTGGTCGCGCGCTGGGCCGACTGTTTTTTTTCTTTTTCGAGTCGATTGAGTATATCTTGAATGTCTTGGGATGCCTTCGTCATTTCCGAAATGGCCTGCTTGTAGAGACCGCGCTCTTTTTGAACCCTGGCCAATAAAATTCCCTTTTGTCTTTTTTCGGCGCGGCTTCCTTCTAATTTTTGTGTAAGGGCGGTTCTGTTTTCGGATAATTTCTTTTTTACCTGTTCCAAATGATCCTGTCTGCCTTTAAGAAGCGTATGTTTTTTCTTAAAATTGTGTAAGACTTCTCCCTCCTTTAAGGCGACCGTGTTGAGGTAGTAAAGGTTTCGTAAAAGATCCGGGTAGCTTTTGGAAGAAAATAGAATTCTAAGCGCGCCGCTATGTCTCTCTTTATAAATTGTTCGAAGGCGTTGGGAAATAAGCGTTCGCGTCTCCTCGATGTCTTCAAGCATGGCTTTTGTTTGAGAAGACAATTCCACAGTCTCTTTTTCTTTGTCTCGAATTTCCATTTCCAAAAAATTCACTTCTTTTCGAAAGAGGCGAAATCGTCGGTCTATCGCCTCTACATCCGCCAGAAGCGATCGTTCTTCTTGTTTCGCCGCGATATTCTTTTTTCTTCGTTTTTCAATCTCGGTTTCAAGCTTGATGAGCTCTTTTTTTTCTTGGTCGATTTGTTTGATCAATTCGGGCGGCGCTTGAGCGATACTCCAGCCTGCGGACCCGATGAGGATGGCCATGAGTACGATCGGAAAAATCGATTTTTCTTTATGGTTGTATCGTTCTTTCATGACCCGGATTCCGAAGCCTCAAAAGGTGGTTTAAAGATATAAAACTGCCGATGCCCCCCAAAATACTCCCGGCAAGTATTAACATCAACAAGATGTTCGGCGGCAGAAATCGGAGCCCCTGCTGGAAAGCAATCGTGCCGAGCATGGGTGATAGATTCTCCTTCGAAAAGCGGAAGACGAAAAATAGAAATAGCGCCGAGAATCCGCTGCTGATGCCGCCCATGAGAAATCCTTCCAGGACGAACGGTATTTTAATAAAACGATGGGTTGCACCGATGAGTTTCATGGTTTCTATTTCTTCCCTTCTGTTATAAAAGTGAAGTCGAATAGTATTGGCGATATTCGTCATCACCGTCGTCGCCAAAAAAACGCCAATGGCGATCCCAATAATTTCCAATAATTTCAGAAAGACAACCAAGTTTTTTAGCCATTCGGAACCGTATTGGACTTCCTCGACCCCTTTTAAGTCTTCGAAGCTGTCAGCGACCGACCTTAGAGATTTCGGATCTTGGTAGGATGGTTTAACCTTGACCTCGAAGGAAGCTGGAAAAGGGTTTGATCCGAGTCGTTCGATAAGACCCTCGTCTTGAAAAGCCTTGTTGAAGGATTTTAAGGCTTGATCTTTGGAGATAAATTCAAACGATAAAATACGCGTGTCTGTCTGCAGCATTTCCTTGATCTGATCCACCGAATTTTTTCCCGGTGTGTCCTTCAGGTAAATGCTGAACTGGACACTTTCGCGCATCGAGCGAACGAAACCCTGCATATTATAATAAAAAAGGAGAAAAAGGCCAAAGAGCATCATGGTTAAACTCAAAGAGATCAGAGAGAAGAAGGCCATCGTTTGATTTAACTGAATGTTTTCTATGGCGGATTTGAAATGGTAATAAAATTGCCTCATGCCGGTAGACCGTCCGAGATGATTTTTCCCTGATCCAAGACCAAGGTTCGCCTCACGATTTTTGAAAAGAGGTGGCGATCGTGCGTCGCGACGACGACCGTTGTCCCGGTTGTATTGATATTTCGGAGCAGTTCGACGATATCGAGGGATAAGGCATCGTCCAAATTTCCGGTGGGTTCGTCCGCGAGCAAGATGGCCGGGCGATTCACGAGCGCACGCGCAATCGCAACCCGTTGTTGTTCTCCTCCAGAGAGAAAAGAAGGAAGATAGTCGTGGCGTTGTTCGATTCGAACCATCTTTAAAACTTCATTTACGCGTTTTTTGATTTCCGAACGCGAAGTGCCGATGATTTCGAGCGGAAGGGATACGTTTTCGAAAACGGTTTTGCGTTGGATGAGTTTAAAATCTTGAAAAACAAAGCCGATTTTTCTTCGGATATAGGGGATTTGCCGCTCTTTAAGACGTGACACGTTTTGCCCGCGAATGAGAATTTGTCCTTGATCGGCCCGTTCCTGGCAGAATAAGAGTTTGAGTAAGGTGGTCTTCCCGGCGCCGCTCGACCCAATGACAAAAACAAATTCCCCCTTTTCAATTTTTAGATTGAGGTCATCTAGAGCAAGGAAATCTTTGCGGTAATATTTATATACATGAAACATCTGGATCATCGTCGTTCCTTACACAGCGATGAACTTTGTCGTGGCGGGTCGCTGGATGGAAAAGATTTGTCAATGCCGGAATTAAAGTACATGAGATGGGGATATCGGTCAATCGATGAAAAAGTCAATCAAGATCTTTTTCTTTTTCCGAGAGGTAGTCCAGTATCAGGTCGTCGAGATCTTTTTCCAAAGTGTGGGGCTTCACTTCTTTTATCGCATTCTTGCCGGCGTCCTGAGCAGAGATGATATGTGATTTCTCCTGATTTACAGAGGCTTCTTCGGGATCGGGGGTAGACGAGAGAATCTTTCCCGACACCAATTCCCGGATGATCGATTTATGTTGTTCCTTCATTATTTTACTGACGGTTTCGCGGCAGGAAGGCGATTGAAGCAGATCCTTGTAATCGGTTTTCCGAGAAGCGTAAACCACTCCGTCTTTAAATAAAAGAGTGGAAATGGCGGGATGATTTGCACCGCCATCCTCCGTTTGGATGTGATAGATTTTTCCTTGGTATTTTACATTCGTGTTGATCCCAATCGACATGGTCATGGCGACGCGACTCCGTCAAATGCGTTGCGGATGAGGTCCACTTGAAAGTCCTTATGTTTTTTTAGAATGGCAACGACATCGAATCGACAGGACCTCGAAGCGATACGGTACTGTTTTAAATAGGCAAGGGCGACTCTCGAAATTTTTTCTTGTTTTCTAATATCGACTGCGACCTGGGGAGGCCCAAAATGTGTCCCCAGACGGGTTTTGACCTCTATAAAGGCGAGCGTATCCCCTTCTTGCGCGATGATATCGATTTCGCCCAGAGAGGTGCGATAATTCCGGGTGATGATACGATAGCCTTGTTTCACAAGGTAGCGGGCGGCGAGCTTTTCTCCAAATGTGCCGGTTTTTGGATCACGCCGCGAAACGTTTTTCTGTGAATCCTGCATGGGCCGTACTCCCTGATCTTTTCCAAATGATCCCTGGTTCCGTATCCTTTATGACGATCGAAACCGTATGCTGGATAACAGGTGTGAAATCGAAGCATCAAGCGGTCCCGTGTGACCTTGGCAATCACGGAAGCCGCAGCGATGCTTAGAGACAAATCATCCCCTCGAATAATACTCTCCTGACAGATATCGATGTCGGGGAGGGGCATTGCATCGATTAATAAATAGTCCGGTCGTGCCCGGAGGGCATCAACGCTTCTCCGCATGGCCAGTAAGGTCGCCCGATAGATATTGATTTTGTCGATTGTGCGGCTTTCAACGATTCCGATTCCGAAGGACACCGCCTTTTGCGTGATTTCCTCGAAGAAACGTTCCCGCTGACGTGCCGTGAGTTTCTTCGAGTCGCGCAGCCCAGGGATTCGGCAATCGGTTGGCAAGATAACCGCAGCGGCGACGACCGGACCCGCCAGGGGACCGCGACCGGCTTCGTCTATCCCGCAGATCCTCCGGTATCCATAGGAGAAAAGAGACTGTTCAAAAGCGATCATAATTCATACGGAATGCGTAAGACAAAACACCGTCTTCCCGAAAGATCCGATGCCGAGCCGGTTATTTTTTCTTAAGTCGGTTTTTTGGTAGCAAGTGCCTTCTTTTTGGGAGAAGTAAAAGACTGTTCTTTCTCGGTAATTCTGGCCGCTCTGCCGGTTCTATTCCGGATATAGTAAAGTTTTGCACGTCGAACCTTTCCTTCCCGAATCGTTTCTACTTTTGATATGGAAGGGGAATGAAAGGGGAAGATCCGCTCGACACCGACGCCGTATGAGACCTTTCTAACGGTAAACGTTTCACGGTTGCTTCCGCCTTTTTTGCGAATGACGACGCCTTCATATATTTGGACCCGTTCTTTATCTCCTTCTTTAATCTTGACGTGGACCCTGACCGTATCACCAATCTTCATTTTTGGCGCATCTTTTTTTAAAAGACCCTGCTCCAATTGTTCTAAACGATTCATCGTGCTTATGCTCCCATTCCCTACAAGTTTGTTTCATTCATCCCCATTACGTTCATCGAAACGGGATCGAGGTTTGCTATCCATTCTTTTTCGGAATCCGTTAAATAAGCGTCGGCCAGAAGGTCGGGTCTCTTCCGGAGGGTATTGAGCAGGGCCTGCTTCCGCCGCCAAATTTGAATCTCTCCGTGGTTGCCGGACCTGAGGACCTCGGGAACCCGCATGCCCTCAAATTCAAACGGCCTTGTATAGTGGGGATGTTCCAGAAGCGATAAAGAAAAAGATTCCTCCAGCGCGGAGGTGTCTCCGCCCAACACCCCGGGGACCAGCCTGGCTGCCGCATCGATCATTATTGAGGCGGGAAGTTCACCGCCGGTTAAAATATAGTCCCCGATGGAGACTTCTTCCAAGGTGATCCCTCTGCAGACGCGCGCATCGACTCCCTCGTAGTGGCCGCAAATAAATACCAGGCTTCGGTGTTCTTCCGAGAAGTTTTTTGCCATCACCTGATCGAATGGCTTGCCTTGAGGACTGGGCAGTATCACCCGAATATCTCCCCGATCTTTCCGAATGTTGTCGAGGGCGGCAAATATCGGTTCGGGTTTCAATACCATGCCGCAGCCGCCGCCATATGGAGCGTCGTCCGTGATACGGTGCTTGTCAACTGTAAAATCTCTCAGCTGATGGAATTGAATATCCAAAAACCCATGTTCCCTCGCGCGCTTTAAGATGCTTTGTTCAAAAATCGGCATGATCATCTCGGGAAATAGCGTCACGATATCGCTCTTCAACATGATGACACCAAGCCTTTGGAAGAATCGATCACCATCTTCTTTTTGTCCAAGTCCAGTTCTAATACGATTTTCTGAAGGGCGGGAATCAGAGATTCGCGTTGAGCGTCACGCACCACAAATACATCATTGCTTCCCGTTTCGATGATGTCGGAGATCCTACCCAATAAACACCCGTTTTCCAAAAAAACATCGACACCGATAAATTCGGATTGAAAAAAACTTCCCTTGGGAAGAGGCATCCGGTCTTTTACTTCCACCTGAATCAGCCCTCCTTGGAGGTGTTGCGCGGCTTCGCGGGATTCATGATCGACAAAAGTGATATGGACAAATGGCGGCCGCAGTCGAAATCGGGCGATATGGAGATGCTGAAGATATCCCTCCTTGGTCTGAACGATTGCTGCTTTCAACTGCGCGAAACGTTCTGGAAAATCGGTGAGAACCCGCACCTTCATCGCACCGTACAATCCGACCGGCTTCAGAAGTTTTCCAATGGTGATGAGGTCTTTACACAACTTATTCTAAAATTTCAAGAACGCAGCGCTTGCCGATTTTTGTGCCGGCGGCATTGAGTATGGTTCGCATCGACCGAGCCGTTCTCCCTTGTTTTCCGATGACTTTTCCTAGATCTTCTTGGGCGACCCTCAATTCAATGATCGTCGTTTTTTCACCCTCCGTCTCAATGACATTCACGTTCTCAGGTCTATCCACGAGCGATTTCGCTATATATTCCACCAACTCTTTCATAGATGCCACCTCCATTCGCATTTTCAGAAGAGAGAGGAATGATTCCTCTACGATAATCCCTTAAGATATATTCTGCTCTGAAGCTTTTTGAAATAAATGCGATTTTTTGAAGATCGACCTAACTGTATCCGTTGCCTTCGCACCTTTTTTCATCCAGTGAATCGCCCTATCCTCCTTGATGTCCAGCGCCTTTGCTTCACTGAGGGGATCGTAGGTTCCGAGTATTTCCAAAAACTTCCCATCCCTCGGCGATTCTGCATCGGCGACGACAAGTCGGTAAAACGGTCTTTTGTGTCTTCCTTTTCTGGTCAATCGAATTCTTACCGCCATGTATCTTCCTCTAGAGTTAATGATGTCATTATAACAGCCTTGCCTGTCTGCATGTAAGCTCTTTTTTAGAGTTTTATCAATATTCCATTTTGGGTATTCTTGGAATCAATACGCTCAAAACGGGATGGGGAGCCCGCCCATCCCCCGCCGCTTCCCTGAAGACATTCGCTTCATCATCTTCTTGGCTTGGTGGAATTGTTTGAGTAAACGATTGATTTCTTGAACGGAGGTTCCGCTTCCGTTGGAAATACGCTTCCGTCGATTTCCATTGATAATACCGGGCGCCTTCCGCTCCGCAATCGTCATCGACGAGATAATGGCCTCCACCGACTTCATTTCCTTCTTGACTTTTTCCGGATCCGGAAGGGTTTTTATTCGATTCATGCCGGGAATCATTTCCATGATTTTCCCGGCTCCGCCCATCTTGTTGAGTTGCTTTAATTGAAGGCTAAAATCTTCGAGCGTGAAATTCTCCTTTTGAAGTTTCTTCTCCAAGTTGGCGGCTTGTTCTTTATGGACATTTTCTTCCGCCAATTCGACGAGAGAGAGCACGTCTCCCATGCCTAAGATGCGGGAGGCCATTCGTTCCGGATAAAACAATTCAAGGGCATCCGTCTTTTCTCCCGTTCCGATAAACCGGATGGGTGCTCCGGTCACTGCGCGAATGGATAAGATCGCGCCCCCTCTGGCATCCCCTTCCGTCTTGGTCAATATGACGCCGCTGATCCCCATTCGTTGGTGAAAAGTCTGCGCCACATTAACGGCGGCTTGGCCTGTCATTGCATCGGCAATGAAGAGCACCTCATTCGGGGAAACCCTATTTTTCATTTCCACCAGTTCGTCCATGAGGTCCTGGTTCACCTCGGTCCGCCCGGCCGTATCGATGATGACGACATCGAAACAGTGTTTCATCCCATATTCGATGCCGTCTTGGACCACGGATGAGGCGTCTTTGGATACCTTGGAAGAAAAAACGGGGATGGCGATTTCTTTCCCCAATATCTCCAATTGGTCAATCGCGGCGGGCCGTTGCAGATCGGCCGCCAGCAATAACACGCGCCTCTTTCGTTTTTGAAAATATCGGCCCAATTTTCCCGCCGTCGTTGTTTTTCCAGAACCTTGAAGCCCTACAAGCATCACGACGGTTGGGGGTTTGGACGCGAGAGGGATGCCTTTTTCTTGAGACCCCATTAAATCCGTTAGGGCCTCATGAACCACCTTTACGACCTGTTGCCCCGGCGTAATGCTTTCTAAAACGGTTTTTCCAATGGCCTTTTCTCGAACAGTATCGCAAAAAGTCTTCGCGACCTTGTAATGGACATCGGATTCTAAGAGGGCGATTCGAACTTCCCGGAGCGCCTCCTCGATATTTTGTTCCGTCAGGAGTCCTCTGCCTCGCAGTTTTCTAAAGAGGGTTTCGAGTTTTTTTGTTATATTTTCCAACATGATAGAGTCCGAAAATGGTCAAAAAAATACTCCAGATTATAATGGGGTTCCAAAATGAAGTCAAGGTATTTAACGGTCGATTTCATTGAACCTCTCGCCGAGGGCCTGTGCTATTTCGGTCGAAATATTACGGTTGTCGACAATGGACTTATAAGGGACTTATTAAGAAGATTTATCCCTTAATGTAATTATTCTTGGTATTTTGTTTGGGGCTGGATGAGATGTTGAGTCTTTGCATGACCGGCTTGACAATAGTTCATATTTTGATTAATAAATGACACGCTTTTTTATTTTGAAATAGTGAAGACGATGCTCAAGATCCAACAGGCCCTCCTTGGACAAACCTCCGGCAATATATTCGGTCGTGCATAAGGCGATCGGCTTGGGTCCATAGTTGCATCCGGCCGTTTTCTGTCATCGTGACCACCCCGAGATTTTCGATTAGAGGTCCGGGAATTGACGGCGTTCCTTGTTAGCCGATCCCTCAAAGGGTCTTCTCGTGTATTGATTCATAAGACGATTCAATGTTTGAAATCGACAAAAGGACGTTTCTTTGAAACGAGTTGGGCAGTCATATTAAATGCGCTGAAATCGCTGAAATAAATGTGAATATGTCATGAAATACCAATCAAAACGACTGTTAGCAAGGTTCCGCAGAAGCGGATTCGGTTTTCTCGATCTGATCACGCTTTCCGAGGAACGCACCCTGATGATGCTGGCAGTTGTCGTGGGACTGACCTCGGGTGTGAGTGCCTTTGTCTTTAAGCATATGATCGATGGGGTACATCGGTTTTGTTGTGACGGCGGGGCTTCCGAACCCTTTACGACCGGGCATTGGTCGCGCATGTTCTTGCCGGCCATCGGGGGCTTATTGGTCGGGTTGCTCCTATATTATTTTGACCGGGAAGCGAAGGGGCATGGGGTCCCTGAGATTATCTATGCCTTGCGACGTAGGGGCGGGCGTATTCGTCGCCGTGTTGCTTTTTTAACGTCGATTGCAAGCGCCTTAACGATTGGAACGGGAGGGTCGGCCGGGACGGAAGGGCCGATCATTCAAATCGGGGCCTCGGTCGGGTCCTCGATAGGTCAGTGGTTTCACGTATCTCCCAATTATCTGAAGACATTGGCGGCGGCCGGCGCCGCAGGAGGCTTGGCCGCCGTCTTCAATGCACCGATTGCCGCCGTGATCTTCGCAATGGAAGTGCTTCTGAGAGAATTTAAGGTCCAAGTCTTTTCGATGGTGGTGTTTTCGTCCGTCATCGCTTCAGTCACTTCCCATGTGCTTTTGGGAGACAATACTTTCTTGCCGACACAACCTTTCGGTATCGAGCATCCCGCGGAATTGGGTCTTTACTTCATCTTGGGGCTCATTGCCGCCCCCTTGGCGAAGGTGTTTACGAAAATCGTTTTATGGGTCGAGGAACTGTTCAGTCGTATGGAAAAAATTCCGAAACCCTTCAGGCCGATGGTGGGCGGTTTTTTCGTCGGCGTCCTGGGGCTGATCATACCGATGATCTTGGGTTCCGGTCATTTTGAGGTGACCACCGTCTTATCGACCGGAAACAATCCGCTCCAATGGGGTTTTTCGCTCCTGTTTTTATTGGTGGCGGGAAAAATGGTGGCCACATCCGTGACCCTTGGCTCCGGCGGCTCCGGCGGCGACTTGATGCCTTCCTTATTCATCGGGGCGATGATGGGGGCCCTCTTTGGAAAAGCAGCCTACCTCCTCTTTCCAAACATTGCTCCGCCGGGCGCCTACGCCCTGGTTGGGATGGGACTCATATTTTCCGTCGTGGCCAACGCCCCTGTCACCGCGATTATGATGATGTTTGAGATTACCCAAGACTACCGGATTATTCTCCCCCTCATGTTTTCGGTGACGATTACGATGCTCATGTCTCAGCAAATGGGGGAAATTGGTATTTATGGACGTGTGCTCTTGAAACGAGGGATCCGCTTGGAAGGCGGTGATGTGCACGACCCCATCATGAGTGTCACGGTCGACGAAGTGATGGTCAAAAACGTTGAGATCGTTTGGCAAAATATGACTGTCGAAAAATTAACACAATTTATCGAGAAAAGTCTGCACACCGGTTTTCCGGTCGTCAACGCACAGGGGGATCTCCTTGGCATGGTGACCTATGCCGAGATCCATAAAGCCGCACAAGAAGGTCTCGATTCGGAAAAAGTGTTGGTGGATCAAATCATGAGAAAAGATGTCCCGCATGTTTTTCCCGAAGAAGTGCTCGTCGAAGTTGTCAGGAAGATGCAGGCCAGTAAAATCGATCGCGTGGCTGTGGTGGAACCGGAAAATCCACAACGTCTGGTCGGCTTGATTACCCGGACCAACATCATGTCCGCCTACCAAACCGAATTTCAAAAATCCACCTAACTGAAAAAACGAAACGGGATCATTCCTGGGTTTTCTTTACAAGGCGGTTTGGAACTGCCATAATCTCAACCTTTAAAAACGGATGAAAGGAGATTGTCGGTGGATCAAGTTCGGGTTCGTTTTGCGCCCAGTCCGAGCGGTTATCTACATATCGGCGGGGCCAGAACCGCTCTGTTTAACTGGCTTTTTGCCCGTCATTTTCAAGGTAAATTCTTCCTCCGAATAGAAGATACGGACCGGTCGCGTTCAACCGAAGAGGCCATCAAAGCGATTCTGGACGGCATGCGCTGGCTGGGGCTCCATTGGGACACCTGGGAAGAAGGCAATGGCAGATTGCTGCGTCAGAGCGGGCGTTTCGAGCGCTACAAAGAAAAGGTTTCGGAACTGCTGGATCGTGGACAAGCGTATCGCTGCTATTGTAGCGCGGAAGACTTGGCGGAGCGTCGAAAGACGGCCATGAAAGAAAAACGGATTCCCAGATATGACGGGCGCTGCCGAGAACGCAGCGGGCCCGCGCCCGACCAACCTTTCGCCATTCGATTTAAAGCTTCGACGCAAGGCAAGATTGTTGTCCAGGACTTGGTGAAAGGAGAAGTCGCATTTGATCGCAGCACCTTGGATGACCTCATTATCGCCCGCTCCGACGGCACACCGACCTATAATTTCTGTGTGGTTGTGGACGATATGGCGATGGGGATCACCCATGTCATTCGCGGAGACGACCATCTCAATAACACGCCGCGACAGATCCAACTCTACGAGGCGCTGGGCTATCCCATCCCGAGGTTTGCCCACGTTCCGATGATCCTCGGGTCGGACAGGGCCCGTCTTTCCAAGCGTCACGGGGCGACCGCGGTGCAGCAGTACCGGGAAGCCGGCTATATGCCGGAAGCCATGCTCAACTACCTCGTTCGTCTTGGTTGGTCGCATCAAGACCAGGAACTCTTCACCCTGGAGGAATTGATCGAGAAATTTTCGATGGAGAATGTGGGAACGGCCGCCGCCATATTTAACCTTGAAAAATTGACTTGGATCAACGCCCACTATATGAAAACCTGGGAAATCGATCGTATAAGCACCCGTCTGATCCCCTATCTTGAGGCGGTTGGAATTCGAAAAGAGAAGATTCATGCAGAAGATTTAAGCCGAATCGTTCAGGCGCTTCGGGAACGGTCTCGAACCCTTATGGAGATGGCCGAATCCGCGGTTTGTTATTTTTTAGATGAGATTCCCTATGACGAGAAGACGAAAAAATTCCTCAACGCGGAAAATCTGTCCATCCTCACCGAGATTCGGAATCGACTGAAGGATGTTCCTTTTGAACATGGGCCTTTGAAAGCGGCTTTGAAAGCGGTCTGTGATGTATTGGATCGGAAATTGGCCCAAGTGGCACAGCCTCTTCGGGCCGCCGTCACGGGAAAGGTGGTGAGTCCCGGCATTTTCGATGTGCTGGAGATTCTTGGAAAAGAAAAAACCCTCAAGCGGGTCGATGCGCAGATCGCAAGGTTAAGCGAGCGAATTCCTTGACAGGACACGCTTGTTTTATTTAGAGTGCCCTTGCGTATACCCAAATGATTCGCCTGGGGGATCGTCTAATGGCAGGACGGCAGACTCTGACTCTGTCTATCCAGGTTCGAACCCTGGTCCCCCAGCCACCTTTTCTTTAATATCAATCAGCTACGGATCTTCATTGTCTTCTGGCTTTATCCCTTTTTATTGCCAGTCACGGTACTAGGGCGTGTTTTCAAAACATTCTTCTGCTGCAAAAGCCCTGAATCGGTTCATTTTTCCGATCCGCTTCGTCAAATAGCGTCACTATTCTCCTCATCTGATCAAAAAACTGAGTTCGATTCATGGCTTTTTCGCTGCGAACCCTCTTTTGAAAACACGCCCTAGATAAACTTCCCCTGTTGACGGCCTCTTAAAGAAACCTCGGTGTAAGCGGTGAGTATCGTTCCATCGTGGTGATATCCCGGTGTCCCAGGATTTTTTTGCGGAATAAAAGACAATTAAGCGGAAGATCAGCTTCATAAAAACGGGGAAGAAAATGCGAATACTTTCTCGCGATGGGTTAAGCTGGCAGAGGTGTTGACCTCAGGTCATCGCGTTACCCGCCTGGATGGAGAAGGTCTCGAATCATTTGCGCCATCTCACGGGGAGTAAAGGGCTTCGAGAGCACCGTGTACGGTCCTAGATCCCCAAGGTCCTCTGTTTGACCGGAAATATCGTGACCGGTGGAGATGATGACCTTCAATGCGGGATCCAGCGCGCGGAGACGCCGGATCACCTCCCAGCCCGACTCGCGGGGCATGGTGATGTCGAGGATGACCAACTCGATCCGTCCATCTTCCCGTTTAAAGATCTCCAGCGCCTGTTTCCCCTCTTCGGCGAGCAATACCGTGTATCCGCAGCGCTCCAGGATCGTTCTACCAAGATCGCGTACGAGTTCATCGTCATCGACAATCATGATCGTCGCAGTGCCGCCGATCTTTGCTTGATCCGTCAGCCCCTGGGCCGTCGTGACCATGGGCCGTTGGGTTCGAGGGAGATAGACATCAAAGGTACTCCCTCCGCCTTCGGCTGTTTTGACGCTGATCCAGCCATTGTGTCTTTTCACAACCCCATAGCTGGAGGCCAAACCGAGACCAGTGCCCCGGCCCACTTCCTTGGTTGTAAAAAACGGTTCAAAGAGATGAGGAAGAGTGGCTTCATCGATCCCTTCTCCATTGTCGGTCACGGACAGGCACACAAACTCGCCGGTCGTTGCCTCGGGGTGCGCCTTGCAGTATGTCTCATCCACATGCACATTTTCCAGCTTGATCCGTATTAAGGGCTGAAAACCGCTCCTTTTGTCCATAGATCCCTTCAGGGCGTCCCGTGCATTCACGCAGAGATTCATGATGACCTGATGGATCTGGTCCGCGTCGATGAAAACGGGCCACAACTCGACGGGCGATTCAAGGTTGATCTCGATTTGGCGATCGATGGTTTGACGGAGCAGGTGGTGGGCCTCGCCTGCAAGCACAGACAGGCATTGGGGTTGAAGTGCCATAGGGTTTTGGCGGCCGAAGGAAAGGAGCGATTTTGTCAGTCCGGCCGAACGCCAAGCGGCCTTTTTTACCGTAAGGAGGGAGGCTTGCAGCTTCGGTTGATTCGAGGTCTGTCTCAAGAGGATGTCGACATGGCCGATAATCGGTGTCAGCAGGTTATTATATTCGTGGGCGACCCCGCCGGCGAGTTGACCGACGGTCTCGAGTTTCTGTGTCTGTCGGAGCTGAGCTTCCAAGCGTTGATGTTCTTCCTCCATCTGTTTGCGTTCGGATATTTCTCTCTGAAGCTGTTCGTTTGATGTGCGCAATTGGTCTGTACGTTCTTCTACCCGTATTTCAAGTTCCTCGTGGTGACGCCGTAATGCTTTATGCTGATGTTGGAGAAGACCATCGGCGTGTCTAACAAGAAAAAAAAGGATAATAAAGAGGACCGAAAGCGAAAGTGTGGTCCCTCCAATCATAACGGTTTGGGTCTCGTCTAAGGCCTGCAGTAAAGGGGTGACATCGTCGTAAACCTCAAAAACACCGACGATCACATTGCCGCTTTCGATAGGGATATAGCTGGAAATCACATTGCGATCTTCGATGATTCCGTCAAATGCGCTGAAAGTATCCCTGTGAGTGAGTTCGTTCGCCACCTTTCCAGCGCGTGCTGAAATGAACCCAGTATTATTACTTTTATCTTCACCGATTTGTTCCCTTTCTGTCGAGAACACGGTGAGTCCGTCCAGGTTGTAAACTTTAACCTTGATGACAGACAGACCCTCCGTCTGAGCCAGTACAGCTTGCCGAAATTCGGCAATTTTAGGATGGTTTCGCAGTTGATTCCTGTTGAGTCTCGACGCAGAGGCCACGAATGGGGCGAATTGAGGCCATAGTGAATTTGCAAATGCTCTCGTCAAAGCATTGTTCTTATCTTCTCCAATCTGGATGAGATTTTGGATTGCGATCCGGCGCGTAAAAGCACCTAACAAGACAATCGCAATAACAAAGGCGACCAAACTCGTTATTGTGAAATATCGAAGGAGTTTAAACATACGTTCCTCTTGCTCGCACGTCAGTCGGCACTGATTGGAGTATACGCCTCCTCCGGAGAGATGGCCGTCGCGAGGCGGGCCATCAATGGAGCCTCTGACTTCAGGATATTAATTGATTAATCATTAAAATACAATGCCATTATTAAAAGTATCTGGAGAATGGGAGAAGGATTCGGCATGAAATCTTACATTGATTGGCGCGATTCAAAAGACAAGCGTTCAGGAATAAATGATCGGTGTTGAAAAAACTTAAACCCACATAAGCCATAACCCGGTCATTTGACGAATCCCTTGGAAACCCATGTGTTCACGCGCCTCATGATCGCCAAGGCTTGATCCTTGCCGGAGGGCGTGATATATCTTAGCAGCTCGAATGTGGACAAGGGCAATATCTCACTATCGAAATCATTTTCCAGAATATACATGCGACTTTGAGCGCCTTTCATCGGTGTGTAACATAGAGGTATTCCATCGTGCTGAGGGTTCTGCCGCGACAGGTTGTTTTTTCCATCCATGACGGACACAAATAAGAATCCGGATCTTCCGGACCACCAGATCCGCGCCCTGGTTCAGCTCCTAGGGGACGAGAACATACGGGTTGGCAAAACTATTCGGGCACGTATCTTAGCACTCGGCACCCTTGCCGTCCCTTATCTCCATGAAGTATTGGATCATCGAAAAGCGGTTCTGCGTGAAAAGGCCGCCGAGATGCTCTCCTCCATTCGACGGGAGACGTTCGCACAACGATTCGAAGCTTTTTCGAAAGGCGACACCGATTTGGAGGAAGGCGCCTTTCTCCTTGCCCAGGTGGCCTATCCCGATTTAAACGTCCAAGACTATCGCCATCGCTTGGATTTGATGTCGCTGGAACTCAAGAAATGTCTCAGAACAAGCGATGATGACGACGAGACAATCCGGATCTTCAACCACTATCTGTTTGTGAAGCTCGGCTTCAGGGGGAATACTGCCGATTACGGCAACCCGGAAAACAGCTATATCAATCGGGTCCTCGATCGGAAGCTCGGCATCCCGATCTCGCTTTCCGCCTTGTATCTCTTTTTGAGTCGGAGGCTGGACTTGCCGGTCATGGGGGTGGGCATGCCCGGTCACTTTCTCCTTGCTTACGGCATCGGTTCTTGCACCCAATACCTCGATCCATTCAATGCCGGTCAATGCCTGTCTCGGGATGCTTGTGTCCGCTTCATCACAAGAACCGGACAAGCGTGGCGAGAAGACTATCTCGCGATCACGGGGGATCGCGAGATCCTTGCCCGCATGATCCGGAATTTAATCGCGAGTTATACGCACCTTGGTGAAAATACCTATGCGGAGCGATTATCGAAGTGCCTCAAGGAACTCGTCGCCTGAAAACCTCAAATAGACGCCCCACGAAGCAAAGAAAGTGAGCACGTCTCCTTGCCATGCCACTGGGAACCGGGTGATTTCCCATTGCCCCGCCGAAGTAGCATGACAAAGAAAATATTCACCTTCGTCATGTCCATGAACTGTGAAATCAGAATAATCCGGGTCCAGCCAGCGGTCGGTGACCGCCATTACCTTTATTTTTTTATACAAAATCGACGCGGGATCTCTTCTCTAAGCCCAAGTCAATGTTTCTCTTCGACATGGATCAGCGGTTCGCTGATCCATGTCCCTTTGCACATTGGGCATTTCCCCGGTTTGCTCATCTTGTCCTTGTTAAAGATAAAGCCGCATTTTTTGCACGCCGCAGGGAGGATCACACTTCTGTAAGGCATGTTTTTCAAGGATTTAAACAGATGATGTAAATCGTCTTCAAGGTCCTTGGGTTTTTCCTCTAGCAGTCGGGAGAGTTCAAAGAGAGAGGTGGGTTGGTTCAGCAATATGTCAATGAGATATTTTCTAAACATCGTTTCGCTTGCTGAGCCGGTATCATCCTATCGACGGTCTAACCACGTGCAGGCATAAACCTGATACTCCCTCATGAATGGGACGTGCAGGGAAAGCATGAGATTCTCTGAGCGATACGCGAGGGATTCGAGCCTCTCCACTCGTGCATCACAAGCTTATTCGAACCATGCGTTGACCGTTCGGTCCTGTTCATCTGGACGATACATCCCGCTGGGCCATTATCGGTGTCGTACTCGCCGCCTCCCCAGTGGCTGAAAAACAAGCCCGGATCCGGCGTCGGTGTCAGCGTGACCGTGGTGCCGGCGTTATAGACCTCGTCACAATCCGAAGGTGTGCGGGCGATTCCGGCACAATTGATCCCCGGCGGACTGCTTGTGACGACCCCGAAACCGCCGCCCAGCTCGGGATCAACATGGAGATTAAAGCTCGCGCCGGTGGCCACCGGTGTTGCCGAGACCTCGGCGGATGGCGGCCCCTCGCCGGACGCAGTCACTGCCGTGACAATGTAATAGTACGTTGTGCCGTTGGTCAGGCCGGTGTGGATGTGAGGGGAAGTGACCCCCGTGATTTGATTGTCGGCGGTGGTTACACCGCCCGTTGTGTTCCAGTAGAGATTGTACGAAGTTGCGCCGGCAACGGCATCCCAGCTGATCGTCACCTTGCCGTTACCCGCGGTGGCTTGGACATTTTGTGGTCCGCCGCAGCCGGGCGGGAACCAGATTTTCTCGTGAATTCCAATGCCGGTTGGTAGATGGGTAGACCCCATTTGCCCGCCGGACATCCACACCGCGATGGCGATCTTGTTGTCCATGACGATTTGTACAGGAAAAGGGTTTGTTCCACTGCCTAAATTAACGGTATATGTGCCGATCGGTGTCTCTGTTTCCCAGCCGGTGGCCGCGTTGTAACAATTGACGTACAAGTTTGTGCTAAAAAGCGCAACACCCCACCCGCCGATGCCATTGCCTGCGTCGTTCATGGCGAGGGCGAGGGAGGCAAATGCCAGTGGCGTGCTGCCGCTCTCGATCAGTTGCGCTGTCCCCCAACTCCCGGTGGCGGCATCATAATGGTTGGCATAGCCATCATCCCCTTGTTCCCATACGGCGATGGCATCGCCGCCGGCATTCATCGCGATCTCCGGCGGACCCACACCGAGGCTGCCGGACTCAATTGTTGTCTCCGTCCCCCAGGTCCCGGTGGTCGCGTCATAACGGTTGGCATAGCCATCATCCCCTTGTTCCCCCATACGGCGATGGCGTCGCCGGCTGCGCTCATCGCGATCTCCGGCAGGGAAGGAGATAGGCTGCCGGATTCAATCCGTGTCTGTGTCCCCCAATTGCCGGCTACAGCGTCAAAGCGATTGGCGTAAAGGCGCCATGAAAAGCCGCCGTCGTCCTGGAGCCATACGGCAATGGCATTCCCGGCGGCATCGATGCCGATGGCGGGAGGGGAGAAAAACCCTCCGCTGACCGGCTGGCTCCCAATCTGTTGCTCTGTTCCCCAGGTCCCGGTGGTCGCGTCAAAACGATTGGCAAAGCTATTCTTGCCTTTCTTCCATACGGCAACCGCATTGCCGGATGCGTTCACGGCGACGTCAGGAGGATCCCCGGAACCGATTGTTTGCTCTGTCCCCCAGGTATCGGTGGCGGTGTCATAGCGAATGGCCTTTATGGAGGAGTCATGTTGCCGCCATACCACGATGGCGTTGCCGCCGGCATCCATCGCCATCTCGGGACGGACGAACAGACGTGCTGTCGCAATACTTGTTACCCGCTGCGCGGTCCCGCCGCTGCCTGCCTTGTAATGCCGAGCGGTCAGCTGATATGCGAGGGTGTTACCAAGCTTATGTTCCTCGACCCATACGGCGATGCCGTTGCCGCTGCCGTCCACTGCCACCTGTGGGTTGACGGCGTTTATTGCGTTGCTCGAACTGACTGCTCCCGCGCCGCCTCCCCCTCCCTTACTCCTCCCACACGCCGTAAAAGCCAGCAGACAGCTGAGTATTATCACAAGGGACAAGAAGGATAGGTTCGATCTCTTACTTGGGGAAGAAAGTAGGGGAAAATATGCTTTCCCAGAAAATGGAAAGGAGGAAAAGGGACAGTAATTCCTTCTTGTTTTGAATAAACGTTTTATGAAGTGGACTGCTTTCATGGCCAATCCCTCTGTCGAGTCCTGAGGCCATATAGGTGAAACGATTACTGTTTTCTATAGATTAAACATACGCCTTTTTGAAGGGGCGACTCAAGCGTTCCGGTTGTCTGGAAGGCGATTGCGACCGTGAAAATCTAAATTGAGAATGAAAGGCAGGCCCCCACTCTCATGCATGACTGTATAAAGGGGAGGCATCCTCTTTTTATGGAGACGGCGAAACGGCGCGGATGGCGCGAATGCGTTCAAGCAAGGGGGGATGGGAGGCGTTTAACAAGGTATAAATGGGGTGGGGTGTGAGGTTGGCCAGGTTGTGCGCGGCCAGTTTTTTCAAGGCGGCCACCATCGTGTCGGGCCGTCCGACGGTTTTGACTGCAAATCGATCCGCTTCGTACTCGTTTTTCCTGGAAAGCATATTCATACAAAAGGAAAGAAAATATTCGATGGGAGAGAAGAGCATGCCGAAGAAAATGAGACCGGTATAGACGGAAGGCGTCTGCATGTAGAAGGCCCCGTAGAGTCCAGGCCGGCCGATCATAATCGAGAGTAGAAATAACATGAAGCCGATTTGCAGGATGCTGAATATCATGCCTTGGATCACATGTTTCTTTTTATAATGCCCGATTTCATGGGCGAGAATTGCGACCAACTCCGGAACGCTTTGGGTCTCGATCAAGGTGTCGTACAAGGCGATGCGTTTGTTTTTGCCATAGCCGGTAAAAAAGGCGTTCGATTTGCTGGACCGTTTGGATCCGTCGATGACAAAAACATTCTTCAATGGGAAATGGACCGCATCGGCCAAGGCCATGATTTTTTCTTTCAATTCGCCTGCTTCAAGGGGTTTGAATTGATTGAAGAGCGGCATGATCCACGTCGGGGCGACCAGTTGGATGAACAAAAGGTAAGCAATCGCCAAGCCCCAGGCATAGAGCCAGGCATCCGAACCGGCCGAGCCGAAAAAAGCGAGCACCGCGGCGAGAATGGGTCCGCCGAGCGCAAGCGAAAGGAGGACGCCCTTGATCATGTCCATCAAATAAATCGCAGGTGTCGATTTATTGAAACCGAAACGCGCTTCGATGACAAAGGTGGCGTAAGCCGAAAAAGGAAGCGAAAGCAGCCCTTTTAATAAGCCGAGTATGCCGAAGTAGCACAGACCGCTTAAAATGGACGATAGTCCCCATCCCCTCACGACTTGGTCCAAAAAATCGAATCCCCCCGAGAACCAGAACAGCAAGGTCACGGAAATCGAGAAGGTCGAGCTGAGCAAGCCGAATGTGGTCCTTACGCGCGTATAGTCCTGCGATTTCCGGTATTTTTCGACATCATAAACGCCGCGCATCTCCTCGGGCAGTTCGCTGGCGAGCGCTTTTATATTCAAGACATCGGCCGACACGTTTAAAGCGTGTTGTAGGACCATGGCCAGGAGGATGATCGTTCCGTAAAGATTCATCGATTGTTTCCCTCTGAGATCGAAGCTGAATCGCTTCCCTTATATTTCAAGGGACCTGCGGGCTATGCGTTCTGACCAATGGAAGGGATGCCTTATCATACGGCATGGGCGAATCCGCTTGTTATCTTGAAGGCAATGCGTGTACATAGTATAAACGATGAGAAAGGATCAAGCGTTTTGTTCTCTTGGACGGGGTTTTTTTATGACATCAAAGGAAGCCGATCGCTAGAGGCCTCTCGCGTGACAATATGTATCGGAACGATACAGAATCCTTTGTCAGTATTAAGAACAACGGAGACGAAGCCGCAGATGAAGCGCAACGCCATTTGAAGCCCCCTCCCCCTTTCTCCCTTTTATAAAGAGGGAAAGAAATAATACTGAGTATATGGGTTCTCGCCCTTCATGAGGGGTTTTCAATGACGGTATGGGTGTATTCGCGCATGGATGCCTTGTTTTTTGGGAGAAGACGATCATGAATAATACGACCATCGGCATCTTCTTCATTGTGGCGGGCTTACTGTTTCTTTTTCATGATTACTACGCCGGGAACGCCGGAGAACAGAAAGAAGAAAACGGAAAGGAATTAAATGCAATCGACATTATGATGGGATTTTTTATGTTGGGTCTCGGGGGCTACTACTTATTTAAAAGTGGAGGATAGGCGCTCCCCTCATTCCATCCCGAATCATTACGATAGTTCTGTTTCTTCCTTATCCCGCCGGTTATATAGGGGCTTGCGGATGATCGATCGCATGGCATTCCAAAGAATATCTAAGGCGCTTCTGATGAACTCTGGGTTGAATTTTTTAGGAGATAAAAATTTCAGGTTCAAGGCGCAGATTACAAAGCCCGCTATTTTCAATAGTTTGTGCAACACAGAAGCCGGGAATTGTTTCTTGAAAAAAAACGATTCATGGTTTGGTCATCATTTCCCTATGTCCTACAATCATATTGATGGTCGTATATCGGGGCAATCCCAATCCAATAAAGAGGCCATACACCATATACCGGAGGGCCGGGTCGGACTCAAAGAGACATGCAGAGCCGTGGCAGGTAGAAATATCTATAATTATATAATATTATCAATATTTTATAGGCCTTTCATGTCTTGACTTTTATGACTTCAAAATTATATGATAATAACAAAATAAGAGGAAAGAGATAGGAACTGCGTCAGAGGCGCAAAGACGTCGAACAAGCGGAACGACAAAAGAGAGAAAGCTTGGCTTTCCAGGAACAAGTAGATAAGCCGGCGGGAAATAACTCGCTTTTGTGAGAAGTGCAATCGGTTCGATGAAAGTGCTGAAAATGCAGCCAAGATCGTTCCAATCGAAGCCTGTCGACCTTCGACATGTCTGCCGCATCGTAGATGTGAAATGTCTTGGAAGGAAGGCCGAAATAAAAAGGATAAGGGTCGGTTCCATGGCGCTTATCGATACGGCGTTGCCTTTCAAAGATATCGGACCGTAGGGAAAAGCCTTTGGAACGATCGCCTATTCTAACGAGCCGGATGCCTATGCAGCCTGAGGTGTCCGGCTTTTTTATGTATTTTTATCGATACCATGAAGTCACTTTCCTTAAAAGATGGACGCTTGACATTTTAGAGAAAGCAAAAGAATCCAGAGAAATATAGAAATGACGATTATCAAAATGGAATGTGCAAAAGCACCCCATCCACACCGGCACGATGTATCCTTCCGGACAAAGGAAGCCTCTCTATTTCATTAGGGATTCTTTTATCTCCTTATGCGCGGTCATTCAACACATACGCAATATCCATATTATGGAAGCGGCCCATGAAGGCCTTTGATGTCATGGTGATCGGCGCGGGTAGCGCGGGTCGCTATGCCGCAAAAGTTGCGGCAAGGGAGGGAGCGTCCGTCGGTCTCGTTGAGGCCGGCCCTTTCGGAGGGCTCTGCATCCTGAATGGATGCATGCCGACAAAGGCCTATTTACGGTCCTCTGAATTGGTTGGGCTGATCCGGAAAGGACCTGAAATCGGCGTGGTGCCGGGCGGAAGAACCCAGATTCGATTCGACCGGATCAAAAGCCGAAAAGACCGTCTCATCAAAGAAATGGCGGAAGATGCGAAATCCGGCATCGTTGATCATCCTGCGATCACACTGCTCAGTGGATCGGCCCGATTTCTATCCATGCGGGAGATTCAAGTCGGACCTTCAACATATGCGTGTGAAAAATACGTCATTGCGAGTGGTTCGAAGATGGTGGTTCCTTCTTTTCCTGGATTAAAGGAAACCGGTTTTTTAAACAGCGATGATGCCTTGGCGATGAACTTGCTTCCGGCTTCAATGGTGGTGATCGGCGGAGGTGCGGAAGCCTTGGAATTCGGCCAGTTTTTCCATCGAATGGGCGTCCAAACAACCATCTTGCAACGGAGTGGACATCTACTTAGCCGGGAAGACCCGGACATCGGAATGACCCTTGCCGAGATCTTTCGAAAGGACGGCATCGATGTCCGGTGCGGGACACAGATTAAGCGGGTGAAATCCTCCGAAGGTCTTAAGCAAATTTACTTCAAGCAGGCTCAAGAAACCATTTGTGTGGAAGGCGAAGAGATTTTGTTGGTGACGGGACGAACGGGAAATGTGGAGCGTCTTCATCTAAATACCGCGGGGGTAGAGACCAATGAATATGGAATCGAAGTCAATGAGTATCTACAGACAAGCAACCCGAATATCTATGCCGCCGGAGATGTCACCGGGATTGACTTGATCGTCAATATCGCGACCTACCAGGGGAAGATTGCCGGAGCAAACATCATGAAAGGACCGATGCAAAAGGCCGACTATCGTGTGATCCCGAAGGCCATCTTTACCGATCCCCAATATGCGCGGGTTGGTCTTTCGGAACGGGAAGCGGAACAACGGGGTGTGCCGATCCGGGTTGGAAGGTTTCCGTTTAACGATCTTGGAAAGGCCATCGTTACCGATCAGATGGACGGCTTCGTCAAAATCCTGGCATCGCCTGAGAACGGAGAGATCTTGGGCGTTCAAATCGTCGGGGCCGGCGCATCCGACTTGATCCATCAAACCGTGATCGCGATGCGATACCGCACGACGCTTAAATCCTATGCTGAGATCTCTCATATACACCCCTCTATGAGCGAGATTCTGCTGTATCTGGTAGAAGACATGATTGATGCTGTGTAGAGGAATAAGAGGGAGTCGACGGTCTGGGTCCGGCGCATTTTCCCGTTCTTAATGGCTGGATGGAACGCCAAATGAATATTCGCTGAGGAGTTCTTTGAACAGTGTGGTTGTAGGTGGCAGGCCGCCGATACCGGGATATTCGAAGGACACAACCGCCTTGACCGTTCCAACACCCAAACCATGCCAGGTGGTGGTCCGGTCCACCAAGTCGATCACGTCTCCGCTGTTGGAAAGGGTAACCCGTATCACCATGATGCCCTTTAATTTGAGTGCGTCTTTAAAAAATCCGGCCGGGACCGAGACGCCCTCAAATCCTTCCGCAGTCACTTCCGCCATGACATCCGCCACCTCGTCAATGCCGTCTTGATCGAAATCCCTTTCGAAGGGAATGCCCTTCTTGGAAAGTTGCGAGAACGATTTGTGGAGGACTACAGGAAACTGAATGACGCGGTATGGGACCAGGTGGCCTTCGAAATCCGTCGTCGGTTCTCCGCCATAATAAACGATTCCATCGTGTTCTTTTGAAAAATAACTCTCTGCGGGGCCTTGGTTTATTTGGTTGGTTTCCGTAAAGACTTTCACTTTGATGCCGTCTTTCACGGTCCATCCCTTCACCGCGGCGATATTGCGATAAGCGGCGATTCGAATCACATCATCCGTCACCGTTCCTTGATAGGTCCAGGTCATGCCGATTTCATCCGGAAAATAAGCCTCAATATCGGATACCACGCCCTCCACCGCAATGGAGGCGCTCGGTCTGGCGAGAAAGAAAAGCATGGATGCAATTATATAAAACCGATTGGAAAGCATTTTTAATAGACTCCAAGATCTATGATAAATGTTATGGAAGTCTGCGTCAATCATGCCGATATCTGTGAAAAGGAGGGGATTTTTTGTCGGAAAACCCAAAAGGCTTCCGGCTCGGGCCGGTGAGATTGCTTGTTTGTTGACTTCTATCCGAGGGAAAGAATATGATATTTCTGTTAACAATGGAATCAAGGTTCGGTAGGGTGTTCAAGATCGCAAACCACTGAAAGTAGGGAGGGAACGATGGGACGACGCGTTGACTATCTGACAGGGAAACAAGAATTTGGCAAATTGGTTGCGGGCCAGTTCATGGAAACACAAGTGACGACCTGTTTTCAAGAATCGATGGCAGACAGGGTCGCCGTAGCGATCACGACAGGGCGGTTTGGGAGCCTGCCGGTCGTCGATGAAAAAAGAAAGTTGGTCGGAATCATCAGTGAATTTGACCTTCTAAAAGCGCTCCGCGCCGGAAAGGATCTCGCAGTCATCTCGGTGAAGGACGTGATGACCGAAAAACCAATCTGTGTAAGCGAAAGCGCCTCGGCGGATGATATCATGAAAGTCTTGGAAGAGCATCATTTTATTCGGGTACCGGTCGTAGACGGTGACGGATTGGTGACCGGTGTTGTGTCTCGAACGGACATACTGAAAGGATACCTCCAATCCAACACCGGTGATATTCCTTGGTGGATGTAGCCATCGAGAGAATCAGTCGGTCGATATATATGTCAAATAACTGAACGACCCTCGACTTGGAATCGAGGGTCGTTCAGTTATTTCTGCGCGAATGCCAAGAGCACTTTGGATAGACACCCAGCGGTTTTTTAAAGTCTTCATTTAAAATGCCTTGGGTTTCGATGGAAATACCGTGACCGATAAAAGCGAAAAACACCATTCCGCGATCTTGATGATCTCCTGTCCGGATCAGCAAGGACTCATCGCTTCCGTGACGGCTTTCATCCGCGAGAACAACGGCAACATTATTCATTTGGAACAATATGTCGATCCGGGGGAGAATCATTTTTTTATGCGGCTCGAGTGGGATCTGTCAAAATTTGGCATACCGATTGGGCAATTCGGAGGTCATTTCCAGGGCGCGATCGCCGGGCGGTTTGGAATGACGTGGCAGCTTTACCATTCCAATGAAAGACCGCGTGTGGCGGTCTTTGTCTCGAAGGCTTCGCACTGCCTATTCGATATCCTGTCCCGATATCAAGCCGGGGAATGGCGGGTCGAAATACCGGTCATCATCAGTAATCATCCGGATCTCGAACCGGCCGCAAAGAACCTTGGAGTTGATTTTCACATTTTTCCGATGACCAAGGAAAACAAAGCGGACCAAGAAAAAAAACAGTTGGCCTTATTAAAATCTTATCGGATCGATGCAATCGTCCTTGCACGATATATGCAAATATTGACAAAGGGCTTCGTTACGCATTACCCCAATAGAATTATTAATATTCACCACTCTTTTCTGCCTGCTTTCCCCGGGGCAAAACCCTACAACTCGGCGCACGACCGAGGTGTGAAGATCATCGGTGCAACCAGTCATTATGTCACGGAAACCTTGGATGCCGGGCCAATCATTGCGCAAGATGTGGTTCGGGTCAGTCACACCGATTCGGTGGAAGATTTCATTCGTAAAGGCCGCGATCTCGAAAAGATTGTCTTGTCGCGTGCCATCTGGCATCATCTCAATCGAAAAATACTCGTATTTAAAAACCGCACCATCGTATTTGTCTAGAATAAAACCGAATGGCCCCGCGGTCCCTGAAGCCTGAGATCCAATCTGGGGATGTGGCCGAAAGAGACGTGTTGATGGAGGAATCGTACCGCATTCTGATTGTAGGCGGTGGCATCATCGGCAGCAGCATCGCGATGTCATTGGTCGAAATGGGCGTGCGCGATGTTGCGGTCGTCGACTGCGATTTAAGTGGAAAGTGGAGCTCGTCGGAGCGTAACGCAGGGGGGGTGCGAGCAACCTGGGCGCAGCAAGTGAATACCGATCTTTCGAAAGCATCGATTTCATTCTACGAGTCGGTCGCATCCGAGGTCGGCTTTCAACAGAAAGGTTACCTATGGCTCTACGATGAAACTGTATGGAAACGGACCGCGCACCGGCGTGCGGATCAAATCCGCTGGGGATGCCGGATGAACGTCTTGAGCCCGGCGGAAATCACTCTGCGCTTTCCTTTCCTGGATCGCTTGGGGGGTGTTTATGCCGCGACCCATTCGCCCGATGAGGGTCTGATCAATCCCAATCTCTTAAAAAAATACTACCGTGAGCGCGCATCGCAAGACAAGGCCGGTTGGATCGACCGTCATGTCGTCGAAAAGGTGGAATTGGTGGAGGATGTTGCCCACACGGTGTTTCTCCGTGAGATGCCGTCGGAGGACGAAGTGAAAGGATATCTTGTCGATCAAAAATCGCCTATGGCGGGAAAGCGACGCCGGGTGCGGATCGAAACCCTCGTCAATGCCGCCGGTTCCTGGGCGCCTCCCTTGGCCAGATTATATGGAAGAGTGATTCCATCCGTTCCCATACGGCGTCAGGTGTCGATTATGCATTCTCAGGAAGTCGATCTTGCACCGTATGGCATGATTGTCGATACAAGCGGATTGTACTTTCATCATGAAGCGGGAAATATCCTGGCCGGTTATGCGGTTCCAAATGAAACCCCGGGATTTTGTTTCGACTATGAAGGGGACTCTTTTTTTATGCAGGAGATATGGCCAAGGCTTTCGGGAAGGGGCAGCCATTTTGAGCGACTGAAGCAAATCGGCGGTTGGGCGGGGCTTTATGCCGTATCACCCGATAACAGTGCGATCGTTGGGCGTGTTCATGGGACAACGAATATTTTCGAAGCCCACTCGTTTTCCGGACATGGCGTGATGCACTCGTACGCCGTCGGTCGTGCCCTGGCCGAATTGATCGTCAACGGGGCCTATGGTGAGATCGACCTATCCCTTCTTTCGGGCGATCGCTTCGAAAAGGACAGCAAGGTTTCGGAAGCGATGTGGATTTAATGATCAGAGGGGGAATTGGATGGTCTCCACGCTTGATCAAATAGATTATTTCGGAGTATTGTAGACTTGAACCGGGATAAGGGCATGGATCTCTACGAGCGCCAAAAACGCTATTTTGAAGCGGCATACCGCACCGGTGACCATGCGTGGCCGATATCCGGCGCCTCCGGTCCGGTTGTCCGTTTTCTGGGTCGATTCAAATTGGAAAAAGCGTCCGGGCGGGTTCTTGATATCGGATGCGGAGAAGGTCGGCACGCCGGTTTTTTTTCCCGTTCGGGTTATTGGACCATCGGTCTCGATTATCAGCCGGAGGCATTGGCGCGCGCCGCCGACCTCGTTCAGGACGGGCGGCCGAATCTTTTTTTTGTGCTGGGTGATGTGTTTCACCTCCCTTTTGCACGGGAACGTTTCGATGTGTTGATCGACTACGGCTGTCTTCACCATGTTCGAAAGCGGGATACCGATGCTTATTTAAAAAGTGTGGTCCCGCTTTTGAAAAGCGGCGGGTACCTTCTTCTCTGTTGCTTTTCGACGGACTTTAAACACCATCCGGATGAGAAACGGACCCGTGACTGGCTCGTTCACAAGGGGCATTACGATCGTTTTTTTAAAAAGGAGAGTTTTCAATCCATCTTTGGCGCGGACTTCGATGTGATACATATCGAGGAGGAGCGTGAAACGCTCTACGTTTTCTTTCACGTGGTGATGAGAAAAAAGAAATAACGATGCCCAATATTGCATTTGTAAACGGAACATGGAGCCGCTTATCCGAAGCGAGGATCTCCATCGAAGACCGGGGGTTGCAGTTTGGAGACGGGGTCTACGAAGTGATCCGAACCTACGGAAAGGAAGTATTCGGGCTGCGCGAGCATCTCGCGCGATTGAAGAAGAGCGCGGACGCGGTCGAAATTCCGATTCCGTATGCCAGCGCCCGACTCGAGAAAATCATACGGCTGGGATGCCTGAAGTGCCGATTTGCGGATGCCGTGGTGTATCTTCAGTTGACGCGGGGGAGTGCGCGGAGAAATCACGCGTTTCCGAAAAGAGCGCGGCCGACACTCGTCATCACCTTTCGGCCGGCCGGCCGTATCCCAAAAAAGGACCGGGAAAATGGCGTCTCCGCGGTGTCCTTGCCGGACATCCGGTGGGGAAACTGTCATATAAAGTCCCTCAACCTCTTGCCCAACGTGATGGCGCGTGAACAAGCCATTCGATCCGGGGCCTTTGAAGCGATTCTGGTTCGAAATGGCGAAGTGACGGAAGGATCCGGCAGCAATCTCTTTTCGGTCTTCGGGAAAAAGGTCGTGACCTCTCCTCCCGGTTCTTATATACTATCCGGCATTACGCGGGACATCGTACTGCGGGTCGGAAAATATGAAGGGCTGGAGATGCTCGAAAAAACGATTCGGATTCAGGATCTTTATAAGGCGGACGAACTTTTTCTGACAGGAACCACGGTGGAGGTGCTTCCGGTGGTCCGCCTGGATGATAAAATAATCGGTCCCGGCAAGCCGGGGGACACCACGCGATTGATCCATAAGGCCTTTCTGGAATATGTTCATCAGCGACGGCGAAACGAGTAAGATCGCCTTATACAAGCAAAGCCGACTGAAACCTGTGGATATCTTGCATTCTACGGGAGAGTATGATATAAGAAAAAAAGTTTTATCTACTGGATGTAGGTGGGTGTTTTTTGCCCGCTTTTTTATTTTAAAAAGACTTGTTTTGAGCCCGTGAGTCAAAGTACAAATGGTTTCGGAACGCACGGATCGCATTGAAGGTCAAGAAGAACCGTCCTTAGAAGAGATCATCTTTTTAAATATGGCGTCAAAGCATCTGCCATATGCAAGCCCTTTAGAAAGGGTGAAGGAAGTCGTCAAACCCATCCTTCGATCACTGGGGCTGGAATTGTTTGAAGTCGCATATTCTGGGCCCATGAAAGGGGGGCACCTGAAGGTGACGATCGATAAAAAGGAAGGCGTTTCTGTGGAAGACTGTGCAAAGGCCAGCCGATACCTGAGTCCCGCGCTCGAAATCGAGGAGGGCGTTCCGGTCGATTTTACACTAGAGGTTTCATCTCCAGGGCTTCAGCGACCCTTACGGGGAAAGTCGGATTTTTACCGTTTTTTGGGAAGCCGTGTCAGAATCGAAACCGGCTTAAACTGGCCGGATCGGAAAGTCGTCATTGGGCGGTTGCTTGATTTTAACGGGGACACCCTGATTGTCTCGACAGATGATGAAGAAGGCGAACGTGAAATCCCTTTTGAATGGGTCTCCAAGGCCCGGCTTGAAATCGATTTGGCATTCAGTAAAAATAAAGGAGGTTTAAGGAAATGAGTCGTGAACTTCTGGCCATCATCAACCAAATCGGACGCGAAAAGGGGATCGAAAGCGAAAAGATCGTCTCGGCCGTGGAAACGGCGCTGGTGAGTGCTGCGAAGAAACGGTATGGATCGGACGAAAATGTTCAAGTACAGCTCGATCGCGAAACCGGCGAGATTGAAGCGATTACCTTGAAAAAGATCGTCGAGCATGTAGAAGACCCCCATACGGAAATCTCCCTGGGAGAGGCGAAGGAAATGGATGAATCCGCCGAGCTGGGAGACGAAATCGGTGCGCTTCTCGAAATGGAAGATTTTGGCCGAATTGCCGCGCAAACTGCAAAACAAGTGATATTTCAAAGGGTCAGGGAAGCGGAATGGGAATCGGTGTACCGGGAATATTCCGTCCGAGAAGGTGAGATTATCAGCGGGATGATTTTAGGGCAGGAGCGACGGAACTACATTGTCGAACTCGGAAAGACCGAAGCCCTGCTGCCGATTTCCGAGCAAGTACCCAGGGAAGGGTATCGGCGTGGTGACCGAGTTCGGGCCTACCTCCTCGAAGTGAGGCCGTCTTCGAAAGGACCGCAAATCATATTGTCCAGAGCCCGCCCGGAGTTTGTTTCCAAGTTGTTCGAAATGGAGGTGCCGGAGATTTCGGAAGGCGTCGTCGTCATCAAAGGTGTCGTGAGGGAGCCGGGAGACCGGACGAAGATCGCAGTCTATTCCACGGATCAATCTGTCGATCCGGTCGGCGCCTGTGTCGGTGTGCGGGGGTCGCGGGTTCAGGCCGTGGTTCGTGAGCTCAGGGGGGAAAAAATCGATATTGTGACCTGGACGGAAGATCCCCGGACCTATATTGGTGAAGCCTTAAGCCCGGCAGTGGTTGACAAGGTCGGTATTAACGAATCGGAAAAATCGGCACTGGTGGTGGTGTCGGAACAGCAGCTCTCCCTGGCCATCGGAAAAAAAGGCCAAAATGTCCGCTTGGCTTCCAAGCTAACCGGCTGGCGGGTGGACATCATCAACCAAGGGGAGTATGAAACAGAGCGCGCCAAGGAGCGGGAACAAGAAATTGCCGCGGCCATTACGCACGAACATAACTTGCAAAAAGCCGAAGCGATGGAAGAGGCGATACGGCAAGGGCAGCGTGGTGAAGAGGACGCCTTGCGTGATTTGCCCGGGGTAGGAGCAAGAATGGCCGATATCCTGAAAGAACACGGGATCGACAGTGTTGAAAAATTGGCGGCCTCGAACGAAGCGGCATTGTCCGCCTTGCCGCTCATCGGGGCGAAGACAGCGATGAAGTTACTGCAATCTGCGAAAGCATTCTCGGTGCGGATCGATGAAGAAAAAGAGGTGAAGGAAGGCGAAGGCTGATATGAGGGTTTTTGAACTGGCAAAAAAGCTTGAAGTGCCGTCTAAGGAACTGATCGTTCACCTTGGGAAGATGGGTATCAACGTCAAAAGTCATATGGGCGCCCTGACTGAAGATGATGTGCAAGCCGTTCTCAAAAAGTGGGGGGTGGATACATCGAAAAAGGCGCAAAAAAAACAAAAGACCGAAAAAAAGACCCTGCTTTCAACACCGACCAAAAAGAAACGATTTGTCCTCATCAAAAAGAAACCGGCGCCGCCCCCCGAGCCCGTCATCGAAACGCCGCCCCCCGTGCTTGTGGAGGAGGATGGCGCCGAAAAAAAACAGCCTTCTGAAATAATAAAAGACGAAATTCAATTGGATGCGAAGCCGGCCTCCCCCATGGAGGTCGCCGCCACCGATATCGCAAAAGAAGAGGGATCTGCATCGCCGCTTGCGAAGCCTTCGAAAGAAATCGGTGGAGCAGAATTAAAAGCTGAAGTGGTTTCTACGGCTTCAGTGGCGGAGGAGGAAAAGAAGAAGGCGAAGAAAAAGGGCAAGCCGGAACCCCGTTCCGAGCCGAAAAAGATCTCGGAAGTGAAAGCGAAAGAGAAACCCAAGCGCGCTCGAAGGGTCGAGTGGGATGCTTCCGGCGAATCGCTGGGGACGGGAACCGCCGCGGAAGCCAGGAAATGGCAGGATTTTAAACCGATTCACCGGAAAGAGGATCGCCGGTCGGGTCGTAAAACGCATGGCGGCCCCGTGGTGGATGTTGCCAAGCCGCGAAAAAAGGTGATCAAAATCCATGAGGGCATCACGGTCAAGGAATTTTCGGAGCTGATCGGCCAAAAGGTGCCGAGTATTATTGCCAAGTTAATGGAATTGGGAAAAATGTCAACGGTGAACCAAGCGATCGATCTCGAAGAAGCCTCATTGATTGCCGAGTCCTTCGATGTCAAAACGGAAGTCATCTCGGATAAGACTGAAGAGGAAATTTTGTTGGAATCGGTTCCCGATGACCCGGATTTGCTGGCGCCCCGTCCTCCCGTTATCACGATTATGGGACATGTGGATCATGGGAAGACCTCCCTGTTGGACGCCATCCGTCAGACGAATGTTACTGAAGGAGAAGCCGGTGGAATCACACAGCATATCGGGGCCTACATGGTCGCGACCTCCGGAAAGAAAATCACCTTCTTGGACACGCCGGGTCATGAAGCGTTTACGGCCATGCGTGCGAGGGGGGCGGAAGTCACCGACATCGTCATCCTCGTCGTCGCGGCGGACGACGGTGTGATGCCTCAAACGGTAGAGGCGATCAATCATGCGAAAATAGCGAAGGTGCCCATCATTGTTGCGATCAATAAGATCGATCGGCCCGATGCCAACCCGGATCGTGTGAAGCAAGCCTTGTCCGAATACGGGTTGATTTCGGAGGAGTGGGGGGGGGAGACGATCTTTGTCGAAGTCTCTGCAAAAGAGAAGACCGGGCTCGATCATCTGCTGGAGATGGTCCTTTTGCAGGCGGAAGTGTTGGAATTGAAGGCCAACCCCAAGAAACAGATGATCGGTGTGATCGTCGAGGCGAAAATCGAACGCGGCCGTGGACCGGTCGCGACCGTACTGGTTCAAGAAGGGACACTGAAAGTGGGAAGTGCTTTTGTCACCGGCGCGCATTTTGGAAAGGTGCGGTCTTTGATAAACGATGTCGGGAGAAAAGTGAAGGAGGCGGGCCCGTCGATGCCCGTTGAAGTCATCGGCTTGGATGGCGTGCCCTTGGCCGGAGACACGTTTATCGCCGTAGAGGATGAACGGGTCGCGAAAGAAGTCGCGAGCAGTCGGTCGAAAAGTCAGCGGGACGTCAAACTGTCTCAAGTGCGTCGGGCCACGTTGGACGATCTTTACGAAGAAATCAAGGAAGGCGGCGTCCAAGAGCAAAACGTGATTATCAAGGCGGATGTCCAAGGATCGGCGGAGGCTTTGAAAGAATCTTTGGAAAAACTGAGCACCGATGCAGTGAAGTTGTTGGTCATTCACGGCGGTGTGGGAGGCGTGAGCGAATCCGATGTGCTGCTCGCCGCAGCGTCCAATGCAATTATCATCGGTTTTAATATTCGTCCCGAATCGAAAGTTCGGGACATGGCCGAGAAGGAAAAGGTTGATATACGGCTGTATTCGGTTATTTATGAAGCGATTGCCGATGTTCGTTCGGCCATGGAGGGATTGCTTGAACCGACATTGAAAGAGAGGATCCTTGGACGCGTAGAGGTGCGCCAAACATTTACGGTTCCACGGCAAGGAACGGTGGCGGGCGGATACGTCATTGAAGGAATCGCATCGAGGAATTGTTCCGGTGTCCGTGTCATTCGCGACAATGTCGGCGTCTATGAAGGCAAGATCGCTTCGCTACGCCGTTTTAAAGACGATGTAAAAGAAGTTCAGACCGGCTACGAGTGCGGTTTGGGGGTCGAGAACTTCAATGACATTAAAGTCGGAGACATCCTCGAATTATATGTGTTTGATAAAATCCCCGCGAAGCTTGAGTCTGTCTAAACTGCTGCTTATCTAGGCACCATTGAGCGCTTCACTCTGTTGAATTGGGTGAAATGGCATGAAAGGATTTACAGTGGGGGTGTGTGTGATCGAACTGTATATTCCACAAAACCGTTCTCTCAAGGGAAAACGTCAGATTCTGCGGAGTATCAAAGCGAAAATCAGCAATAAATTTAATGTGGCCGTTGCAGAAATTGCAGAGCAAGACCGATGGCAGACGGCCGTGTTGGGTGTTTCGACACTGTCGAACGACCGGCGTTTTGTAAACGAAGTGCTCGATAAAGTCCGGAGAACGATTGTCAATGGTCATCCGGAGGTCGAGATGGGGCATCACCGGATAGAGTTGCTTTAACGATGAAAAGGAAACGTGCAGACCGCGTCGGCGATCAGATCAAGGAAGAAATCGCGCAAATCCTCGCAGTCAAGGCGCGAGATCCCAGGATCGGTTTTGTCACCGTTACCGGTGTTAGAGTGTCGGACGATCTGAACCATGCAAAGGTATACGTTAGCGTCCACGAAAAACAAGATGTCCGGAAGACGTTCGCTGCCTTGAAAAAGGCAAGGGGTTTCGTCCGCGGCCAATTGGCGCAAAGGCTCCCGCTTCGGCGGATTCCGGACCTGGTATTTTTGCCGGATGACCTCGAACAGGGGCAGGCGCATCTTCTTGAGCTTCACGATCAAATAGGAGATCAAGAAACG
>JBHHXH010000014.1:0-45380 GCA_046756925.1 Nitrospiria bacterium
TTCAATCTCTTGACATGAGATCTTGAGTTTCTTTTCCCACTCTTTTTGGCGGTCTTTCGCGTGTTTTGTCCATTTGATGTTCAACTTCTTTCCACAATTAGGAATAAAGCACTACTGCAAAACCTCTCAGACTTATCGCCTTATTATAGGAACGTCTTTGAAGGTCACTGGATTCCCGCTTAAAGCATGCGGGCATGACGGAATATGTCCCTTCAATTTTGAGAGCCTTAATATCTTTGGAGTGCGTAAAGCCCTCTTGAAGAAGTGTTTTTGCCGCTTTTCGTTTTTCTTCGGCCTTTGCAAGATAGCTCTTTATCAGTTCGATCCTGGTGTCATCCAACCGCAATTCCCTCCTTTTGGATATGCTGCATAAAAGGGGTCTTCAGCCCCGATAATTGCATCATTTCTTCAGAGGTGAAGCACTTTAGTGAGATTAGCCTTCCATGTCGCAACAGGATTTCCATGACCGCATCATATATTTTATCAACAAAGGCACGGTCCTTCCGATCCACGACCAACAGCAGATCGTAGTCAGAGTCTGGAAGATGCGTTCCCCGGGCACGCGAACCAAAAAGAATAATCCTTTGAATCTGCTTCTGCAAGGGGACAATCTCTCTGAGAAAATCCCGAAGGACAGGATCATCGCCGCCGCTTCGCTCTTGAATCTTGACTTTCTCCACCGCTTCCCCGAAGTAGGAATCAAAGGTCCACGACAAACGGCGACGTTCGATCATCCTCGTGCCGTATTTCATCCACCGCTTCTTTTTTGCCGTGTCCCATAAACAGGCGATTCGGGCAGTTGATCACCACCCCGTCTACCGTACCGACATTTTGATAGGCATGGACCACGCCTTCCGGGACAATTACCACAGACGGCGCCTCCTCCCCGACGACCGCCACCATTTTATTGCTGAAGGTCGTGCTTTTTCCTCGGTTGTCCCAGAGGGTGACCTTAAAATTCGAAGGCCCGATAAAACAGAAATAATCGGTCTGATCCACATGTTCATGTGGTCCCCGTGTGATTCCTGGGCGAGTTACAGAGATGTAAGACATCGCCGGATAAATCGATTTGTCAATTTCATCCTCCCGGAAGAGTTCCGCCAACCAACCGCGTTCGTCCACATACTTTTTGATCGGTCGAATTTTTACACCGGCAATCTTGCCTTCTTTAAACATTGTATATCCTACTCTGCATGAAAATAACGTTCCAGCGCGCCCTCCCAAGGGGGTAGCGCATGGCCCAGGACCTTTGCGGCCTTATCCGTTGAAAGCACGGAATAGCCGGGGCGTTGCGCCGGGCGAGGAAATTCAGCCGTGGAACAGGGCAATATTTCAACCGAAAGAGCAGCCGTTTCGGCAATTCGAGACGCAAAGCCATACCACGTGCAATGCCCGCCGTTAACCACGTGATAGGTGCCCGTGGCTTTTTCTGCGATTAGTTGTACGGCGGCCTTGGAGAGGTCCTCGGTCCAGGTGGGCGCGCCCACTTGGTCATCCACAACCTTTAGCCTCTTTTTCTTGGCAGCCAGATCTATCAAGGTTTTAACAAAATGATCCCCACCCTTTCCATACAGCCATTGTGTGCGGATGATTAGGTGTTTTTGAAGATGTTTCCGGACTTGGGACTCCCCTTCCCATTTCGAGGCCCCGTATTGATTGATCGGCCGGATCGGATCTTCTTCTTTATAGGGACGATGCTGGGTCCCGTCAAAGACATAATCAGTACTAAAGTGGATGAGGTACGCGCCGGCTTCATTTGCGGCCTCAGCCATATTCCCCGGACCAGTCCCATTCACTGAAAAAGCGCGCGCCTTCGCTTCTTCACAGGTATCGACCTGAGTATAAGCCGCGCAGTTGATGATGACCTCCGGCTTCACTGCTGTGACGGCAACACGGACGGCTTCCCGTTTGGTAATGTCGAGTGCATCCTTATCAAAAGCCGCGATATTCCAATCCGCCGGCATATGCTTGATAAAGGCCTGAGCCAGCATCCCTTTGGCCCCCGTGATCATCACTTTCATAGAACGGCTCCGTAAATCTTCTCGGCCATTTGAAGATATTCACCCGATTTGACGCTGCGCCACCATGTTTGATTGGCACAATACCATTCGATGGTTTTTTTAAGCGCATCTTCCAAAGAAAAAGCGGGTTGCCAGCCCAGTTCGGTTTGTATCTTTTTTGGATTGACGGCATAACGGCGATCGTGGGCCGGTCGATCTTTCACATGTCGAATTAAAGTCTGGGGTTTTCCTAATGTCTTAAGAATGGCCTGTATGATCTCTAAGTTTGTTCTGCCGCCTTCCGCACCGATGTTATAGATTTCCCCCTGTTTTCCATCCTGAAAAACCCGGTCAATGGCCTCACAGTGATCTCGGACATACAGCCAATCCCGGACGTATAATCCGTCTCCATACAGGGGAAGGGGCTGATCCTCAAGGGCATTCGTAATCATCAAGGGAATCAATTTTTCCGGAAATTGATAGGGTCCGTAATTGTTGGAACACCGGGTAATGATTGCAGGCAGCCCATAGGTCTTATAATAAGATAAAACCAGTAAATCCGAACTGGCCTTGCTGGCCGAGTAGGGACTGCTTGGCGAAAGCGGCGCATCTTCGTTAAAATCCCCTTCAAGACAGCTTCCATAGACCTCATCCGTCGAGATATGAAGAAAACGCCGGTGATGGTGCTTCCGCGATGCTTCTAATAAACGATGGGTCCCCATGACATTGGTTTGAATAAAATCGTCCGAAGCAACGATGGAGCGATCCACATGGGTTTCCGCTGCAAAATGAATAATTGCATCCGTCTCCATCGCCAATCGGTCCACCAAGGCTTCATCGCAGATGTCTCCCCGGACAAATCGATGCCGCGTATCTTCGCCGATGCCTCTGAGATTATCTAAATTGCCGGCGTAGGTGAGTTTGTCTAAATTGACGATCGAATCATCGGGGTGGTTCTCCAAGAGATAGCGGACACAGTTGCTTCCGATAAATCCTGCGCCTCCGGTCACCAGAATCTTCATTTTCTATCTATGCCCCACCGACCGCATCCGCTTTAGAGTTCGATGCTGCTTTCATCGCCCACAATGAATTTTTGTGTTCTGGGCTTGGTCTTTCCTTGTGAAATGGTGACCTCATGGCCCAAAAGACTCTTTTCGATACGCACATCGACGTCCTTTATGTTGCAGCGTTCCATCACAATGCTATATTCCAATTCGCTGTTTCGAATGCAACAGTCGTTGTAAATAGAGGTATAGGGTCCGATGTAGCCGTGTTCAACCCGCGTTCCCCGGCCGATGATGGCCGGGCCGCGGATTTGGCTCCGGACGATTTTCGCGCCCTTTTCGACAATCACTTTACCGCACAAGGTGCTCTCATCGTCGACTTGTCCTTCCACCAAAGGTCCATCCGGGTTTTCAATGAATTGATCGAGCACAAAGCGGTTCGCTTCCAACAGATCCTCGGGTTGTCCCGTATCTTTCCACCAACCGGTGACTTCGGAGTATCCCACCGAATATCCCTTGTCAATGAGGTATTGATGGGCATCGCTGATCTCCAGTTCTCCTCTCGCGCTCGGTTCGATGGCATGGACCGCTTCAAAGATGTGGGGGCTATAGATGTAAATGCCGGTCACGGCATAGGGGCTTTTGGGATCTCTGGGTTTTTCCTCGACCCCGACAATGCGGCCATTGTTTAATTCCGGAACGCCGAAACGGTGCGGATCCTTGACCTTCGATATCACCAGATGGCAGTCTGCTTCACAGTCGGAAAACGATTTGACGAAGCGATCGATGCCGCCCACGATGACGTTGTCCCCCAAATAAAAGATAAAGGGTTCATCCTTAATGAAATCCTGTGAAATTTTGACCACATGCGCCAGCCCTTGCGGCGCTTCTTGGACGATGTAAGACAGTTTCGCTCCCCAGGCCTCCCCCTCTCCTAAAGCGGCTTGCAGTTCCTCGAGGGTCTCGGGATTGACCACGATTCCGATCTCGGTAATGCCGGCTGCAACGACGGCATCCATCGCATAGAAAATCATCGGCTTGTTGGCGATGGGAATCAGGTGCTTATTGTTCGTATGCGTAATGGGCCGGAGTCGGGTGCCATGTCCTCCGGCAGTGATCAATGCTTTCACCTAAAAACCTTTGAGTATCTTATAGTCAGAGAGAATCGATTCGTGTAAATATAGCAACTTACATTACAGTTAAATCATATCAATGCATTGATTAGGAGTAACACGATCATTCAGGAAATACGAAGAAAAAACCGATGAACCCGATGTCCGTAGGATCTCGTAAACGATCACAGTTACAAGAAAAACTGTATTCGCTTTATCTCTGTCTTCAATCCGCCTGGGATCGGCAAGTCCCCTAGGACTTATCTCCAGCGTTATGCTTATACCAGATTAAGCGCCTTTCATTCAATTAAAAAAGTTCCGGAATCTCGATCTATAACGACTTAAACCGGGTTTCCATCAACATGGGCCACCTGAGCCTCCGCATGGACATCTCTTTCGGTTCGGAGAGGGCCACCCGATGGTTCGTTATATACTGGATTGCGGGGATCCTCAAACGAACTGTTGGGGGTCGATTTCGATATCGACGGCAGCGCTTTTCTTGGCCGATCTCCGCCATTGTTCCATGGCGGGCTTCAAGATCGTGCCGATGGTCCGTTGGTCTTTGCCTTTGATGCATATTTGGTAGCGATAGGCATCCTTGATTTTCGGCAAGGGCGCGGGGGCGGGGCCAAGGATCTCGATACCGCCTCCCGGATGGCGCATTTTGATGCGATCCGCCAGAGATGACGCTTCCCGGGCAACCGTCGTTTCCACCCGGTGTTTTAAAAGCAACAAAGTCACGCGGCCGAAGGGTGGGAAATTCCGCTCCTTTCTCGCGGCGATTTCTTGTTCGAAAAAAGCGGTGTAATGTTGTGTGATGGCCGCACGGATTGCGTGATTGTCCGGTTGGAAGGTTTGTATGATCACCTCTCCAGGTCGCCGGCCTCGTCCGGCGCGCCCGGCGACCTGGGTGAGCAGCTGGAAGGTCCGTTCCGAGGAGCGGAAATCGGGTAGATGCAAAGAAAGATCGCCCGCTAAAACCCCCACGAGGGTGACCTTTGGAAAATCGTGTCCTTTGGCGATCATTTGCGTGCCGATGAGAATGTCTGTTTCCTCTCTGTTCATGGCGCCCAATATGCTTCCGTGAGAGCCTTTTTTTTGCACGGTATCACGGTCGAGACGAGAGACCCTCGCGTCCGGGAATAAGGCTCGAACATGCGTTTCAACTTGTTCGGTGCCGATGCCGTACGTTTGCAGTCCAATCCCATGACACTCGGGGCAGGCCGTGGGCGCGGGCGCGCGGTAAGCGCAATAATGGCAGGTTAGGCACTTCGTGCCTTTGTGATAGGTCAGGGATACACTGCAATGCCTGCATGAAGGGCTGTGGCCGCAATCCCGGCAGAGTAGAAAGGGAGAGAATCCCCGGCGATTGACAAAGAGGAGGACCTGCTCTTTGCCTGCAAGCCGGTCTTTAATTGCTGTGACGAGCCGATTCGTAAAAAAAGGCCTGCACCATTCGTCTGTTTTCTTCAGGTCCACCAAGTGGACTTTCGGCAGCGGCCGTGTCCCGATTCTTTCGGGCAGGTGGAGGTAACGATATTTCCCGTTTTGGCTGTTGTAATAGGATTCGAAGGAGGGGGTTGCCGATCCGAGGATGACGACGGCTTCTTCATCTCTCCCGCGAACGATGGCGACATCCCGCGCATGGTATCGGCTCCCCTCCTCTTGCCGATAGGAGGGATCGTGTTCCTCGTCGACAATGATCGCGCCCAGCGATCGAAAAGGTGCAAAAACAGCCGATCTGGCACCGATCACCAAATCAACCTGGCCGTCTTTGATCCGACGCCATTCGTCCAGACGCTCCCCTGCCGAGAGACCGCTGTGAAACAAGGCCATCCGTTCGCCGAATCTTTCATGAAAACGCGCGGCGATATGCGTACTGAGGCCGATCTCCGGCAAAAGCAGAATAGCGCTTCGCCCATCATTCAAAGCCTTCTCGATTGCCCGGAGGTAGACCTCTGTTTTTCCGCTCCCGGTGACGCCATGGAGCAGGAAGGTTGCGAAGGCGCCTTTTTCAATTTGGCTTCCGATGGTTTCGACCGCCATCGCTTGATGTTTATTCAGGGTGATCTTTCCTTTTTCACGGATGTCGACATTTTGTCGCGGCTTTCTGGTGATGGTTTCCGCTTCTTGCCGGAGCAAGCCTTTCTGAAGGAGCCGCCCAACGGCGGCACGAAGCGGGCCTGGCGGAAAATCGTCGACGGGAGCCTTGCCTCCGGATGAAAGAAGATGCTTCAGCACGGCCGCCTGCTTCGGGGCGCGTCTTTGAAGCCCATTGAACAACAATATGGTTTTCTCGGCATTCTCTCTTAAGGCGACGACCCTCCGAACCTTGGGTTGAACAGTCGGCGCGGCGATTTCCCAGGATTCCTGGATAATGTTTCTTTTCTTCAAGGCCGATACAGCGCGACCGAGGCTTCGCCCGCAATGTTTTTGCAATTCGGGTTCGGTGAGCGTCTTGTTTTCGATTAAAAGGTCGATGATTTTTATCGGCAAGGAAGCCCGGAACCTTTTTTTATGAATCTCCCCTGCGCTGGTTAAACGGAAGCGGCGAATCGGCCGCATGTGCATCCCTTGGGGAAGGCCTGTTTTGATCAAGCCTCCTAATGGTGTCATATAGTAATCCGATATCCAAAGCAGCAGTTTGAGGAGCTCGGGGCGTATGAGGGCGTTTTTATCCAGCAAGGCGCCGATGGCCTTGGTTTTCGATATGTCCGGCTTCTTTATTGTCCGGATACAAAAGGCCAGTTTCCATGTTTTTCCAAAGGGTACCAGCAGGCGGGCGCCCGGCGGCACGTTTTTATCCTGAAGCGCTGAGGGAAGGTGGTAATGGAAACGCCCGTCGACTTCGGGCAAAACGCATTCCAAATACGTTCGGTTCATGAATATGGTCTATATCGCGGCATTTGCGTAAAAGAAGTCATTATAAATTTGGTGGACCCTATTGGTATGAAAGCGATAGGTCTTCATGAATTGTTCCGATGCCTTCGAGGAAACAAAACCCATTTTCCGCGCCAGCACGGCGATTTCTTCCGTGTCTGTGGGAATCAGATGGGTCTGCTGATCGTGGGCCATCTGCAACTTGTTTTCGAGATCTCTTAAGAAACGATAAGCTGCCAGCAGCTGCGAGGCGGATTCCTTGGAAAGACGCTTGTCATTTCTGAGCCTTTTTATTACTTCAATTATCCTTATTTTTCTATTGGTTATACTGGCTTTTTCAAAGCAAAGCTGTAATGACTGCGCCAAGAACTCCACTTCTCGAATCCCGCCACAGCCTCGCTTGATATCACGGTGAAGATGATTGTTTTGCCTGAGCTGTTCATCGATTTTTTCCTTGCATTGCCTCACTGCGCGGCGCCCGTCTCGTTCGAAGGCCATTTTATTGGTGAAATCGGAAGCCATTGTTAAAAAGTCCTTGCCGAGTTCGCGGTCGCCCGCCACAGCGCGCGCGCGAAGGAGAGCCAAGCCTTCCCAAATCTCACCCCGTTTTGCGTAATAGAGACGACAGCCTTCCAGAGACAGCGCAATCGGTCCTTTGTCACCCTCCGGGCGTAGCCGCAAATCGACCCTGTATACATATCCTTGGCCGCTTTTTTCGTTTAAAGCGGAGGTGATCGATTTTGAAAGACGTTCGAAATAATCGGCATTCTCGATCCGATTTATTCCTTTGACACCCCTTGTCCTCCCCGAGCGGGAGGCATAAAGGTAGATTAAGTCGACGTCGGAACTAAAATTCAACTCCATGCTCCCTAGTTTTCCGAGGGCGAGAACGCTAAAGCCCGATCCCTCCCAGGCTTTCGACCTTCCATCGGGCTGTGGTCTTCCGTATTTTTGACGCATGGTTTTCTCGCAGATCGAATAGGCCCGGTCGATCAACACGTCGGCGAGGCTGGATAACTCACGGACGGTTTCATTCACATCCGTTATCCCCAATAGATCCCGGACACCGATACGAAGGATTTCTTTGCGTTTGAAAATGCGCAGCATGTCGAGTTGGTTCTGCTTGGTTTGTAAAAGCCGACACGCGGCGACCAGTTCTTGACGGTAGTCGTTTTTTCTTTTCGACTGTTCCAATCTTTTGGGGTTGAAGATCCAATAAAAGTACTCCGGGTTCCGGATGAGGATGTCCGAAAGGAACGGGCTGCCGCCAAAGACATAGGCCGCCTGATGGAGTGTCTTCGGGGAGGCTTTCAAGTAGGAAAAAAGATGCGTTTTGCTAAAAGTGGTTTTGGTGAAACGTTCGAAATTGTTGAGCGCTTGATCGGGAGCGGGCGCCTCTGATAAGGCGCTTAGCGTTTCTTCAATGATTTCCGAAAAATGGCTGCTTTCGACGGAATCTCCTGCGATCGATTGAAGGTTTTTACTCGCCTTTTTAGTATCTTGAAAATCAAAGGGCTTCAAAATGGACAAAGCCTGATCTGCGGTCAGGACAGGATTGACATTTTGATTTTCTTGATCGACTTGACTGGACATCGTCGGATTTCACATTATACGATTCGTGGGATTTCGTATTATACTACCCGGGGCATGGGAGTGCAATTTGGCACTTTACGCCACCTGCCGATTTGCCGGATAGGTGTTCATAATGGAAGAAAAAAAGGGTTTTCCTCAACTTATGGCGGTCTCTAAAAGAAATAGAAGCGGTATCCCCCCGAAACTTGGGGGTGCTCATCCGGAATCTTCCGAGGCAATGATGCGGTATTTAAACCGCGATTATCTCGCGTTTTGCACTCCCAACGAGGTGGCTGAACACCTCGAGTTGTCTCGATCGCTTACTTTGGAGGATCCGCTGCGCGTTTGCATTTCCGAGCGGGGCGGTGGGAAATACAAGATTGTCGTCATCGCTTACGATTACTTCTCGGCATTCTCGATTCTTTGTGGTTTGCTGTCGGCCTATGGGCTCAACATCGAATCCGGTTGTGTTGAGACCCTTTCCATCGAGCCCGGCCGTAAGAAGATCGTCGATCTTTTCCTGGTGAGCTTGATCGACGGGGAGCGCTTTGACCGGGCACAGCAGGCCCGGTTCGAGGCAGACCTTTCACGCCTTTTCAAACTATTGGATCAGGGTTCTTTTCGAGAAGCTCGAAAAGCCGTTAATTATCAATTGGTTTCTAAAATCAATCAGTTGCAAGAAGACCAGACAAACAGGCGAGATCCATTTTCCGGTCTCCTTACGCCGATCGACATTCGTATCGACAACCGGCGCTCTGCCCGATGGACGACCCTGAGCATCCGAGGGCAGGATACGCCGGCCTTCTTGTATGCGTTTTCCAATGCGCTGTCCATGAGAAATATCTACATTCATAGTGTCAAAATAGACCGGACCGACAACACCATCAACAATCGATTGTCTATTGCAAACCTGAGGGGAAAGAAAATCTCAGGAGAGGCGGAGAAAAAAGCTTTAAAGTTCACGGCTGTCCTCATTAAACAATTTATCCATTTTTTGGTCGCCGCGCCCGACCCGATGATGGCCATGACCCATTACGACCAGTTCCTGGATAAGATCTTGGAAGCAAAACCCCGGCGTCCGCTCATTGGTTTTCTCAAGAAGAAGGAAACGATGGATCTCCTGGCGCGTTTTTTCGGCACCAGCGATTTCCTGTGGGAGGACTTCCTAAGAATTCGATTCGAAAATTTCCTTCCCATTCTTGAGCACCTGAAGCGTAAACCACTGCGGATTGGGCGGATTAAGATGCAAAAGGAGGTTCAAGGCCGGCTTCGAAATATCCAGGATCCGGTCGTGGCGAAGCAGATCGTGAATGCCTATAAAGACGAGGAGATGTTCAGAATCGACATCCGGCATTTGCTCGAACCTCACGGCAAGCTCACATTGTTTTCCGAATCTCTCACGGATCTTGCCGAAGTTGTTGTCCAATATGCCTATGCTATTTGCTATCAACGGCTTGTCGCTGTCCATGGACCGCCTCGCCGGGAAGATGGCGCGGATCCCGCCTCGCCGTTTGCGATTTGCGGGCTTGGAAAGTTCGGTGGACGGGAATTGGGCTACGCTTCCGACATCGAACTCCTTTTTGTTTACGAAAACACAGGAAAGACACGTGGACCGAATGTGATGGAAAACAATCGCTTTTTCGAACTGTTATCCAAAGAAATCAGTGCATTCATCGTGGCACGCCAAGAGGGTATTTTTTCGATCGATACGCGTCTGCGCCCGCATGGAAAATCGGGGCCGATGGCGATTTCGCTCGCTCAATTTGGGGCTTATTATTCCGAAGGGGGAAAAGCCGCCGCGTTCGAAAGACAAGCCTTCATCAAACTCAGAGCGGTTGCGGGCAGTGGCTTCCTCGGCAAAAAATGCGAGGCGATTCGAGACCGCTTCGTATACAGTGATCGATCCTGGGATAAGGAAGATGCGCTTTTGCTGCGGAAGCGGCAGATCGATGAATTGGTCCCAAGCGGTCGTGTGAATATCAAGTACAGCGCTGGAGGCTTGATCGACATCGAATATCTTGTGCAGTATCTACAAATTATTCATGGAGGAGTACATCCCGCGCTTCAAACGACAAACACCTTGGAAGCGCTTGCCGCGCTTGGGCGTCTTGGAATACTCACTCGAAAAAATGCTTTGGCTTTGCGGAAGCGTTATCTCTTTTTTAGAAAACTGATCGATGCGCTTCGGATGGTGCGGGGAAATGCAAAAGATCTCCTTTTGCCGAATCAGGCCACGGAAGAGTTCTTATTTTTATCACGCAGAATGGGTTATGGCCGGAAAAACTGGGAGGAAGGCTGCCGGCAACTGAACGAAACGGTTCAGTCTTATATGGATTTTACACGCCAATGTTATCAAGATGTTGTAAGACAATATTGAGCGCGCCGGTCCCTTCACTGTGTGAACTCCCGATCGGACGCAATATTTCGGTCCGGAAAATCATTTTCTCACAAAACATTTTTCAGATATGAACATCTTGCCGTTGGATGCCGATCCGATCCCATCTTTCCAACTTGCCATCCATGTTGTTCAAGATCGGACACCGGCGGTCCGACGCGGATTTTCTTCAATCATAAAAGACAGATGCTTCGAATAAAAAAGAATATGGAAGTCCGATTCGGTATCCGGTCTGTTTGATCCTTATATCGGCATCCTTACTATTTTTTGCAAGAAATAGCGAATGTAATATGTTTAAGGATCGATTAACTGTCAATAAATTTATTACCTTTCATTTTATGATTGATAATTAAATTCTATGTGACTAATATTCTAAATTTTTCCGAATAAAATAGGGGTCGATCTAATTTAAGGGGAGGACATATCATCGCGATGAATGCGCCAAATGCAGTGACGATCCGAAACGACCTAAAAGAAGTCTTAAAAGGCAAGGTTCGAAAACAAGTTGAAATTGCACAACAATCCGGTATTACGCCTGCGCAACTCTCGCGGTTTCTGAAACGTTCGGACTTCAAAGGGCTTTCTTCCGTCAAGCTTTTTGCCTTGGATCAAACGATTCAAAGCGTCAAGCCCTCCGGTGCAAAGCCGCTTCCCGTGCCTCATGCGAATGTTTTGGCGGAAAAGCTTCGTTACGGACAGCTTGCCCTCTTTGTCGGGTCCGCCGTTTCCCATCTCGCTCCGCGAACAGACCGTTCGGAAATCCGGCTGCCGCTTTGGAAGACCTTGGCGAAACGCGTCGCGAAACAATGTTGTTTCACGGATGCCGATTTACACGACGATCCCCTCGATCTTTTCGACAGCATTGCTTATGGCGAGGCGACCAATCGTTCAAATCTGGAAGCCGCGTTGGCGCTGGCATTGGACGATTCCAGTTATTATCTTTCCGTTGCCCACGAACGGCTTGCGCAACTGCCTTGGCATGACGTTTTTACCAGCAATTACGATGGTTTGCTCAAGCGCTTGTTTCGATCGGAACCGGTCGTCATCGAAAACGATTACTTGGGGCTGACCCGCGAGGCGGGACAAACCCGGCCGATTCATATGAATGGCACGCTGCAAAACCCACACACCTTAACGAAGGAGGACTACCGCCAATGGCCGCAAAAACATCCACTGGCCTATCGATACCTGTGTGATGTATTGGCCAATAGAACGATCCTTATTGCCGGGTACAGCATAAAAGATCCGCATTTCGATGCCCTGCTCGATATTCTCCGTTCCATTACGAAACGTCGGACCCGATTATTTGCTTGGATTTGGCAGGCCGACGAAGCGAGTATACGGCTCTTAGAAAAACGAGACAATGTGTTTGTGGTTCCCATCCGACATTATGAAGGATGGGCTCAGGCTTTTCTCCAGCTTGAGGCGGCTTATAAAGGCCGGTGCGAGGGAGACGAGGTGCAAAAGGACTTCCGAGATCTCGAAAACGATCCATATGCGTATGACCGCGCGCGATATCGACAAGCGGTTGATCTTCGTCACGCTGCCGCCAATCTCGAAGGACTTTATCTCGCCGGTCCGGGCTATGCCAAAGGGGACATCCTTCTAGAAGAAATCTATGTAGAACCCGATTTGCTCACACATCCCGCCGCCGACGTGTTTGGAGGAAAATCCAAAGGTCCATTCGGTCCCGAAGCAGGATATACCCGCGATGCCGGGGCAAAAGAAGATAAGCGCCTTGCAGAGCGGATCGGCGCAAGCGCTATATTCAAGTACAGTCCTCGTCTGATTGTATTGGGCGGGGCCGGCGAGGGAAAATCGACGCTGCTGCAGGCCCAACTCCTCAAAGTCGTTCGGGAGTGGCAGAAATCCCCGAAGTCCCATCCTTTTCCCATATATATTCCTTTGGGTCTCTGGGAAAGCAGGACGGACAACCCTGGAGGAAAGCTGCTGGGCTATTTGGATATTGCGGTGCCTCGTTTTGCGGAGGTCGGGGCCGCTGCGTTGTCCGCTTGGAAATCGGGTCCCATTTATTGGTTGTTGGACGGCTTAGACGAGATTCGAGACCAAGCGTTGTGTCTGAAACTTTGCCAGGAAATCAGTGTTCTCTCAAAACAGCGCCCGGACGATCGCTGGTTGATCACATCCCGGCCGGTCGGGCTTACGGCGGGGAAGACCGTTTTGAATTGGGAGAAACGGATGTTGGCGGGTTTAAGCGATGCACAGTCCTTGGCCTTGCTGACCCGATGGGAAGGGGTATTTCGCCGAAAAGAAGGTTCGGTTCTCAACGCCAAAGAATTCAAACGGAAACTGACGGAAGAGATCGGTCTTTTGCGACTCAAGCGCAATGCTTTGTCGCTCACAATGGTCGTCCTTTACTATAAAGCCCGCCGGAGACTGCCGCAAGACCGATGGGTTTTTTACGACCATGCGGCATCCGCATTGATCAATAGCTGGCTCTTGACGCGTTTCGGAAGGGATAATGCGGACGCTTCCTATCCTCCGAATGCAAACTTGCTCCACCAGCTTTGGGGACGATTGGCCTACGACGGCATGACGCAAGGCATTGTCACCTTCAATCGTCGAAAATTAGAAGGTTCTATCGAGGAGCTGTTGATCGAAAAAGGATTTAGACAACCTTTCCTCAATACGGAAATTTCACGATTGGTGCGGGCGGCTGAGAATCTCGTCGGGGTGCTCATTACCAAAGGCGAGAGACGTTTCGGGTTCCTGCACTTGAGTTTTCAGGAATACTATGCCGCACGTTATCTATGTGAGCACCGAGAAAGGGTGGTCCAGGCGATTCATCGGTATTGGGATCATCCGGCTTGGAAAGAAGTATGGAAACTATACGTCCTTTCCATTCGAAGCGACCAAGATCGCCTGCGGCAACTGTATCGGGGAACGCTCCAAAGCAAGCATCGAATCGATGTCGTTCTCTACCGGCCGGAATTACAATGTATCACCTGGGCCGGCATGATCGGATGGGACGATGGACCGGCATGGAAAGAGATATCGGGATGGGTCGAACAAGTCCTTCAAAGCGCGACCCCTTTTTGGGCCCAACAAGTCTGTCTCGCCGGCTTTGGGGAATGGGAAGCGCCACTACCATCAACGATCCTCCAATCGGTCCGGCGAAAATTGCAACACGAAAATCCGATGGTGCGTCAGGCGGCCGTCAAGTCGCTTTCGGGAAATGTCGCGGAACCTTCTATTCGAAATGCGTTTTTCAACCTCCTATCCGATCCACACAATGGGGTTCGCACGGCGGCTGCGGCTTCGCTTGCGGGCGTCCTTGGAGAAGCCAGGGTGGGTGAAGCCCTCTATAAAGGGACCCCCTCCGAAGATCCTGTCCTTCCGGAGCCTTCGATAGAAAAGCTTGGGGAGGCCGAGAATGAAACCCAGGCGCGCGAGACCTTGATCGAGGCCCTTTCGGATGACGATGCGCGCGTCCGTCGGGTGGCGGCGCGCGCCCTTGTAGACGTGTCGATGACTTCTGAAGTCCGTAACGCTTTGCTTGATCGGCTTCGTGATGCAGCGCCCTCCGTTCGGGAATCGGCGGCGAGGACGCTGGGTGGAGCCAGTGTGGATGCCACCCTGATCAATGCGCTGAAGGGGCAGCTATCCGATCAAGATTGGAACGCAAGACAGGCCGCCGCCGAAGCCTTGGGAAAACTCATTATTACCGATCGCTTTCCGGAAATATCGTCTGTCTAACAGGACGTTCCTTAAATGACATTCCTATTGCGGTCATTTCGAGCAGAGCGAGAAATCTTTTCTGAAACAATAATCTATAAAGATTCTCCCACGTATTCGAGATGGTATGTTGCGTTTCCTCACCACACCCTCCTTTGAAAACAGGCCCAGGACCAATATTTGGATTTTTCGTGATGGCCCTTTGCCGGCAGGACTGATCTTACTCCGCTCGAAGCGCCGCCAAGGGCTTTTTCCCCAAGATGCGATAGCTGGTGATAAAACCCGTCAATACCGTTAAAGCGATTGTTGCCGCACCGCCGCCGAAAACAGTAAGCCATTCCGTCTCCCAGGGTATTTCTAGAAAAAAGCGAACGATCCCCCAAGACAAACCCAGGGACAAGCCTCCCCCGACCATCGCGGCGATGCAGCCGAGTAAGGTATATTCGACGGCCATCATCGAGATTAAATCCGGCCGGGTGGCTCCAAGGGTTTTGAATAAGACCATTTCATGAACCCTCCGGGCGCGGGAGGCCGCAATGGCCCCCGCCACAACGATCAATCCCGCCGATAAAGCCAGCAAGGCCATAAAACGCACGGTTCTGGAGATTTCCGTCAATATGCGGGCAATTGTCTCTAGGATCTCCCGGATGGGGATGACCGTTATGTTTGGGAACGCGCCGATCACGGCGTTTTGTATCGGCAGATCTTCCGCTGGATCGGCAGTGACCGTGGCGACATAGGTCTCGGGTGCGCCGGCCAAGGCAACAGGGGAAAAAATAAAATAGAAATTCACGGCCATGCTGCCCCAATCCACTGCTCGAACGCTGGTAATACGACCGCCGACCTGGACCCCTTGGATATCGAAGGTGACCTCGGAACCGATATCGACCCCAAGATGCTGGGCCGCTTCCGCTTCAACGGATAATAGATCCGAGCCTGTCTCCTCATCCCACCATGTGCCGCGTTGGATCACGTTGTGTTCGGGAAGGGTTTTTTGGTAGGTCAAAACATATTCCCGGGTGAAATACCAACTGTCGCGTCGGCCTTCGATGGCCAACTCCGAAATTTTCTTACCGTCGATTGCATGGAGACGCGAACGGATTAAGGGGGTGACCCCCGGTGGCTTGTTCAATCGATGTGATGCAAGGATGGCTTCAAGCGGCGCTTTTTGATCGGGCTGAATGTCGATTAAGAATAAACCCGGTGCATCCTCTGGAATATTTTGTTTGAGCTGCGCCATCAGGCGTTTTTCGATCTGCGCCAAGGTGAGGAGGATGGTGACGCCGATTCCCAAGGAGATGAGGATGGCCATGACCTGACGTCCCGGCCGGTAAAGATTTCGGAGGCCATAGCGAAAAATAAGCGTCCTGGGTACGCCGATTTTTTTAACGATGTAAAGCAGGCCTTTACCGGACATGACCAATAAAACGAGGGCGGATCCTACCCCGCCAATGACCCACGCCCCCAGACGCCAGGAACCGGCTTGCCATATCACCAGAAAAATCCATCCTATGATCATGACAAAGCCCAAGCAGACCGGTTTGAAGACCCGCCTTCCTTGTCCAGGGGGCGGATCCGATTCGACATCGATACGAAAAACACGTGAAGGGGAAATTTCTCCAATCACACGCAACGGCCACAAGGAGAAGAGCAGGGTCGTCAGCAACCCCATGACCATCCCTTGAAGAATGGGGAGAAAGGTGATTTGAAAGGTAAAATCGGGCGGCATCAATCCCGATAAAAGGATCTCTAGGACGAAATAGACGCCCATGCCGAGTCCGATGCCGAGCAGGCCGCCGATCCCTCCCAATATCAAGGCCAGCACGAGATAAATAGAGAGCAAGGTCGTGGCGGATGTTCCGAGGGATTTTAAAATGGCGATTGTCTGGACCCGTTCCGTCAAAAATGCGTGAATATTGCCTCCGACACCAATGCCTCCGATCATCAATGTGATCAGACCGACGATCCCCAGGTAGGTGGAGAAATTCTCTAAAAAGCGTGCAAGCCGCGGACGCACCTCTCGGTAGGTCTTGATGCGAAGCGATTCATTTGCCCATTGTGTTTCCAGGTAGGATTTCAGGACCTCCGGAGGCCAGGATGCCGTGCCTTTGAGTAGCATCTTGCGCCGGACGCGGCTCCCCGTCCGGATTAAATCCGCCCGGTCGAGGCCTGTCTGAGAAAGCAGCACGCGCGGGCCGAGATTAAATGGCCCGGCCACACGATCCGGTTCCCGCTTGAGGATGCCACGAATCGTGAATCGACCCTCTCCGATCGAGATCGCATCGCCGACACGAAGCTTCAGCCGGATCAACAAGCCCTCTTGCACGTAGACGGATGTCGGGTCCAAAAAGGGTTCTGTCTGCTCCGGTTCGATGACTAAGCGTCCGTAGAAGGGGTATCCCCTTTCAACTGCTTTTAATTCCACCAGACGCGTGGTGCTGTTTTGGGTATTTGCCGCCATGCCGATCAATTCGGTCAAGCGAATGGCCTGTACGCCTTCTTCCGCCAAGCGGTCGAGGACGGATTCTCCATTTTCCGTTAGGGGTCCGTTGAGCCGGACCTCTAGATCCGCGGCGAGCAGGTTTCGGGCTTCGTGCGCGGTCATCGCTTCGAAATTGGATGCGATATTCCCAATGCCGACGATGGCGCCGACCCCGATCGCCACCGAAGAGAGGAAAAAAAGAAATCGTTTGGAAGCGCCCCGCATCTCGCGGAGTACCATTTTTAGTATGAATTTAGTCATGATCCTCTTGGTCTTGGACAATTCGTCCGTCCCGCAAGGTGATGACCCGATCGGCTTTGGCTGCAAGCGCGGCATCATGGGTGACGAGAATGAGGGTGCTTCCCTGGTTTCGGTGGAGTTGAAGGAGGAGATCGATGACCCGGGACCCGTTGACCGAATCGAGATTGCCGGTGGGTTCATCCGCCAATAGAAAGGCCGGTTTTCCGGCATAGGCCCTTGCGACGGCCACCCGCTGCTGTTCACCGCCCGAGAGCTGTACCGGATAGTGACCTTCCCGATTCGAGAGGCCGACGGCATCCAGAAGACGCCGCGCCTCGGACGGCACTCGATTCCCTCCCTGTAGCTCCAGCGGGACTTGTACATTTTCCAAGGCCGTTAGGGTTGGAATCAGATGGAAGGATTGAAAGATCATCCCGATCTTTCCCCGTCGTATTTTGGCGAGTTGGTCTTCGCTGAGATCCGAGAAGGAGATGCCGTCGAGCGCAATGGACCCAGCGGTGGGGCGGTCCAGGCCGGCGATCAAACCGAGGAGGGTGGATTTTCCACTCCCGGAAGGACCGACAATGGCAAGGAATTGCTTTGGAGGCACCTTGAGATGAATCCCGTCTAAGATCGTCAGCCGACGGCCCGCGCTTGAGAGAGACATCGATAGGTTGGAGATTTCTATCATTTTTGCGTGTGTGTTCGCTCTCGAGTCAGAAGGTGTCTCGGTTTAGATGCGTCGAAACTGTTTGCTGAGCGAAAGTCCCTGACATTGATATGAGGAACCGATGCCTTCGCCATATACTTTTTCAGGTCTTCCAAGGAGCGGTTCGTAGATCAGTCGGCCGACCACCTGTGCGTCTTCCAGCAGAAAGGGCACTTCATGGGAACGGATCTCCAGGACGGCGTGGGTGCCTTTGATGTCGTTGTTCCCATAACCGAAGCCGGGGTCGAAAAACCCGGCATAATGGATCCGAAATTCTCCGACAGAGGGGTCGTATGCGACCATTTCAGCCGCATAATCGGGAGGAATTCTCAATTTTTCCTTGGAAAGCAGGATATAAAAATCGTCCGGATTCAAGACAAGGCTCTTGCTCCGCGGTGCGGGAATCGGCTCCCAGAAATCCAAGGGGTCGTAATGATCGACAAGGCTCAAATCGATAAGCGGCGCATGTCTTTTTGCGCGATATCCGACGATATCCGTCCCTCGAACCCCTTCCAGGTCGATGGAAATCCGAAGACCTTCCGAAATGAGCGCATCCCTTGCTTCGTCGTTTTTTAAGTAGACCAGGGTTTCTTTTTTGTCGAGTTTGTTCAGTTTGGTGTCGGATGGAGGCGCATCCATGCCTCGGATAAACCGCATCTGGTTTAATTTCGTGCCCTCCCGAACGACCACGCTGAAGGTCCGAGGCACGATTTCCACGTAGAGCCCGCCCTTATAACCCGGATCGACGCGCTCGAATTCGCTTCCATAGTCCGTGAGCAAGCGTGTAAAGATATCCAGGCGTCCGGTCGTGCTCTTGGGGTTGGCCCTTCCCGACATGTCGGGGGGAAGGCGAAGCGACTCCTTCAGGGGGACGATGTAAACACAGCCTTTTTCGAGCACGGCGGAGCGGGACAGATCGATTTCATGCATGCGGAGCTGGTCGATTTTCTTGTGAACGGGGGCCAGCCGCCCCGGAAGAAAGCTGGATCGGACGCGATATGCGACGGGCCCCAGACGGAGGTCGCAGCTTGCCGGTTGAATTTGGGCATCCTTGATCGGGTCCTTTGCGGCGAGATAACCGGTGCCGATCATTTCTTTGATCTTTTGGGCCGGGAGCACGCCCTTGGCCTGAAAAGCCGTCAGGTCCCGTTCAAGCTCCGGAAAGAGACTGACCATGCGTTCGCTCATCATCCACTCCAAAAAAGGGTTGTCTTGGATGTGGATATTAAAGGAAAAAGATCTCTCTTGGCAAGAAGACAATCGATTGAAGTCAACAATCCAATCCGCTAGACTGGTACAACACCATCATGTAAAGGATCGATATGAGGAGATCGAACGACAAGAGGAGATGCAAAGCGATTCGCCGGGTATTCGTGTTTTTCATCACCGTAATCGTCTTTAGCATTCCATTTCATGTTTTCGACCTGGCGTTCGGATTGGAGCCAAAAGTGATCGCGGCCTTTGGAGATAGCTTGACGGCCGGTTTCGGCGTGCCGGCCGATGCCGCTTATCCCGCGCAGTTGAATCGAAGGCTGCTTGAAGCCGGTTATGCCTTTCGGGTGGTCAACGCAGGCGTTAGCGGCGAAACCACTGCCGGCGGACTTCGGCGTGTCGATTGGATCCTTCAAAAAATCCGCCCCGATATCGTCATCTTGGAGTTGGGGGCGAATGACGGTCTCCGGGGACTTGATCTTCGGCAAATGGAAAACAATTTAACAAAAATGATCGAACGTTTCCATGAGAAAGGCGTCAAGGTCTTACTCGCGGGCATGAAAATTCCCCCCAATTACGGAAAAGCTTACTCCGACGCCTTTGAGGCGGTTTTTCCGAAATTGTCCGACCGTCACCAAATCGGACTCATTCCTTTTTTCCTAGATGGGGTTGCCGCACAACCTCATCTCAATCAGGCGGATGGCATCCATCCGACGGCGGACGGATACAAAGTCCTTGTCGATCGTATTTGGCCGATCGTGAAGCACTACATCGATGCGAATGGCCTGAATTGATATGGACCATCGATCTTCTCACGGATCATCGGGAGCAGAAAGGCTTCCCATTGTGGCCGTGATCGGTTCGGGAAACAATGCACATGAAGCATTGGCCGAGGGTCTGGGACCGATGCTGGCTTCTGTGGGTGTCCACCTCATCTGTGGCGGCGGAGGCGGGGTTATGGCATCGGTCAGCCGGGCCTTCTACCTGACCCGGCCACGGAGGGGTTCCGTCATCGGCGTGCTTCCTTCCATAGAAAACGATCGTCAATGCCATCCCAAGGAAGGCTATCCGAACGATTGGGTGGAGTTCCCGATTGCAACCCATCTTTTCCGTTCGGGCCGGCAAGGATGCGATCCCCTATCGAGAAATCACATCATTATTCTTTCGTCGGATGCGGTGATCGCGCTTCCCGGCGGGGATGGCACGAGGAGTGAAATCTCGCTTGCGCTTCGTTATCAACGTCCGATTTTGGCGTATTTTGAGGAAGGAGAAACGGTTGATAAGCTTCCTGCGTGTGTGCAATTGGCAAGGGATCAAAAAGACGTGAAGCGCTTTCTTTTCGAAAACTTGAGGATGTCGCGTTGATGCGCAGAATACAATATATCAGATGCAGTGATAAAGATTTTCTAAAAGGCTTCTGTCAAGCCCTGGGTCCATATTGTCGCCTCTTGTTCTGAGGTCAAGAGTTGATGTCTGTCGATCTTGCACCGCTCCATTAACGAAACAATCGTTTCATGATCAGATCGTTCGACTGCCTCTACGAGAGAAAGAAGTTGTCCCAAATCGCCTTCTCGGTCTAGAAGTGCATGACATACGGAATCAACCACTCCCATTTGATCGATAATTTCCTTCATCGGTTTCCCCATAAGCGCATCGATGAGGGAGAGGATCCCGGTCATAAACGCAAGGTCAACGACCTCCTGCTTTCCACCGATTGCTCCTTTTTCCACCAAAAGTTCCATATACCGACCCCGCATCACCGCAGTGCTAAGCAAGGGGCTTTTTTGTTGGTTTGAATCTCCATGTGTAAATAACAAGACCTGCGCCCACCGATTGAGTCGATCCCGGCCTAATAAAACAATTGCGTGGCGGACCGAACTGATCTTCTCTCTGACCCCGGACGAGACAGAGTTTACCAGTCGTAGGAGGTTATAGCTTAAGGAAGGACTTTCCCGAAATGTCTTTTGAATCTCACTCAATCCAACATCCCGCAACATTTGGTTCATTAACTTCATGACAACAACATTATCTAAATCCACCTTTTTTCCGGATATAATTTTGGGCTGTGCAAAGTAATATCCTTGAAACATTTCAAATCCGAGGGACTTGGCCTGTTCAAATTGTTTTACATCTTTTACACTTTCAGCCAGCAATTTTTGCGGTAAATTTCTAAATCGCATGGCTGTTTCTTTGAGTTCCTCGGAAGTCTTTCCCTTAAAATCGATTTTGATAATATCAATCGCCTCGAATAGTTTTTCATAAGCGGGCTTGTAGATAAAATCAGCCAAGGCAAGAGAGAAACCCATTTTTTTTAATTCCTGACATCGATTGATGGTGGCATTATCTATTTCAATGGATCCCAGAAGTTCAATCACGACCTGTTCTTTAGGGAGTAGCTCGATCATTTCACTCATTAAGATTTCGATATTCACATTGAAGAAGGCTCTATGGTGCTTCCCGACAACCTCATTAAAACCAAATTGACTCAATGTATGCATAATTGCACCAGCAGAGGTCTGGGTAACATCACCAATATTCGCGTCTAAGGCTTGGTTGGATCGGAAAAGTATTTCAAAGCCAAGCACATTATTATCCTTATCTAAGATCGGTTGACGGGCAAGAAATACTTTTTGATTACTCATGGAAGTTCCTCAAATCAATACTATATGGGTTGCATCCGAATAAACGACTTTAATAGTTTTGGTCCAAAAACGTCTGATTGTGAAATGCCGATTCTAGGGATCAGTTATTTAGATCTCATATAGTGATTTAAGACGACCGTCTAAAAAACGGAGGTCAATCGTTTGGTCCATATGGTGGCCTCTTGCTCCGCTTCGAAAAGATGATGCCGGTCGATACGGCAATACCCCGATAGGGGTTCGAGTTTTTTTTCGTGCGAGGATTCAATGACTTCGACAAGGGAAAGAAGTTGTCCGAGGTCGCCTCCTCGAAATAAAAGCGCTTGGACGACCGCATCTTCCAACTCAATACCTTCCAACACTTCCTTCATGGGTTTTCCAAGGAGGGAGTCTAGCAAAGAGAGGATTCCGGTCATGAACGCGCGGTCCGCAATGGGTTTTACACCGCCAATGGCGCCTTTTTCGACCATCAGCTCCATGAATCGTCCCCGCATGGCGGCCGTGGTGAGCAAGGGGTTGTTTTGTTCGCCGATATTTTTATTCGCGAAAAGCAATACTTGAGCCCAACGTTGCAAGCGATCCCGGCCCAGCATCACCAGGGCATGCCGCACCGATGTAATTTTTTCTCTCACTCCGGAGGAAACAGAGTTGACGAGACGGAGCAAGTTATAGGTTAAGGTCGCGCTTTCACGAAAGGTTTTCTCTACCTCACTTAAACCGACATCTTGAAACATCTGATTGATTAACCTTAAAACAACGACATTGCCGTGTTCGATTTTTTTTCCGGAAATCAACTCCGGATGGGAAAAAAAATAACCCTGAAACATGGCGAAACCGAGCGTTTTGGCGGCTTCTAATTGTGTTGTATCTTCTACATGCTCGGCCAGCAATTGAACCGGCCTTCGTCCGAACTGCCGAACGGTTTCTTTGATCGATTCGATGTCCTTTGTTTTAAAATCGATTTTAACGATATCCATCTCATCGTATATGGGGTTGTCTATATGAGGTGGCTCAAAACTCCCCAAGGCAAAAGAAAACCCCTTCCCTTTTAAGATCTTAATTCGGTTGAGAAGGATGTGGTCGATATCTTTCAGAGCGACCAACTCGATAATCACTTGCTCTTTCGGCAGCAGCTCCAGCATTTCATCCATCAATATCGCTTTGTTCACCTTAAAAAAGGCATGATGTCGAAGATCAATCACCCGGTTCAAACCAAAGTTTGTGAGCGTATTTAAAATGGCATCTGCGGAGGCCTGTGTCAATTCGGAAAGGTGCATCCCTTTTGAATATTCCGAACGGAATAGGATTTCGTATCCGATTATTTTAAGGTTTGTATCCAGGATGGGTTGTCTTCCTAAAAAGATTTCGCTGTCGACCATGATGTTCCCTCATGTCCTCTTCGATGGTTGGCTCAATATATCTTGTCCTATTTGAAATCTTCGTTCCTGTTTGGCTACGTGCATGTCATCGGTTTAACGCCTGTGTGGATAAAAAAGGACCTTTATTTGAATTGTCCTTTTTTTGTTTTATTGAAGTTATGTGAAGTATTAATTTAATAATATGAGTTCAACTCTATTGTTTTTAATTGAATTGCCTCCTTCATCCTTGGTGTCCAGTGGACGTGTATCGGCATAGCCCACCACCGACAACCTGGCTGGATCAATGACGCCCGTCTTCACGATGTGTCTTGCGACACTGGCCGCTCTGGCAATGGATAACTCCCAATTGGTTTTGTAGATCGGATGATTGGGGGGCTGACGGTCCGTATGCCCGGCGACTTGAATCGAGAAATCTCCTTTTTGAATCAGGCCGATGATTTCGTCTAACACGGCTTTTGAATCCGGTTGAAGCTTTGTCCCGAAGGGAAAGAATATGCCGCTGGAGATGGTCATGACCAACCCACGGTCTTCTGAGCTGACCCCGACGTTATAGTTGAATTTACGATGCATCAGGAGTTTTTGAATGTCGGCTGGAGAGGCGAGTTGTCGCGTCGGGTCTTTTAGCCCTATGGCATCCGGGGTGATCAGTGGCATGTGGCTTCCCGGAAACAAGATGCCGATGCCGCCACGTCTGAAGTAACCCAACATTTCCTCTATTTTTCCCTGGTCCAAGGACTTCATCGCATAAAGCAAGACAAAGAAGGTTAATAGAAGACTGAGCAGATCGGCAAAAGTGGCCATCCAAGCATTTGGATCGATATCGCTACCGCTACCACCCCTGTCCTTCCGTGCCATTTAATCCCCACTGGAATCGAACACAATTCGTACGCGACGGTTTCTGGCCCGGTTCTCGGTGCTGTCATTGGGGAGCAGCGGCCGATATTTTCCGTAACCGATCGCCGTCATCCGTTCTTCCCCGATTCCTCCCGTTTCTGCGAGAAATCTGTAAACAGCGGTTGCGCGTGCGGCGGACAGTTCCCAATTCGAGGGAAATCGTTCTGTTGAAATCGGAACGTTGTCCGTATATCCTTCGATTCGGATTGGATTCGATTGTTTTCGAAGGATGGGCGCCAGTTTTTCTAATAGGTCTATTCCCTCCGGCACGATTTCAGACTTTCCAGGTGAAAACAACACCTTGTCCGCCATGTTAATAATAAGATTGTTTCCCTCCCTAAGAACGGTGACTTCTTCAGGGATACTGATGCCTTCTTTAATAATTTTTCGGAATTCCTTGGCATAATCAACAGAACCCCGTTTGGGACTCACAAACGAAGGCCCGGGCAAGAGGAGTTTTTTCCCCTCCGAGATCTGGAGACCAGACGGAAGCATCCCGAATTTTCCGACGAGCGAGCCAAGCGCTTTTTTCGTTTTGTCTTTGTCGTCGACGCCGATTGAATTGAGGTATACAAAAAAAATAACCAGAATTAGGTTGAGCGAGACGCTCATGACCAAAAACCCGCCTCCACCCCTTGAATTTCCTCCCTTCCGGCTTTTTCTTGCCATGATGAACGGTTCCTATCCTTAGTAACGGTCTGAGGTCGCCTATTCCTCGGTTCCCCTTAATTTGGGGGATAAAAACACCTTTAATTTCTGTTCCATGATCCTTGGGTTTTCCCCCGCTGCGATCGAGAGGACGCCTTCCAATATCAGCTCCATGACCAGCATTTCTTCTTGATCTCTTTTCTTGAGTTTTCCGGCGATGGGAAGAAATAGGAGGTTTGCCATGAGGGCACCGTAAAAAGTGGTAATTAAGGCGATGGCCATGGCGGGACCGATCGTACTCGGGTCTTCGAGTTTTTGAAGCATTTGAACCAAACCAATGAGTGTTCCGATCATGCCGAGGGCGGGCGCAAATGTCGCCAGGGTCGTGAATATTTCGGCGCCTAAGCGATGTCTTTCGGAAACGTAGTCGATTTCTTTTTCGAGGACGGACTTGATCGAATTGACTTCGATGCCATCGACCAGCATTTGCAAGCCTTTCGCGAAGAAGGGATCTTCGATTTCCTTGATTTTCGGCTCGATGGAGAGAATGCCGCCTTTTCGCGTTTCAGTCGCCATTTCCACAAGCGACACAATTAATTCTTGGGCCGATTTTAGTTTGTTGAGAAAGATTTTTTTAACGACGACGACGACGCCCATGACATCTCCCAGGGGATAATTAATCAGGGTCACTCCAACGGTTCCGCCCACGACAATCGCACACGAGGCCGCGTCCCAAAATATCAGGAGGCTTCCGCCGCTCAGTATCCCGAACATGACGAGTCCAAAGGCGGTGACCATTCCCAATAAAGTCGCTAGGTCCAATTAATATCTCCCTGGTGGATCGTTTGCCTACTTAAGAAACCGTATACAATCAATCTGTTTTCTTTTGAAGATGGTCTTCAATCTCTTGTTCGACTGTGTCTGCAGCGTCTGCGGCATTGTAGAGAACAAGGCGGTGGAGGTGTTCGTAACTTTCCATGCTCAGATGACTGATCACTTGAACACCCATGCCTTCATCCGTAATGTAAACAATTTTTGCCCTCACCCGAACGTGTAATCGGCTTTCCGCCCCCCCGATCAATAACGTGATATGGCATTCCGTTCCCGGTGGAAAGGGATTGTCGCATTCGATAAAGAAGCCCTTCATGCTGACAATGTTTGTTTTGCCGATTCTCTTTTCTCCCGTAGAGATCTCTTCCATTTCGACATCCACTTTCATTGGAATTCGGGTATATTCTCTTTCATCAAACCCTTTTTTTTTCATAAGGCGCCTCGTTCCATTAGGGTGTGTCTTTTTTACGACCTGAATTTTTTTTCAAATATAAATTTAACCGTTTGAGAAAACAGTGATCGTTTCTCCCTTGATACCCCGGCAAAACAGTTTCAGTTATCAGGCGGTCTTCTTTCTTAAAATCCATAGGTTTTCAGCACCGAGTCAATGAGCCTCTGGTTAAGGCGCTCCGGTTTTTTAGTATCCCTTATTTTTGTGAGCAGGGCTTCCACTGTTTGTTCGGAATCGGAATTTCCCTTGGCCCTTTCGCCGAGCGTGATAACCAACTTTAAAAGGCGCGATTGGAGTCCTTGGAGCATTTCCTCTACTTTCTTTATCTGTTGGCCCGCTGGATCTTGAAACGACAATGTCGACACGAGATTCAGCATGGCTTTTTTATTGTTGTCCAACAAAAAATCGATGGCTTGCACGTCTCCTTTTATTTTGGATTCGGATCCTAGCGTTTCTTTCATCAACGCCGCTCTTAAACCTTCTAGTTTATCTCTTATCAGATCTTGGTTGCCCAATATTTCTTCCGTGTCGTCTAGTATTTTTTGTGTGGCGGCCTCTGTTTGCCGCGTGACCTCGGATAATTGATCTGTTCCAAGCGGCAGTTCCGTAGAGGCTTCTTTCATAAACGATTGGGCCGTTTGAATTTTACTGCAAATGGTATTTAAGTGTTTTGCCAAATCTCCGACCTCTTCGTAAAGCCCGGGATCCAATGGCGCTTCATGAAGCTTGTTTGTCCCTTCGGGGTTGTTCTCCCCCTTTTTATCTCTTGAATTTCCTTTCGCATTCATGGCTTCAGCTGCCTCCATTGAGTTTTTTTACTGGCACTCGGTTATTTGTTTACGAATATCTTATCGATCTTGGTCTTGAGCGTATCGGCCGTAAAAGGTTTTACAATATAGTTTGTGGCGCCCGCGCGTATGGCTTCCAGCACATATTTTTGTTCAGCTTGTGCCGTGACCATTAATACTGGGATTGCCTTATAATTGGGATCATCCCGGACGGCTTTCAGAAGGCCTAAACCGTCCATCGTCGGCATGTTCCAATCGGTAATGATCAAATCCAAGGGTGTTTCACGCACTTTGGAAAATGCCAACTGGCCGTTTTCCGCCTCTTCTATATTCCTATACCCTAATTGCCTTAGCGCGTTTTTCAAGATTCGCCTCATGGTAGACATGTCGTCTACAATGAGAATTTTCAAGTCCGGATCCGACATAGACGCCTCCCTCTCGGTCAATATGAATGGATAAAAGCCTTAAACAACCGTCTTGCCATTCTTCTGAAAATACCTGCTACGACGGCTTCCGACACAGATAAGACGATCTCCGAAATCGAGCAACATTTCGGTAGAACCCAAAAACAGCACGCCTTCCGCAGAAAGCAACTGTGTCATTCGCTTCACCACGTTATGTTTCGTTTTTCTATCCAGATAAATCAATATATTCCGACAAAAAATAATATCGACCAATCCAATCGAAGAGAAGTTGGACAGTAGATTGAGCTTCTTAAAAGTCACCATGCGTTTAACCGCGTCTTTAATTTTCCATCGCATGCCCAATTTATCGAAATAGCGCAGCAGATATGGGGTTGGAAGGCCTCTTTGTATCTCATGCTGAGAGTACATGCCTTCCTCTGCTTTCTTGAGAACACGATCTGATATGTCGGTCGCCAATATCTGTATGTCCCATCCACGAAATTGCATGGCCATGTCGGATAGGAACATCGCGATGGAATAGGGTTCCTGTCCTGTGGAGCTGGCGGCACACCAGATCCGAAGTTGTCTTGTCCTCTTATTTGTTTTAATCAATGCAGGCAGGATCACCTCTTTAAGCGTCTCAAACGGATGTTTGTCTCTAAAAAAAGACGTTTCATTGGTTGTCGTGGCATCGACCACCTTTTCTCTCAAAATAGGATCGCGTTTTTCCATGAGATGAACGCCAAGATCTTCGATGGAAGAAAACCCTTCTTGTGCAACGATTGGCTCCAAACGCGTTTCCAATAGATATTTTTTAGAGGCGTCTAAGACCAGGCCGCTTTCGTTTTTAAGGAGCTTAAAGAAGAACTCAAGGGTCTGCTGCGTTATCACGATCGATGTTATCCCTTAAAAATTGAGTCTGTTATGTAATCGATATTTTAAAATATCCCTCTATTTCCTTGGCGATGCGGTACAAAGGCAGAACGGCATCGGCCAAACCTGCCTTGACGACGGCGGCGGGCATGCCCCATATCACACTGGAGGATTGATCTTGTGCGATGACATATCCTCCCTTTGCCTTTACCATCCGTAAACCGTCTAGACCATCCTGGCCCATCCCCGTCATAATGATTCCCAAGGCGCGTCCCCCAAAAACCTCCGCAACCGATCGAAATAGATAATCCGCGGACGGGCGACACGAATTTTGGGGAGGTTTCTGGTTGAGTGCAATACAAGCTTGCCTAGCGTTTTTATGGAGGCAAAGATGATGATCACCCGGCGCGACATAGGCGGTCCCCGGTTTTAAAATCATTCCTTCGGCCCCTTCTTTCACGGATATTTTAGAATCCTTGTCCAGACGATCTGCCAACATCTTCGTAAAAAGCTTGGGCATGTGTTGAACGATGACAATCGGTACAGGAAAATCTTCTGAAATTTCAGGAAGCAATTTTGACAGCGCCTCGGGTCCACCCGTGGAAATGCCGATCGCGAGCACCTCGGGAACGGGTCGCTTTCCAAGATGGATTAACGGTTTTGCACTTTTGGATACCGGCTGGATCTTAGATTTCACGACCGGTCGTTGATTTCTAAACTGCTTGATCTTTGGAATTAATTCAGCGGCAATTCTTTTTAGGTTTTCTTGATACCCGGATATTCCCGATTCGGTTGTTGGTTTGCTGACATAGTCATGCGCACCGAGTGTAAGGGCTTTTATTGTTTGAACCGCCCCCCGCTTCGTTAGCGTGCTGAACATGATCGTCCATACTTTTATCCCTCTTTTTCGAATTTCCCTCAAAACGCCATAACCGTCGCAGATTGGCATTTCAATATCGAGGATCAATACGTCCGGTTTCAATTCCGGAATTTTAGCGAGGGCAATCTTTCCATTGGCTGCAGACCCGACAACGCATATCTCCGAATCGCTTGCAAGCGCCTCGGTGACGGCTTTTCGAACGATGATAGAGTCATCGACTACTAATATCCGAATCGGGTCAGGCATGATCGTTTTCTTTAATTCCCAGGATTTCGAGTTTTTCCACGAGAATTTCTTTCGTAAATGGTTTCATGATATATTCGCTGGCGCCGTTGCACATCGCCCGCACGATTTTTTTAGTTTCATTTTCCGTGGACACCATAACGACCGTCGGTTTTGAGGTGCGGTCTTTGTTCTTTTTGAGCGCCATTAAAGTTTCGATTCCATTCATTTTCGGCATATTCCAGTCAAGCATGACAAGTTCGATATCCGGATGGGTTTCTAATTGCCCCAGCGCCTCTTCCCCGTTTGCGGCTTCGATGATCTCGTGCCCCATATCAACCAGCATTCGAGACATGATGTTTCGAATGGGTCTGGAATCGTCAACGATCAACACCTTCATGTTTGTATCCTCAATTAAGATCGGCTGCCAGTCGAAGGAATCCTCTTTAGTTTCAAGGCCTAGGAGACCGCCTTGGCGTGTATCTCTTTTTTTTGATTTCGCCAAAAGGACCCTTCTTCAAGGTCGTCAAGATGCAGTTGAAACTTATTGACCATCGTCAGGAGTTCAGTGCCCATCGTGGATAGTCCCTGAGAGGCTGTCAATACACTTGAAGCGGCTTCCGCTGTACTTTTCGATGCGTTCGCAACCTCGTTGATGCTTTGTGCAACTTTATGGGTCCCGCTTGCCGCTTCGGCGACGCTGTGGGTAATTTCATTGGTGGTTACCGCTTGTTCCTCGATCGAGGCCGCAATACTGGTCGATATCTCGTTGATTTTTTCGATGACCTCCCCGATTTCCATAATTGCGGAAACGGCGCCATGCGTATCGTCCTGAATCGCCGAAATCTTTTCGCTGATTTCCTCCGTTGCATTCGCGGTAGCCTTGGCCAATTCCTTCACCTCGTTGGCGACCACGGCAAAGCCTTTGCCGGCCGCCCCTGCCCGCGCGGCTTCGATCGTGGCATTTAAGGCCAGTAGATTGGTCTGTTGGGCTATGGAGGAAATGACTTTGCTGACTTTTCCTATTTCGGTACTCGATTCACCCAACTTCGATATCGTATCGTTCGTGGCACCCGCCATCTTTACTGCTTGCTTGGTAATCAATGCCGCTTCTTGGACACTGACCGAGATTTCCTTAATGGTGACCGACATCTCTTCGGTGGCGGTCGAAACACTCTGAAAACTAAGACTCGCCTCTTCACTGATGGAGGAGACGGTTTCCGTTTGCCGTTCAACTTCTTCGGAATTCTCATTCATTTTTTCGCTGGAAGACGAAAGTGCTTCGGAAGCCGAGGACACTTGCAGAGCGCCTTTTTGCACTTGAGAGACGAGTTGGTATAAATTTTGGGTCATCGTGTTAAAGACTTCCGAAAGCACACCGATTTCATCTCTTCTCGAATAGGTGCTTCGAACGTTGAGATCTCCATTGGCCACTTCTTTTGCGGTGTCCGTCAACTCCGCCAGGCCCTTGATGATCGATCGTGTGATGGCGGATGCGGTAACGCCGCCGATGATGACGACCAAAAGAAATAGGCTCCACATTGCAAGTACCGTTGAGGACTTCGTATCTTGAGCCATATCGTATACCCGTTTTTCATCGGTTTGCATTATATCGGTGAGCGCATCTATCCGGCTTTCAAGGGCCGTGAACAGCCGGCTCGACTTTCCATGTTCACTTGCCAATTCCTGGTCATCACTCCCGATTCCAGCAAGCCGTTTTTCGAAAATTGCATCTTGTATTGCCGTCCATTCCTGTAATGTTTTTATGGTTTCTTGCCGTTTTTTCTCATCCGTGGTAAACCATTCGTTCAGCAGGACTGTATTCCGATCGATGGATTCTCTCCGTTTTTTAAACATTCTTGTTTCTTCCTCGAAATCTCCGAATGTTCTTGAATCTTGTGTATTTCTCGAAAATTGCAAGGCGATGACATTCGCCTTGATCTCTCTTAAGGCATGACCGACCACCGATGGCGTATGTAAGCGTTCGACCAATTCCGATTGCAGATTCGCCCGATCGATTGCCACAAGGGTCAAGATGAATACGGAGACAAACACCAATCCGAAGCCCATCCACAGACGTGTGCCGATTTTTTTGTTCGAAATCCACATCCCGAACTCCATCAGTTATATAGAACGGAGCTAAACGATATTAATTCGGCACATCTCATTCAGCCGATAGCCGGTTCACCGATTTTAGAAATCGCTTCCGTATTCAAAACCAGCAAGAGACGGTCGTCTAGTTTGTAGATGCCTTCGACGACCTTGAGGAGGTGTTCGTCAAGGGTTTTGGGAGCGGGCTCAAACAAGACCGGCAGCACCTCGATGACATCCCCTATTTTATCGACCAAAAGATTGATCTCCCCTTCCGTTGTCCGAACGACGACACTCATCATCTCGTCTTTGGATGCGGACATACCGAACCCAAGCGCGCGCCGCAGATCAATTGTACTAATAATATGACCCCGCAGATTGATGAGACCCGCGATGCCCTCGGGCGCGAGGGGGACTCCGGTCATTTCTTTGGTTTGAAAAACCTCCTGAATCTTCTCTACCGAGACTCCTAGATAATAATTTTCAAGAAAAAACGTGACATATTGTTTGTTGTTTCCATGCCGTCGATCCGAGAATTTCTCTCGACGCCCGTGACGGCCCGCGGCATCTCTTTCCGATTTGCGTCTTTCTTCTCCTCGTTCAATAAATTTCTTCATTATTGTGAATACGCCCTATGTTTTTTCCGGTATCTTCGAATCGTAGTGATGATTTCCTTTTCTAAGCAGGAATGGCTTCAAACCATCCAGGGACGATCGATTCCGCGATTTGATTCAAATCGAGAACGTCGGTGGTGATGCCGTTGATCACTAAAGACCCGATCACACCCTCCTTTCCCAAAGGCAAGGATTGAAGGTTCATATCCGCACTGACGATATCAATGATGTTGTCCACGATGAGACCCATGGTTTTATTCGCTTTAGAAAATATAATGGTTTGGAGATAGTCACGGGATTCATCCAAGTTTAATCCGTCGAGTCCTCCTCCGACCTGTATCAATGGCAGGAGTTCTCCGCGATATTGAATCACATCGATTCCCGCCGATTGTTCTACATCTCCGGCATTGAATTCTTCGAGGCGCGCCACTTGAGATAAGGGTATGGCATATTGATGCTTATCGGCCATGGTAAAAAGGATTAAGGTTTCCTTTTCCTTTTTTGAACCTATTTCTTCTTCTGTGTGATCAGACGTATCGTTTAGCACCTCTCTTTGTAGACCGCCTGCTTGAGAAATACCGACCACATCGAGGATCAAGGCAACACGTCCATTTCCCATAATGGTTGCCCCAGCCAGATATGAAAGTCCTTTTAGATGTCTACTTAAGGGTTTGACCACGATCTCTTCACTATCGTTTACCATGTCGACAACCAGGCCGAAGATTTGTTCTAAGGCCTTTAATATGACGATATTTACGCTTGTTTTGCGTGTCTGGCTCTCCTCTTGATCGCTTTTCTCATTTAGTTTCAGCACTTTGTTTAAACGGATCAGTGGGAGCAGGTGGCCTCGCAAGCGATAAAACTCAACACCTCGGATTTCTTCGACTTGAAGGGCGTCTTCGGAGTCGACACGAACGAGTTCCAGAAGACTTGCCTGCGGAATTGCAAATGGTTCTCCTCCGGAGGTCACCATGAGCGCCGGGATGATCGCAAGAGTCAGTGGTATTTTTATTCGCATCTGAGTACCCTCTCCGGGGGTACTCAACATGTCGATGTTTCCACCGATCCTTTCGATGTTTGTCTTTACGACATCCATTCCAACACCTCGGCCCGATACCTTCGTTACTTTTTTTGCTGTGGATAAACCCGGATGAAAAATGAGCCGGAGGCCTTCGTGGCTCGACATTCGAGAGGCGGTATCAGCCGTGATCAATCCGTTTTCTATGGCCTTTTCCTTTACTTTTTCGACATCGATCCCCGCCCCATCATCCGTGATCTCGATGTTGATTTGGCCGCCTTCATGAAAGGCTTTCAAACAGAGTGTCCCTTTCGCCGGTTTTCCCATTTCGCCACGTATCTTAGGCAGTTCTATACCGTGATCCGCGGCATTTCGGACGATGTGCGTCATCGGATCCTTAATGGCTTCCAAGAGTGTTTTGTCGAGCTCGGTGTCGTTTCCTTCCATTACCACATCGATCTCTTTACCGTTGGCGCGAGCCAAATCACGAACCACCCGCGGAAATTTATCCCATACATTTTTAATGGGTTGCATACGCGTTTTCATGACCGTATCCTGCAATTCCGTCGTGATTAAATTTATTTGTTGAAGCGTCCCGTTGTTGGCGTCTGAGACCGGGCCTTTTTCCACGCCTCTCACTTGTTGTAGGAGCTGGTTTCTTGCAAGGACCAATTCGCCGACCATATTGATCAATTGATCTAAAAGTTCGACATCTACTCGGATGGTTGCATCCGTCAAAGATCGCGTTCTGATTTTTGGGGTTTTTGTTGTTTCTCCCGGTGTTTTTGTTTCCACCGGTTTTTTTATTATTTTGTCATCTTTGCGAATATCTTTTTTCTTGGCTATATTTTTTTTCGCTGGGGTCTTCTTCGCTGGCGCTTTTATCGCATTGGACGAAGGAGCGGCCTTCGGATACTCTGTACGCTTTAAATACGCATCCAAGTGTTTTCTAAGTTCGTCGTAGTTTTTATTCCCTTCTTCTCCGTAAGATTCAATGTGTTCCAAAATTTCTTTAATTGCATCGACGGCTTCGAGGAGAATCGTAATGCCTTCTTCCGTGACTGGAATCGTATTGTCCCGCATCTCAGACAGGATGTTTTCGGCTCCATGAGAGACTTTCTCGAGATTCGGAAGTCCCAGGAATCCGCACGTACCTTTGATGGTATGAACGGTTCTAAAGATGCTCCCGATCAGAGATGCATTGGTCGGTTCTTTCTCGAGGGAAACGAATTCCTGATCGAGCCGCTCCACCCCTTCGCTGCATTCCACAAGAAATTCTTGTAGGATACTCTCATCGTCATCTTCTATCCCGTTGCTCATACGATTCTCCTTCTCGCCTTACAAACTTAGGAACTCCTGCTCCTTGTTGCTTCATCGGCAAAACCAAACAAAACTTTAACCAGTGTTGTGAATAAAATGAGGTGTCTCATTTATTGAACGGTTAAGGCATTCATATTTGAGGATAAGAAATGAAAGGGGGTATCGAAAATTGAGGCTTCGAGTCGATTATCGATCTTCGGATGCGTTGTTCTAAGGGTCGAGACGGGGGAAAAAGGGGTCGGCGCGAGGGTCTATCTCTCTCCAAACATGCCTTTTAGCTTTAATATTGCCTTCGCATGCAATTGACAGACTCTCGACTCGGTTACTTTTAATACACGGCCGATTTCTTTCATGGTCAGCTCTTCGTCGTAATAAAGGGATATGACCAATCGTTCTTTTTTTGGAAGTGCTTCGATCGCTTCGATGAGTCGATCGCGGTCATCGTGTGCGAGTAATGAAATTAATGGGTTTTCGCTTTTCGGATCGGCCATGGTTTCTATAAATTGCCACTCGGCTCCGCCTTTAACGCCGATATCCTCTAAACTTAACAGGGTTGCGCCTCTTGCCTGAAATAGGAAGATATCGAATTCATCCTGGTTCATTTTCAAGGACTCGATGAGTTCGTTTTCCGTAGGGGGACGGCCTTTTTTCTTAATAAATGCGTCACAAGTGTTTCTTAGGAGTGTTGCTTTCTCCCGGACGGATCTTGGAACCCAGTTCAACGCCCGAATCTCATCCAGCATGGCGCCTCGGATCCTAAACTCCGCATAAGTTTTAAACCTGGAATTGATAGATGGGTCGTAGCGGTCAAAGGCGTCCATGAATCCGATCACCCCGGCGTGAATAAGATCTTCTACGTCGAGGGATGGAGGAAGGCGGTAGGATAGACGTTGTGCGATGTGTCGAATCATTGGCGCGAATTCTTCCAATAATTTTGATAAGTCTACCTTATCTGTTTCCAGTACGTGTGATTTCGGTGTCATTGGGTTTTCTTTGCTTCAATCATGGTGAGAATTGCCTCATCCGGTCAGTGGACCCTTGTTTCACGCGCCCTCTGTTTAAGAACCTCAGCCGGTCATTTCTTCATCCGGTCCGGTTTTTTCTACTCCATTTAAAAGCCTTTTCCAGAAAAATTGTACGTTTCCCTTTGGAATTGGGCTGATCGGCCATTCCAATACCTTATAAGCCAAGTCGGAAAAAACAAGGCTGGAACGTGCTCTCGGGAAACGGTCGACAACCGCTTTCTGCTCAAATACCGACATACGCAAATGCTCGTCTTGTGGTACATAGCCGATATAATCGATAGCGATATCCAAAAATTTATCGGAAACGAGGGTGAGTTTTTTGAAGACCTCTATCGATTCCCGCATGCTTTGGGCCATGTTCACCAAAAGTTTGAACCGTTTTTCTCCATGCCGTTCAGATAAGATCTTCATGATGGCGTAGGCGTCGGTCACGGAGGTTGGTTCGGGGGATACGACCACGACGATTTCTTGCGCGACCGTATTAAAATAGAGCACATTCGAGGAAACCCCGGCGGCCGTATCAATCAAAAAGACATCCACGGCTTTTTCCAGTTGATCGAGTTCCGAGAGAAGGATTAATTTTTGTTCAGGACTCAGGTGCGTTAAATCCTCCGAACCGGAGCTGGTCGGGAGAATTTGGATGCCGCATGGCCCCTTTATCATAATTTCAGAAAGGGTTTTATCGCCGAGCACCACGTGTTCGAGCGTGTATTTCGGAATGACGCCGAATAAGATATCCAGATTGCCGAGGCCGAGATCGGCATCCAATATGACAACCGATTTGCCCATTTGGGCAAGGGCGACCGCCAGGTTGCCCACGACATTGGTTTTTCCCACACCGCCCTTTCCACTGGTGACGGCGATGACTTTTGGAATACGGACCCCTGATTCGGCCCCTTCCACAACTTGACTGCTCATTCCTTCGTATTGAGACATTAATTAAACCCCGCTGCTTTTGTTGAGTTTTCCTAAGATTCCCTGACGGCCATTTAGGATAAGGTTTGCAAAGCGGCGCGATGTGGCCACTTCGATGTCCTCCGGTACTTTTCTGCCGGTCGTGAGATATGAAATCGGTTTTCGTTTTCTCCCGACTGCCGAGAAAAGGGCGCCGTATGTCCCCGTTTCATCCAGCTTCGTAAACACGACTGACGAGATGGAGAGCGTTGAAAAGCGATCGATCATATCGGCCATGTCGCTTATTTTTATGTTGGCCGACAAAACAAGCTGCATATCGACGGGCACATTCATTTCTCTCATGTTTCTTAGGATCGAAAACCCGTGGCTATCGAAGTGACTACGACCCGGCGTATCGATCATTATTATTTCTCCCCCCTTTTTTTGTGAAATCAACATCCTCAGTTTTTCACATGAACCGACCTTGCGGACCGGGATGCCCAGGCGATTTGCATATCTCTCTAATTGATATCCTTCTCCGATTTTTTGGTCCTCCAGCGAGACCAATGTCACTTTCCTGCTTTTTTTGATTTGCATTGCTCCCAGTTTGGCGATGGTGGTCGTTTTTCCGACACCGGTAGGCCCGACGAGCGCGATCACCTTTGGAAGGTTTGTTCGAGCCGATCGATTGCCGGAAGCGAGGTCACCCGTGACCATCACCATATCTTCAATCATCTCTCTTAATGAGTGCTTGACGCGTTGTGTTTCCCATAGCGCCTCGGGAGAAAGATAAGACTTCAAGCCGATACAGAGATCCTTGGCGGTTGCGGAATCGATGCCGCTCTCGGTGAGTATTTGAAAGATATGAAACAGGGTCCGATTTTCCGAAAAACAAGGATCTTCCTTTTTCGAGTCGGTCAAGGCCTTCAGCATGACCTTCATTTCATGCCATGTTTCGACTATTTTTTTCGAAGGAAGCGCATCTTTGGCGGGATAGGTGTTTCGAATGTCTGCAAGAGCGCTCTTGATCGTTTTGATTTCTTTGTATAGATCCTCCTGTAATGCCGTCTCCAAATGTTCATCAAAACCGTTTTTTGAAATTTCTTTTGTTTGTTCGACAGGGGTCTGATCGATCGCAACGGTCACTTCCATCGATGCAAGCGTTTTCGCGCCGTGCCCTTGTCGACCCATTTCCCGAGTCGATAAGATCACCGCATCGGGTCCCAGCTCGTCTTTAATGGTCCGAAGGATGTCGGACATTTCGCAACCTTTATATTTTTTAATTTTCATTCGGCAGTTTCACTGTTTCGATCGATTGTAATTTGATATGCGGCAATATTTCGTTGGATGAAAGCACGACGATGTTTTGGATAAATCGTTCGACCATTCTACGAAGCGGAAAACGGATCATCGGAGAGCATAGAATCAGCGGATGGTATCCCTTCGTGGCGACTTGTTCCGATGCCCGACGGATTTGCATGATGATATTTTGAGAGACAATCGGATCGATCGGGATGGGAGGCTCGTCTCCTGTCGATTGCATCGATCTTGCAATCAAGTGGTCGAGGTGTGGGTCGATACTAATCACTCTTAGATTGCCGTCGGCATCTTGATACTGTTTCGTAATCGTTCGCGCCAGTGCTTGTCTGCAATGTTCCGTGAGGCGGTCGGATTCCTTTGTTTCCGTTGCGACATCCGCCAGGGTTTCCATAATCGTCCGCATATCTCGAATCGGAACACGTTCCTTCAATAGGTTTCCCAGGACTTTTACGACGGCCCCAAGCGGAAGCAGGTTTGGAATTAACTCCTCGACCACCTTGGGGTTTACTTTTGAAAATTTGTCGAGAAGAACCTGAACCTCTTGTCTGCCGAGCAACTCATGCGAATGGTTTCGAATCGTCTCGGTTAAATGTGTTGCGATGACGGAGGGAACGTCCACGACCGTAAATCCTTCCAATTCCGCGCGCTCCTTATTTTGTTCCGTAATCCAGAGCGCGTTTAAGCCGAAGCAGGGTTCCTTCGTCGGGATGCCCTCCACCTCCTTTTTTTCGTTTCCAGTCGGATTCATCGCCAGAAAGTGACGCGGCAAAACGTCTCCCCGACTCATCTCAACGCCTTTCACAACAATGATATATTCGTTGGGCTTTATCTGGAGGTTATCGCGTATATGAATGGGCGGAACGACGAACCCCAGCTCTAAAGCCAGTTGTTTGCGTATGGCGGAGATCCGCTTGAGCAAGTCCCCTCCCTGACTTTCATCTACAAGCGGGATTAATCCATAACCGACATTCAGCTCCATTAAATCGAGGGGCACGATCCATTCGTCGTCTTCGGGCGGCTTGACGGTCTTTTCCTCCTTGGCGATGGGTGCAGCCGTCTTCTTTTTTTCGGTTTCGAGTGCGGCATACCCGACATAGGCGATCCCGGCCGATAAGATCAGAAAGGTCATGTGGGGCATGCCGGGGATCAGGCTGAAGAGAAACACAACCATCGATGCCCCCAGTAAGGCGCGTGGATGAACGATCATCTGACGGGTTACATCGCTACCGAGGTTGGATTCGGAAGCGGCGCGAGATACCACGATGCCCGCGGCCGTCGAAATAATGAGCCCTGGGATTTGCCCGACCAGACCGTCTCCGATACTCAATAGCGTATAATTTTGTGCTGCGTTCGCCACGTCCATTCCCTGTTGAAGCACGCCAATGACAAGACCACCGATGATATTCACCAAAATAATCAAAATGGCGGCGATGGCATCCCCTCGCACAAACTTACTTGCGCCGTCCATAGCGCCGTAGAAATCGGCCTCTTTCGAGATCGCTTCCCTCCGTTTCTTGGCTTCTTTTTCGTCGATCATACCGGCATTTAAGTCGGCATCGATACTCATCTGCTTTCCGGGCATGGCATCCAACATAAATCGCGCGGCCACCTCGGCGATGCGGCCGGCGCCCTTGGTGATCACGACGAAATTAATGACGACCAGGATTAAGAACACGACCAGGCCGACGGCATAGTTCGATCCGATGACCAGGTTTCCAAAGGTTTTAATCAACTCTCCGGCGGCATCCGACCCCGTATCGCCATTGAGTAGAATCGAGCGCGTTGTCGCGATATTGAGAGACAGCCTAAAAAGGGTAATAATGAGCAGGATCGAAGGAAAAGCCGAAAAATCCACGGGCCGGACCGTATGCATGGCGACAAAAAGAATGACCAAGGAGGCGCTGATGCTAAAGGCGAGCAACAAGTCGAGGAGCAAATTCGGTACCGGCAGGATCATCAAAAGGAGGGTTCCGACAACACCGATGCCCATCACGGCATCTCCGTTTCGGCTGACCCGAATCATGGGTTCGTTTTGTGTGATCGCCTCAGGCACGTTTTACTCCAAAACACAGGGGATTGTTTCTTTCGCTATTTGCATCATCTTCGACGAACGGTTTTATCAATGGCTTGTTTCTTTTCATAAAAATGAGCAAACAATCGTTATGCTCCGCCTATTACGAAGCGCCTTTGTAAGATCGAAGCTTATATACATAAGCCAGTATTTCGGCGACGGCCCGGTAGATGCCGCCGGGTATTTCACGGCCGATTTGGACCGATTTAAAAAGGGTTTGGGCAACCGGCTTGTTTTCTACAATGGGAATATCGTTCTCTTGGGCAATTTCCCGTATCTTTTGAGCAAGGTATCCCGCACCCTTTGCGATGACTTTAGGCGCCGCCATCTCCGGTGCGCGATAACGCAATGCGACGGCCAATCGGGTCGGATTGGTGACCACTACATCGGCCTTCGGCACATCGGCCATCATTCTTTTGCGAGCCATTTCGCGTTGCAGGCTACGGACGCGGGACCGGACCAAGGGCGTGCCTTCCGCCTGTTTCAATTCTTCCTTCATTTCCTGACGACTCATGCGCAATTTCCGCTCGTGTTCCCACCATTGATAACCATAATCCACCGCACCAATCATGGCGACGACAAAACCGGTCCATAGAATTAAACGGGAAATGGGTGCTCCAATGGCTGTTAAGAGGTTTCCCGTCTCCAAACGGCTCATTGTGAGGATATCCGGTAGTTCCCGGCGGATGACGAAGTAGGATATCCATCCGATCACGAGAAACTTTAGGAATGTTTTTGCGAGATTGACCAAGGCGTTGAGAGAAAATAATCGTTTTACCCCGGAGATGGGATCGATTCTTGAAAATTGAGGGGTGATCGGTTCCGTTGTCCATAGAATGCCGTGTTGAAAAATAACGGAGCATGCACCCACCAAGGTCATCAAACCGACGATTGGGACTAAAATCATAAAGAGACTGGCCAAGCCGTTTTGCATCAAGCCCGAAAACGTTGCTTCCGTCATTGCGGCAAATGAAAGGGACTGAAAGCCTTGGGTCATCAATATTTTGAGGTCTCTGAATAAGGTGACGCCAAAATATTTAAAAGCGACCACCACGGTCAGGATGAGTATGGCGGAGGAAACATCCCGGCTGGTGGGGACTTGACCCTTTTTCCGCGCATCTTGGCGTTTTTTGGGTGTTGCTTTTTCGGTGCGTTCTTGATCGTTATCCGGCATTCAATTCGATCCTTTGGTTTTTCAAAAAATTTTTCTTCGTTCCATTCGCGATCACTGCATTCCCTTTAAAAGAAGTGGGAACACTGCTTCGAGTTTAGATATTTCCTTTTGAAACAAGGTTGCAAAGAAGGGGAGCGAAATACCCAAGGCCATGAGACCCAACATGATGGTGACTGGAAAACTAAACAACAAGACGTTCATTTGAGGAACGACCCGGCCAAGTATGCCGATCGTGACATTGGCCATGAGAAGCGAGACGATGATGGGAAGAGAAATTTTCACGCCAAGGAGGAACATCTTTCCGGCAAGGATCATTAAAAATGAGATGAGCGATCCGTCGGGATAAAAGCCCATGGTCGGCACCGCCTCGAAACTCTGGACCAGTGCACGGATTAAAATGTGGTGTCCATTCACGGAAAAGAAAATAAGCAGGGCGACCAAACCTTGAAATCGATTGATTAACGACACTTGTTGATTCGAGACAGGGTCGAATAGACTGGCTGTGCCGAATCCCATTTGCATGCCGATGACCGCCGATCCGATTTCAACCGCTCCGAAGACAAGGCGCACCCCCAGTCCGATCACCATCCCGACGAGCACCTCGCCGATGAGTCCCGCCGTTAGGGAAACAAGTGTCAAGGGTATTTGGTTTTCAATTTTAAGCACTTGAAATAAAACAAAGGTCATCGAAAGTACGATGAGCGCTTTGACCATATTGGGAACGCCTGCCCCCCCCAGGACGGGAAAGGCAAAGAAAAACGCCGTAACCCGAAACAATATAAAAAGGAAGGATGCTTGGTTTTTTAAAATCGTGTCAACAATTTCCATTTGCATTTCTCAATGCATTTCTCAATGGACATAATTCGGAAGATTGACCAAAATTTTACTTGCAAAACCAATAATCATCGACACCATCCAGGGCAGAAAAAAAGCCAAAGCCAAGCCGGCGGCCACAATCTTCGGCAAGAAGGTCAAGGTGGCTTCATTGATCTGTGTCACGGCTTGGAATAAACTCACCAGTAATCCTGCAACGAGACTCGATAATAGAATAGGCGCCGCCAAAAGGATGGCGATTTCGATGCTTCGCTGAACCATCTCGATAACCAATTCAGGGGTCATTTATATAATGGCCTTCCCATTTTTTTATGTCTCAGATAAATCCTTTGACCAGAGAGCCCACCACGAGAAACCACCCATCCGACAACACGAAGAGGATGAGCTTAAACGGCAGTGAAATCATGACGGGCGGCAGCATCATCATCCCCATCGACATGAGCACGCTGGCCACTACGATATCGATGACGATAAACGGAAGGTAGACCAAAAAACCGATTTGAAAAGCCATTCTTAACTCACTGATCATAAAGGCTGGAATAACGGCATAGGTCGGGATATCCGAAGGTCCTTTGGGTTGGGGAAGACCCGCCATGCTGACAAAGAGTGACAAGTCTTTCTCACGAACCTGTTTCAGCATGAACTTTCGGAAGGGATCGACCGCCAAGCTTAAAGCGTCCTTTTGTGAAATCTCTTCGTTCAGATAAGGTTGCAATGCTTCATTGTTGACCCTTTGCCATATTGGGGCCATGACCAAGAGTGAGAGAAAGAGCGCCAAGCCGATCAGGACCTGGTTTGGCGGTGCCTGCTGGGTTCCAAAGGCTTGGCGTAAAAACGAGAGGACCACAACGATGCGTGTGAACGATGTCATCATAATGAAGATGGCGGGCGCGAGCGAAAGGACAGTTAATAGGATTAGGATCTGAATCCCGACGGAAAAGCGATCGGTGGAACCGTCCTTCAGGTTCAAGGAGAGCAACGGCGCCTCCGGGCTCTCTTGGGCCCAAACAAGCTGGCTGAAGACCCATGCGGACAAGACAATTAAAAAGAATAGACCGAGACATATGCGCAATGTTTTTTTATGGGGGGACGTGAGGGTCATGCCGTTGTCAGCTCCCTTACATTTCGTTGGGCTTCGGGAGAAAGCGGCGTTCTCTCCAGGCGCGTGATGAATGAAATGTGTTGCGGGGTGACGCCGATGACAAGCCTTTCTTGTCCGACCTCAATGACGGATATTTCCCGTTTCGGACCCAGATATGTCGTTGAGACGACTTGAATCAGGGGTTGCGCCCCCCATCGTCTGAATTTAGTGCTTAGGAATCGCCTTCCGATATAGGCCATCAGCGCAATGATGCCCAACACGAAAAGAAGCGATGAAATCATCTTAACCAAGGTCGAAAACGGATCCGTCATGAGACCTTCAATCTTTTAATTGATTAATACGTTCGGTCGTGCTGACGATATCGGTCAGCCGGACCCCGAATTTTTCGTTGACTACCACCACTTCTCCCCGCGCGATGAGACGGTCGCCGATCAACACATCCATCGTTTCACCGGCCATCTTATCCAACTCCACAACCGATCCCTGACCGAGCTGTAAGAGTTCCTTAACCAATATTTTGCAACTTCCGAGATTAACGGTTACCTTAAGAGGGACTTCGAGGATAAAGTCGATGTTTCCAATGGGAGATTGGGGATCCTTTGGTTCGAGTTGGGACAAAGGAACCTCCTCGGTTGCGTTGTCTTCCCCGACACCATCCTCCAAGGGTTTTTCTTCGGCAACCACACTTTCGCCGCCTTCCGTGCTAGCCCCATTTTCGTCTTCGGTCACGTTTTCACTGATGGTCTGGTTGGATGCTTCATCCGTCATCTTCTGCCTCCTTGCGGTCTTTTTTGATCGATGCGATCTGAATGGCCACGTTGCCCCGATGAAGACCGGGTTTGCCATGAAAAATGGTCTTGCCTTCGATCTTCACTTCCAGATCCTCTTTCATGCTTTTGTTTAACAAAATGGTGTCCCCAACCGACAACTTGCTCACTTCCCCTACCGTCAGCGATACAGTACCGATCTCGGCTGTCAGCAACATGGGACACTCGACCAATTGTTCAGAAAAGCATTCCGCCCACCTCGTATTATCTTCGTTTTGTTCTCCCTGAAAACTTCCGTACAGTTTCTCCCGGATCGGTTCAATCGTGGGATAAGGTATCCCGAAATAAATTTCCCCGCCTTCCCCGTCAATCTCCAGGTTAAATGCACTGGAAATGATGACTTCAGAGGGGGCAACCACGGATGCGAATTGGGGATTGATTTCGGAACGAATCGAAGTAATATTCACCGGAAAAATCGGTTTCCACGATTTTTCTAAATCCAAGAGCATTTGATCCAGCACTTTTTTTAGAATGCGAAGTTCGATAGTTGTGAAATCTCGGCCTTCGATTTTAACGTAGGTTTGACCGCTTCCCCCGAAAAATAAATCGACCAGTCGGTATATGAATTTCGAATCGATCACAAGGAGCGCACTCCCGCGTAGGGAGCCCATTTTTAAGATATTGATGCTGCTTGGAAGCGGTATCTTGAGCATGAATTCTTCGAATTTTGGAACTTCAATGCCTGCGGGAATGACGTCGATATCTCTTTTCATAAAAGAGGAAATTGATGCTTGTGAAAAACGGGCAAATCGTTCGTTGATGATTTCAAGGCCCGGCATCTGCCCACGGATAAATCGTTCTTGATTCGTCAAGTCATAGGCTTGCACCTCTCCCGGATCGGGGATCGACTTTTGTTCGGTTTCAAGTTCCTCTTCGTTGACTCCCTGCAGGAGGGCTTCGACTTCGTCTTGCGACAGGATCTTATCAGCCATTTTTATTCGTTCTCTTTTTCCTTTGTGTTTTTATCCGAAGGTGTTTCATTTTTGTTGAAAATGATTTACTTCCTTGCAACATTCGATGGATTTCTGAATGTTGGGGACACTGTTATTGCATGACAAAATCGGTAAAGTAGGCTGTCCGCACCTTATTTTCATTAAAAACTCGGTTAATCCGTTGAAGGATTTCGTCCCGAAGTTCCATTTTTCCTTCAACCGTACGAATGGTTGCAGATTCTTTACTGCTTAAGAGGATCAATAAATTATCCCGGACCTGAGGCACCTTCTTATTAATGTCATCGACATAACTGGGTTTAAATAAGTCGAGTTTGATCGTTATTTTCAAATAGCGAAGTTCCGGAGAATCGGCCAGATTGACGATAAAGGGCTCCAAATCATAGATGACCTCTACGGTTTCTTCCTCCGAAAGCTCCGATTCTGATGTTTCTTCGGAGACCAATGAGGGCTCATTTTTATTTTCGGGGGCATCTTTTTTTAAAAAAAAGAAACCACCACCTCCGATTAAGAGGCCAGCAACGAGGCCAAGGGCGACAATTTTTATCGGAAATCCTTTTTTTTGATTATTTTTTGTCTCTTCCTCAACTGCCATCTTATTCTCCTTCCGGTGGTGTTCCAGGAAGGTGCGTGCTTGGGAATGCAAGGATACCCGAAGACCGACCCCCCTTCTTTAGTGATCTTTAAGGTGTTATAGCAAACTGCATGCCATATAAATCTTGCTTAAAATACAATATAAAACAATATGTTATAAAATAGATATGCCGATTCTAAAGGTTGTAGAAATTGGAAACGTCAATAGAGGCGGGGGGGCGTCATTTAATTGACA
>JBHHXH010000015.1:0-44712 GCA_046756925.1 Nitrospiria bacterium
TGCATCACGCACAATCTGGGGAAGATCCAGCGTTATGGGATGCAGGTTGGATAAAGGGAGACAGGACAAGTCTTCCAGAGGAGCCAATCAGGGCGGCAGCCACGCTGTATTGAAAGACCAGACGGGAAACACCTTTTCAAGAAGAGAAATTGTAACTGACCTTCTTCCAAGATGAACAAACCAGAGGAAGGTCACGCTTTAAAACACGTTTTTCTACAGGCTCGATGGACTACCTAGGGGTGGGCCATCGCTCAGGACGTTCCGCAATCCGACGAACGCATGTGAATCTCCCGGATAAAATCGACCAGGCATTGACGGCGGCATAAGGATCGCGAATGGCATAAATATGGCGACAAAAGATAGGGGTCATTCTACAGGACGATGGCTTGAGAATAAAACATATATGGCTGACAACCGTTACACTTTTATCGCTGCCCCTTAAGCGCTCAAATCATTTTTCAATCCAAACAGATGCTTGATTTTTCAAAACCTTGGTTGCTGGAGCCGAAAATACGACAAGGTTGAAGCATTCCGGTACGCATCGTTTCCATTACGGAAACGCATTTAGGCATCCGTCTGTTGGTCTGATTGGGTTTTGTCTTTTCCGTTCGACAAATCTCCACAATTTGATAAATTATATTCAAAGCCATGCAGATTCACACCCTACAGAGCGGGCCGATTTTTTCTTTGCCCGATCGAGACTCCAGACAAGTCCCTCGGCATACATCTCCTCGAGACCTTGCTCAACAAACGGAGAGAGATCAAGAGGCTCTCCCCGATCCGACCCAGATTTCCGCTGGAGCCTCGAAGCAAACCACCGGGAAGGCGGCCGTTCAAAAACCCGAGGAAGTCACCAAGGACCTGGCACCCCGGTTGAATCTTACGGACCAGAAGATTGTGCAGGATTTAAAAAAGCGCGACCGTGAGGTTCGGGCACATGAGGCCGCCCATCTTGGCGCGGCGGGTCCCTATGCCGGCGGAGGCGCGCGCTATACCTACCAACGCGGACCGGACGGCAGACCCTATGCCGTGGGAGGCGAAGTCCAAATCGATACCGCCGAAGTCCCTGGCGACCCGGAGGCCACTCTCCAAAAAGCCCGCGTTATTCGTCGCGCGGCAAACGCGCCAGTCAAGCCTTCGGCTCAGGATCGGCGTATCGCAAACCAAGCCGCGATCATGGAAGCGGAAGCAAGAGCGGAACTCGCGGAACAGAAGAACCAAAACCGAAGGAATGTCAGCGAGGCCGCGGAGACCAAAGCGAATGAAGGAGGAGATCATTCACAAGCAGTGGTGGATGACACAGATGAACCGCTGATGCGGGATGACGGCCGCGCGGCGGCCGCGAACGACCAGCAGGCGATTTTTTATCCAAACACCCCCCGTCCCGAGGAACAAATCAGGCATATCGGTCATACAATTGATCTGACCGCTTGACGCATCGTTTAAAAAGCCCATCAGTCCTACTGCAGGCCTCCACGAAATGACAACACACTGAAGCGCTTTGCTTCTTAAAGGCGAGCCGACTAGCTCTGCTGGTAAAACCGGTCTTCCGCAATCCATTGACGGATGATGGCCTTGGCGGAATTGATCGGGATGGCAAAGCCGATGCCGGTGCCCGTCGCGATGATGGCGGTATTGATGCCGATGACCTTGCCGGATGCATTGAGCAGGGGGCCGCCGCTGTTTCCAAAATTGATGGAAGCGTCGGTTTGGAGGAAATGTTCTTGGTCGGTTACACCGATATCAGACCGACCCGTCCCGCTGATGACGCCGACGGTCACGGTTCGGTCAAGGCCGAAGGGATTGCCGATGGCAATGGCCCATTCCCCGATCTCGGTCTGCGCCGAATCTCCAAGCGGCGCGACAGGAAGATCTTCATTCGGCGGAATTTTTATGACGGCCAGGTCGCGCTTTTCGTCCTGGGCGATAATCTGACCGATGAACTCCCTTCGATCCGAGAGCCGAACCGTGATTTTATCGGCATCCGCAATCACATGCTGGTTCGTCATGATAAACCCTTCTTTGTTGAAAATGAATCCGGAACCGAGATTCTTTTGCCGGAAATTCCTTTGAAAAGGGTTTTTCAAAAAATCCTTTAAGAAATCCTTGAGTGACCCGTCCTCATCGTGATCCGAGAGTTTTGGATGCCGGACAAAATGGACGGAGCTGATATTGACCACGGCGGGAGTGACCTGTTTTGCAACGCGGACAAAAGCACGCTCTGTGATCAAAAGCGCTTTTGCGGGGATTTCTTCGACAACGCCGGGTGCGGGATCGTCCGGGAGGACAAGCGCGGTCGATATAGGTGCGGAGGTGTTCGATTCGTTTTGACAAGATAAGACGAGGAGGATTAGAAAGAACAAGGAAAACCGAATAATCTGCTTCCCATTAGAACGATTCAAAAAACGATTCATCGTTATCCGCTGAGCAGTTTGTATTCAATGCTGTCGACCAAGGCCTGCCAACTCGCACTGATGATATTTTCCGACACTCCGACCGTTCCCCATTTTTTCTTGCCGTCGCCGGATTCGATCAAAACCCGAACCTTGGAGGCGGTTCCGTGGCTGGCGGTGAGAACGCGTACCTTATAGTCTAATAGTTTTACCTCGGAAAGAACAGGATAAAATTTTTCAAGGGCGCGCCGCAGGGCATGATCGAGGGCGTTCACCGGTCCGTTTCCGATGGCCGCCGTATGTTCGACTTGTCCGCCCACCGAAACCCGGATGGTGGCTTCCGAGATCGATTTTTCGTCCCGTTTCCGCTTTTCGTCGATTACGCGAAAGCCGATGAGCTCGAAAAAAGCGCTTTTCGTTCCCAAGGCGCGTTTCATCATCAACTCGAACGATCCCTCCGCCCCTTCGAATTGAAAGCCTTCATGCTCCAGACCTTTTAATTGATTCAGGATGGTTTTGACCTGGGGGCTGTCGTCCGCAAGCGGTATGTTGTAGGTTTTCGCCTTCTCCAGTAAGCTGCTTTTGCCGGCATAATCGGAGATGAGGATCCGTTGCCGGTTTCCGACCCGGCCCGGCGGGATGTGTTCGTAGGTTTCGGATTTTTTCCGGACGGCATGCACATGAATGCCGCCTTTGTGGGCGAAGGCCGATTCCCCGACATAGGGCTGACGTTTGTTGTGGGGAAGGTTCCCGATCTCGCTGACATATCGAGACACTTCTTTCAACTGTGTGAGCTGATCGTCCGAGATGACCTCGATCCCCATCTTCAATTTCATATTCGGCAAAATAGAACAGAGGTTCGCATTGCCGCAGCGCTCTCCATAGCCGTTGATGGTGCCCTGTAACTGCGTGATCCCAGCGGATACCGCGATAAGGGCATTGGCGACGGCCGTTTCGGCATCGTTGTGGGTGTGGATTCCGAATGGCCCGTCGATTTCTTTTAATACCGATTTTACAATCTCTTCTATTTGCCAAGGCAACATCCCGCCGTTGGAGTCGCAGAGAATCAAGGTGTCGGCACCGGCTTTGCGCGCCACTTCAAGCGTTCTTAAGGCATAGTCGGGCCGTGCGAGATAGCCGTCGAAAAAATGTTCCGCATCGTAGAAGACCCGTTTTCCTTTCGAGATCAAATATTCGATCGAATCCCCGATAATCTCAAGATTCTGTTGTAAGGTAATGCCGAGCGCATCCGTGACATGCAGGTCCCAGCTTTTTCCGAAGAGCGTGACCCATTCCGTTCCGGCTTTCACCAGATCCTGTAGGTTTTGGTCTTCGGCGGTTTTCGAACGCCATCTTCGGGTGGCGCCGAAGGCGACCAGCTTGGCCGATTTGAGCTCGACCTTTTTCATCTCCTCGAAAAAGAAGATGTCCTTCGGGTTGGCCCCCGGCCAACCGCCCTCTATAAAATGGATGCCCAGGCTGTCGATTTTCTTGGCGATGCGAAGCTTGTCTTCGACCGAAAAAGAAACGTCTTCCGACTGGGCTCCGTCCCGCAGGGTCGTATCGTATATCGTGATGGGTCCCATTGCCTTACCCATTATCGGATCGCCTTCTCACGCCTTGGCGGTTTTCCCCCCAACCCGAAGACCTCGTGCAGGGTCCGGACCGCCAGCTCCGTATACTTCGATTCGATCACACATGAAATCTTTATTTCGGAGGTCGAAATCATCATAATATTGATGCCTTCCGAGGACAGACAGGAAAACATTTTGGCCGCCACGCCGGAATGGGAGCGCATGCCGACACCGACCAAGGACACCTTCGCAATCTGTTGATCCAAGACGATATCTTGCACGCCGATTTGATCGGACAGCTTCATCAGGATGTCCTTGGCGCGGGTCGCATCCTCCTCCGAGACCGTAAATGACAGGTCGGTTAAACCGGCTTGGCCGACATTCTGGATAATCATATCCACATTCATATGCTCGTTTGAAATAGCGCCGAAGATCATCGACGCAATCCCCGGCCGATCCGGGACGCCGACCAGCGTGACCTTCGCTTGGTCTTTATGATAGGAGATCCCCGATACGAGTTCCTGTTCCATCTCGACATCCTCCACAGTCACCAAGGTGCCTTCTTCGTCGCTAAAGCTCGACCGCACAGAGACCGGCACCTGATATTTCATGGCAAATTCGACAGACCGGGTGTGCAGCACCTTTGCCCCGAGGCTTGCCATCTCCAGCATTTCTTCGTAAGAAATCCTGGCGATCCGGGCGGCCGTCGATACGATATTGGGGTCGGTCGTATAGACCCCCTCTACATCGGTATAGATCTCACACAAATCCGCCTTTAAGGCCGCCGCCAGGGCGACCGCCGTGGTATCCGAACCGCCGCGTCCCAGCGTTGTGACATCCGATTTCTCGTTGATGCCTTGAAATCCGGCCACGACCGGGATGATCCCCTCCGATAAAGCTTGCCGCAATCGATCCGCGCGGATCTCCTCGATTCTGGCTTGGGTGTGCACGCTGTCCGTCATGATTCCCACCTGTCTGCCCGTAAACGATTGGGCGGAACATCCCAAGGCCTGCAGAGCCATCGCGAGCAAGGGAATTGTAACACGTTCCCCGCTGGAGAGCAGCATGTCCATCTCACGTTGATTCGGATGGGGCGTGAAAGCCTTGGCCATCTTGCTTAGACGATCGGTTTCGCCCTGCATCGCCGATGCGACGATGACCAGAGACAGTCCTTCCCGGCTTGCCTTGGCGATTCGCTGCGCGACGATTCGAATCCGATCGATGGTGCCGACCGAGGTCCCACCGTATTTTTGAACGATCAACGCCATAAGCTTTAATCCGGATACCGGGCAAGAAATGATGGGTTCGCGATCGTGTGTGCAGCGGGGTTCTCGGCCGTTTTCCAAAGGAGGAAAAAAATCGCTCCGGGCCGTGCCGGCTGAAGTTTGAACACGCGTCCGGTCACCGGCTTACCAATTTACTCCCCAAATAATCGAATATCTTATCGGGTAGCTTGATCTGTTGCCATGCACCGATGCCAGCGGTCACCGCCAAAGGCCAGAGGACGAAAAGGCTGACGGTTCCCGCGGCCGCTTTGTCGACCCACTTCCCCGCCCCGATCTCGACGGTGATCGTCGATGCGTCTTGGTGCATATGCACGTTCAGGGAGGTGGCCATGCCGACAAACTTCCGCCAAGATCCCGTTTGCGCCACCTGAAGAAGGACCCCGCCTTCTTCGGTCGCAATCTGCTGGCAGGCATAGTCTTGGCCTTCAAGCCAGCCCTTTAAATCGGAAATCAGCCGCCCATAGTCATCCGGCGCGCAGATAAAACGGCGCGATTTGACACCCTTTCGGTCCGGATGGTCTTCGACGGTGGCGGGTTTTAAAGAAGGTGTGGTCTGAACGGACAGGGCCTGTCCGCAGGCACTGCAAAACTTGGCATTGATGGGATTCCTGTCACCGCATTGGGCGCAATGCATCCCTCCGGCCACGTCAGTGTCTTGTGGTGCCTCGGATGCATGAGGAGCCGATTCGCGCGTGCGATCGCCGGGCCGGTCTGCCCGGTGCGGTTGTTTCGCTCCGGGGGTTTTTCCCATGCCCTCCAATACCGCGTCGATTTCTGTTCCGACCTTGGCAAGTAGGTCGTCACGCTGTTTTAAGCGGCAAAGGAGTTCTCGAACTTCACTCGAAGAACGCCCTTCACTCAAACCCGCCTTGAGCTTGAAGACCAGCGATACCTGTGTCTCGAGATTCAGCGTTTCCGTCGTTTCGATCTGCTCCTTGAGTGTGCCCAAGTAGGAAACCGGAACCGGCGGCGGCGCAGGCAGCGGAGTGGGAAGCGAAGCAGAAGGCGGCAATCCCTTGATGGTTTGGCTTAGCGCGCGAAGGGCGTCACGGTCTTGCGCCAGGTAGTCGGTGACTTGAATCTTGCTGAGGTGTCGCGGCAAGAGGTTTACGTTGACCCGATCCGAGAGCCGAATGGGGAGGATCGTTTTGCCGAGTTGCGCCGCGTAGTTCCATTCGTCCTTGCATGCGTCCGAATCGAGGCTTTCCGGAGAAAGCGCCAACACGAAGATGTCGCATGAACGGATATTTTTTAAGATATTGTCCCACCACGGTTGGCCGCCGGTTAAGGTTTGGTCGAACCAGATATCGTTTCCTGTAATCTCGATATCTTCAACCAATTTTTGAATCATCTGTTGATTCGAACGACTATAGCTGACGAATATCTGCGCCATACCCTTCCCCTGAATGCATGGGTGCTTGTGTCTTTATTGATTCTCGTCCGGCAAAGTCAATCGGGCCGGCGGCGGTCGCGTCCAAGGTCGTGTTCATGATTAAAAGCCCAGCATTTCGATCAGATCGTCGATATTCCCCTGAATCGACTGCGGTTTCTCGGAGATTCTTAAAGAAAAATCGGCGTCTTTTAAACCATGGCCGGTGAGGGTGCAGACCACCGTCTCTCCTCCCTTAAAATAGCTTCTTTCATGGAGCTTGATCAAGCCGGCCACACCCGCCGCCGATGCCGGTTCGCAGTAGATGCCTTCCAGTCCTGCGATCAGCCGATAGGCGTTTGTAATTTCCTCGTCGGTGACCATGTTTATTAAACCCTTCGATTCGGCAGCCGCTGCTTCCGCACGCTTCCAACTGGCGGGGTTGCCGATGCGGATCGCCGATGCGATTGTCTTGGGATGTTTCACGACCCGGCCGAGCACGATCGGCGCCGCACCCGCGGCCTGAAAACCGACCATTCTCGGCAAGGTTTCGATCGTTCCCCGCTTGTAATAATCTTTATAGCCGATCCAATAGGCGGTGATGTTGCCGGCATTGCCGACCGGAAGAAAATGACAATCGGGCGCCCGGTCCAGTTGGTCGCAGACCTCGAAAGCCGCGGTCTTTTGCCCTTCCAGGCGATAGGGATTGATCGAGTTGACGAGCGTGACCGGATATTTTTCGGCCACTTGTTTGACCAGCGTCAACGCCTTGTCGAAGTTGCCGTCGACTTGCAGGATGGTCGCCCGATGGATCATCGCCTGTGACAATTTTCCCAAGGTGATTTTTCCTTTGGGAATGAGCACATAGGCCTTCAATCCGGCGTGCGCGCTGTAAGCCGCGGCGGACGCGGAGGTATTGCCGGTCGATGCGCAGATCACCGCCTTTGCGCCTTCCTCTATGGCCTTCGAGATCGCCAAGGTCATCCCGCGATCTTTAAACGATCCCGTCGGATTCGCGCCCTCGAATTTCAGGTAGAGTTCGATATCGGCCCCGATTTCGGCCGCCAACCGAGGTGCGTGAATCAGGGGAGTGCCGCCTTCTTCGAGCGTAATGATCGGTGTTTTGTCGGTGACCGGAAGAAATTCACGATAGGCGTGGATGATGCCGGGCCATTTCATGCTCGATCCTCTCCTTCCACGCGGATCAGGAGAGTGGCGCCCGAGATGCAATCCAAGCCGTCGATCTTCGAAAGGGCCGATTGCAGGTCGCGCTCCTTGGCCAGATGGGTCATCATGACCAAGGGAACGTCTCCCCCGATCTTTCTGCCTTGCTGGATGACAGAGGAAATACTGATATGGTGCGCACCCAAGATCCCGGAAATTTTCGAAAGCACGCCCGGCCGGTCTTGAACCATAAAACGCAGGTAGTAGAGGCTTTTGATTTCCTCGATCGGCCGAACCCGTAACCGCTTGCGGCTGGAAGGCATAAACGAGGCAACCGGGACCCGGAGGCTGGACCGTTTTTGGATGTTCCTTGCGATGTCGACGATATCGCTCACGACCGCACTGCCGGTCGGCAAGCTTCCCGCCCCTTGGCCGTAATATAGGGTCGCGCCCAAGGCCGGGCTGTCGATGTATACAGCATTGAAGACGCCGTTGACATTCGATAAAAGCGTTTCCTTCGAGATCATCGTGGGGTGCACTCGCACCTCGATGTCTGCTTCAACCCGTTTCGTAATGGCGAGCAGCTTAACTTGATAGCCGAAGGTGTCGGCAAAAGCGATATCGATCGGGGTGATTTTTTCAACCCCCTCCGTATAGATTTCGCTGAGTGCGACGGGTGTCCCAAAGGCGAGGTTGGTCAAAATCGCGATTTTATGGGCGGAATCCCCGCCGCCCACATCCAGGCTCGGATCGGCCTCGGCATATCCCAGTTGTTGCGCTTCTTTTAGAAGATCCGAAAAATCACGCTTTTCCGCAAGCATTTGCGAGAGGATATAATTGCACGTGCCGTTCACGATGCCGTAGATCGAATGAATGTCTTCGGCCGCCAATCCTTCCTTTAAAGCCCGGATAATTGGAATGCCGCCGCAGACGGCGGCCTCGAAACCGACATCGACACCGTTTTCGGAGGCGGCGCCGAAGATTTCCTCCCCGTGCACCGCGAGGAGCGCTTTGTTGGCGGTTACGATGTGCTTTCCTTGGCGAACGGCGTCCAGGATATAGCCCTTGGCCTCGGTGAGGCCGCCGATCAACTCGACCACAATGTCGATGGATGGGTCTTTAATAATTCGAGCGGCATCGGTCGTCAGCATCTCTTTCGCGATTTGGACACCGCGGTCGCGTTCGATATCCAGGTCGGCAACCCCGGCGATTTCGATAGGCGTGCCGAGCCGCCGCTCGATGAGCGCCCTTTGCGCATTGAGGATCTCGATCGCGCCGCTGGCGACCGTTCCAAAGCCGATAAAACCGACCTTCATCGCGTCTCCCATGGGCTACAGTTCCTTGAGCACGCGCTTGATCCCTTGGATCGCCTGCCGGGTGCGGTGTTCGTTTTCGACCAGTGCAAAACGGACGTGATCGTCCCCGTACTCCCCGAACCCGATGCCCGGGGAGACGGCGACCTTGGCCTCGGTCAGCAGATGTTTCGAGAAGGCGATCGAGCCGCCGCTGCGAAAGGGCTCGGGTATTTCCGCCCACACGAACATGGTTGCCTTGGGCGCTTCCATCTTCCAGCCGATGCGGTTTAAACCCCGGACCAAGACATCGCGGCGGTTTTTATACAAAGACACCATGTCCCGAACGCAGTCTTGCGGACCGTTCAGGGCAATGATGGATGCGATTTGAATGGGCTGAAAGATGCCGTAATCGAGGTAGCTTTTCAGTTGGGCCAGCGCGGCGATCATCTCCCGGTTGCCCACGCAAAAGCCGACCCGCCATCCCGGCATGTTGTAGCTCTTGGAAAGCGAAAAGAGCTCCACCCCCACATCCTTTCCGCCGGGCACTTGGAGCAGGCTCGGCGCTTCGTAGTCGTCGTACACCAAATCGGCATAGGCCAGGTCGTGTATCACCAACAGGTTGTTTTCCTGTGCGAAATCGACAATCTTTTTAAAGAAACCGAGATCGACCGTTCTTGTCGTCGGGTTGTGCGGAAAATTGATGATGAGCAGCTTCGGACGCGGCCAAGCTTGTTTGGTGGCGGCGGCCATGTCTTCGAAAAAGTCCCGGTCGCATCGCAGTGGGATCGAGCGGAGTTCGGCGCCCGCGATAATCACGCTATAAGTGTGGATGGGATAGGTCGGGCTCGGCGCCATGACGATATCGCCGGGGCCGACCAGCGCAAGGGCAAGGTGGGCGATGCCCTCCTTCGAGCCGATGGTGACGATCGCCTCGGATTCCGGATCCAGTTCGACTTGATATTTGCGTTGATACCAATTGGTAATCGCGAGACGTAATTTTTTGATCCCTTTAGAGGCGGAATAGCGATGGTTTTTTGCGTTTCCAATCGCCTCGATTGCCTTCGCAACGATATGGGGCGGGGTCGGCTGGTCCGGGTTCCCCATGCCAAAATCGATGATATCCTCCCCCTGATGCCGAGCATCGATCTTCAGTGCATTGACGGCATTGAATACATAAGGCGGGAGACGTTTAATTCGTGGAAATTCGCGCACTTTCGTCCCCAAGTGGGTAAAAACAAATGATTTATCACATTTTATTTTAAACGCAGAAGGATGTCAATCGAAGGGGGCTGTTTATCACTCGCCATGATTGTATCGTGAATATAATACGGCCTCGGCCTTCGTATGCTGCCCGAAAGGCCTATTGAAACGCGATCTTACTTGACCGTCTTGCTTCGACTGAGACCCGGCGGCAGTTTTGTCATTTCGTCAACGATGCCACGATCGAGTTGTGCTTGGTTGAGACCGGTCGTATGGGTGAGGTTGGCATAACGTAAGTCCGCCCCGTTGAGGTCTGCACCGGAGAGTCGCGCCCTGCTGAGATCCGTTGCAATCAGGTCGGCATGGTACAAGGTTACGCCACTCAGGTCCGCGCCGACCAGGCGCGACGATCTGAGGATAATGCCGCTGAGGTCTGCAAAAAACAAGTTGGCTCTACTGAGATCCGCATCGGCGATCCGCGCTTCTCTAAGCACGGCCTTACTGAGATCCGCTTTCGTGAGGATCGCACGGTTCAGGTCCGCCCGACTCAGATTCGTCCCCCGGAGCACCGCACCGATCAGATCGACGCCGCTGAGATCCGCCTCCGTGAGGTTCGCGCCACTGAGGTTCGCCCCGGCAAGATTTGCACTGCCAAAGTTGGCTCTTGTGAGATTTGCGTGGCTGAAGTTCGCGCCCGAGAAGTCCATTCCCTTTCCACTGAGGTCCAGTTCGGACAAATCGACCCCGGAAAGATTTTCTTTAAACATCGCTATAAAATGTTTCAGCGTTTTTACGCCTTCCGAATGAACCTCAGGAAAGGAAAACAAGGAGAAAAAGACCGCACTTGGATTGAAGATATTCGGTTTTTCGGGAGCAAACAAGGCTTGCGGGTCAGGGATTAATTTCACCGCCTTTTCAGGATTCCGTACGCTGAGTTGGGAATAAACACGGATGGCTTTATTGTCGAATTGCGTTTTCTTGTGGTGGTGCATTTGCGAAACAATAGCAAAAAATGCAAAGTAGATGAGAACGCCCGCCAAAACCCGACGCAGAGGCGATCGTTTTTTGGCGATTAAAAAAAAGCCCGGGACCCCTTTTCCAAAAAGGGAATGGACCTTTAGAAAAATCTTCATGAGCGAAGACATCACATCATGGCAAACCGTATGGCAAACCGTGTTCCATACCCCTGCATATCCTTTTATGCCGAAACCGCCAACCCTTTTATTTCATTGATCTACTTTATCGTTTCTTTTTTTTATTGTTTTTATCGGGAGGCAGCCATCTCCGCGACTTTAAATGATGCGAGGGAATCGAGACGTTCCCCAGGGAAAAATCATTGCGGGAGAAGAGAAAAATAAACTCAACCACCGGCAAGAAAGTCATTGGCCTTTCGGACACCTTATGAGATATTCTTTAACATTAGAACTTCATTAACCGTTGCGCTTCAAATTTGAATCCGCGGAATCGATTTGTGTTTTATTTTCCTTTATGCGCTCGGCCAGGGTCAAGTCCCAAAGTTGCTGTAAATTTGGCCCCGATGATTGACTGGGTTTTCAATTTATCTGCTCAACAAATGCCGCTAAAAACCTTCCATGTTTTAAGGAAATCATGATGTGAGTGTTTCTGGAAGAACCTGAGGGGGCGAGACACCACCTTACAAAACATCACTTTTGGTGAGTTTAAGAATTGTCGAATTTCGGGAGAACATAGAGAATAGCTTATTTAGGAATGTTCCTTTCGCTTCGAAAACCACAGCGTGAAAAATCTGCTTGACGAATTTCTTTTTCTGAATTACGCTTTGCGGGAAATGCAATTTCCTGGGATATCAAAAAGACGCGGTTTTACCTCTTTATTCATTCCGGTTTTTCTTGCCTATCTTCTCCTTTTCTCCGGTTTCGCCTATTACCACGCCTATTCCGAGAACGAGATATTCGATTCCCATGAATGCGCGATCGGCGATTGGGTTCAGCATGGCGCCGCCACCCTTGGCTTTATGCTGGCCCTATCCGTCTTTCTATCCCATGCTTCAAGAAGCGGAAACACGCTGCAATGCTGCTTTGAGCAGACACCCCTATTTTTAGATCAATCCCGGGGCCCTCCCCTCCGACGTCCATCCTAAGGTCTTCCGCTGCGCTCACGCCGCCTTTATGCTGCGTGGGCTGTGCCTAGAGCCGGTTCTAATCATTGATCGCATCGATTCTTAATGTTTTTTCTGCACCTGCGCGAAAACGTATTTTAAGGTGAATGATTCGGGCAGACCCATTTTGGGATGCTTGACTGCCGAGGCGATCAAACAATCTATTTGGGAGGGTGTCATATGAACATCGGCATTATTTTTATCGTTATCCTAGGGATATCATCTCCCTTGTTTGCCCAAGAACAGTTTATCGGCAAATCACAAGGACCGCCGAAGGCCACGCAACGGTTCAATCCGGATATCTCCTTGGATGGTCTTTTCGCAGCGGGTTATTTTTCCAAACCGGAAAATCTCCAGTTCGGGGCACACGATCCGACCGACCGCGGCTTCACCCTGCAAAATCTCGAATTGACGATGACCGGGACGGTGGACCCCTACTTCCGCGCCGAGGGGCATCTGATATTCGGGCTGGAGGATGGAGAATCGATTGTCGAAGTCGAGGAGGCCCATATGACGACACTGGCGCTCCCTTATGGCCTCCAGATCATGGCGGGCCAATTTTTTACGCGCTTCGGCCGGCTGAATGCTCAGCATCCTCATGCCTGGGACTTTGTCGATCAATCCGTCATCAACACCCTGATGTTCGGCGGGGACGGTTTGAGAAATCCGGGTCTACAGATTTCCGCGTTACTCCCAACTTCGTTTTACTTGGAGATCATCGGATCGCTTCAAAACGCCAAGGGGGAAACCGCGATGAGCTTTCTTTCTTCAACAGAGACAAGCTTTGCCGGGCGGCCGATCTTGGAACAGGCCGTGAATGAGGCGGATGATCTGCTCAGTATGGGACGCCTGAAGGTGTCTTTTGACTTCAGCGAGACCGTCACCGCCGTGGTCGGGACCTCCCATCTCTTCGGTTCGAACGGCACCGGAACGGACACGGCGACGCGCATCCATGGCATCGATTTCTTCGTCAAATGGAAGCCGTTGAGGACCGACCACGGCTGGCCCTTTGTCAATATTCAGGGGGAAGCGATGCAACGAAGCTACGAAGCGGGGACGGCCACGGTGGATGGGACGACGCTTCCAAGGGAAACCTTCGAAACCGAAGGATTCTATCTCCAATCCCTCTATGGATTTAAGCGGCGATGGGTTGCGGGCCTCCGTTACGATTTTGCCAATGCGACCGACCCGGCCGATCCAAGAACGGGGGATCGCCGGCGTCTCTCTGCCAACCTGAGCTATTACCCCTCCGAGTTCTCCAAGATCCGCCTGCAGTACAACAATGATCGTTCCGATGATCTGGCCGAGGCGATCCACGCCGTCTTTCTGCAATTCGAATTTATGATCGGCGCCCATGCGGCGCATACCTTTTAAGGAGAAACGGAGATGAACCGGATACGGCTATTACTGATACCGATCTTCTTTCTTCAAGTTTCTGCCGCAGGGGCAAAAACAGTCCGTGTCGTCACGACGACGGAAGACCTCGCTGCGATAACGAGGGAAATCGGCGGGGACCGGGTGAGCGTCGATTTTATCGCCAAGGGCGTACAGGATCCGCATTTTATCGATGCCAAACCCAGTTATCTTCTAAAGCTGTCGCGGGCGGACCTCTTTGTCGAAATCGGACTCGGTTTGGAATCCGGCTGGGCGCCGTTGCTCTTGTCCGGTGCGAGAAACGGAAGGATACAACCCGGCAACATCGGCTATGTAAGGGCTGCCGATGGGATCGCACTGCTTGAAGTTCCGAGCGGTCGGATAGACCGGTCCGGAGGCGATGTCCATGCCGAGGGAAACCCGCACTATTGGCTCGATCCGGCCAACGGAAAGGTGATCGCACTGAACATTGCCGACGGACTCATGCGGATCGATCCGGAGGGGAAGGCGGTGTACAAGCAGAATCTAGAGCGCTTTGCAGAGCGGCTCGATGCGGCCCTCTCGCGTTGGGGGGCAGGCATGGAGCCATTCAAGGGCGAAAGGGTCGTCACCTATCATAACAGCTGGCCCTATTTCCTCAAACGATTCGGTTTGCAAGCGGTCGATTATGTTGAACCGAAGCCAGGCATTCCGCCGGCAAGCACGCACCTGAAGCAGTTGATCGAGCGAATCCAGGCCGAGGGCGTGAAGATCATCATCGCCGAACCCTATTTCGATCGAAAGGTGCCGCAATTTCTTGCGGAGCAGAGCGGCGCGACGCTGGTTGTGCTGCCACCCTCCGTGTCAACCGGGGGCGGGATCGAAGACTATTTTCAGCTCTTCGATCATCTGATCGATAATTTGGCAAAGGCGTTTAAGGAATCGGGGGTGCAATGATCGCCTTTCTGTTCTGGCCCATGCTGGCCTGCTTGATTTTGACCGGGATTCATACCTACCTCGGCATCCATGTCATCCGGCGCGGGGTGATCTTTGTCGACCTCGCCTTGGCGCAGTTGGCCGCCCTGGGATCGACGATCGCGCTCCTGTTCGGGTACGATCTTCACGATCCGGCGACCTACTTTTTCTCGCTCGGGATGACCTTTGTCGGGGCCTTCTTTTTCGCCGCCTCGCGCCAACGTCGGGAGGTGATTCCTCAGGAGGCGATTATCGGGGTCACCTATGCCGTCTCCGCCGCCGCCGCGCTCATCGCACTTGATCAGGCCCCAGGCGGTGCGGAGCATATTCGTTCCCTGCTGGTCGGCAATATCTTAACCGTGTCGCGCGCGGATGTGATCAAGACCGCCCTCCTTTATCTCGGCGTGGGCCTGATGCACGTCCTATGCCGGAATCCGATGATGGCCATCACCTTCGATTTCGAAGGCGCGGTTTCGAAAGGGGTCCGGATTCGCGCTTGGGATTTTCTCTTTTACATGACCTTCGGTTTGGTCGTGACCAGTTCGGTGGCCTTGGGGGGTGTCCTGCTGGTCTTCTCCTATCTCATCGTGCCGGCCTTGCTTTCTTTGCTCTTTGCCGAAAAGATCCTTCACCGCATGGCGATCGGCTGGGGCATCGGCCTTATCGCCAGCTTGCTTGGCCTTTACGGATCGGTGCTTTGGGATGCCCCGACGGGCGCGTCGATCGTCTGTGCTTTCGGCTTCCTTTTTTTCTTTATCATTGCAGGTCTTCGATTCATAAAAAGGCCGACTCAAATTTAGAGATCGTCTGGTTAAGATCTAAAGGAAACATGTTCAGCCACAACTACAGTCAAAAAACAGTAAATGCCTTTTGAAAGGGTGTATGAACGGGTGACATTGAAAGATCACGCTTTCTGGAAGGACGATTGCCCATTAAAATTCTCTGGAAACTAATAAATTACGAACTTGGCGAGAAATAGAGGAAGCAGCGTACCATAAGCATTCCCTTTATCAGATGCATGGATTCTACATTATGCAACCGAAACGTCTAACCTCTTAACCGCTTTTAAATTAATTCGCTTCCTTGCGTGCCAAAGGTCATACTGGTCTTGCATGGCAAACCAACTCTCAGGAGAACGCCCTAAACCTTTCGCTAAACGTAAAGCCATCTTAGAGGAGACGTTGCTCTCGCCGTTTAAAAGCCGATTGAGGGTTGAAGGCGAAACACCTAAACTGACGGCAACCTTTCGGATACTTATCTTGGAAGATGTGATATGTATTTCTCTAATAAATTCAATAGTATATGGCGAATTACACATACCCGCTAGTGATAATCCTCATAGTTTAAGATGTAAACATTGCCATCTAAAAATTCAAAAGTAAGGCGCCAGTTTCCACTGACTGTAATGGCCCAAATGCCCTTTCGTTCCCCTTTCAGGGAATGAAGCCGAAATCCAGGGACATCTATATCCTTAATTGTTGCCGCTGTCAAAATTGAGGGCAGGCAAAATTGGGGGCAGGAAAGATCCTATATCAAACCATACCTACTAAAAATTAAATGTATGCTAGATTTTTTTTCGCCGCCCTTCTGGAGTAAAGAAAATCGTCTTTCTTAGATAAAGTGGACTCAATTCTTAAAAAACGGATTGTGCTTCTGTTCTTCCCCCACCATTGTCACCGGCCCGTGGCCGGGAAATAGGAGGGTTTCGGCTGGGAACGATAGAATGACATCCTTCACGGAACGCAACAGTGTGTCATAGGTCTCAGTGGCTTTTGCGCGGCCGATCGATCCGGCAAAGAGCGCGTCGCCCACGAAAGCCAGCTTTTTCGGAACGATGGGGGCGGTGTCCATATAGTAGGTCGTGCCACCGTTGGTGTGGCCGGGTGTGGACCGGGCGGTGATTTGAAACCGGCCGCAGTCGATCGTCTTTTTATCGGTCACGGCAATGTGCTGTTTTAGGCGGATGCTCCCGGAGGCTTCCTTGTTGTTGAGATAAACGGGAGCATCCACGCGCGATTGGATGTCTTGAATGCCGCCGATGTGATCCGGGTGCGCATGGGTCAAACAAATCGCAACCAGCCGAAGGCCCGTCTCCGCAAGAAACGCCTTGACTTTATCGGGGCTGTATCCGGTGTCGAATAACACGCATTCGCCTTGTTGCCAATCGGTGAAGAGATAGCCGTTGACGGGATAGGTTCCGATTTTTCCGTCAACGACATGAATCATATCTTTTAACGTCAATCCCTCTCCTTCGACAAGATATGGCGGGGAGATGCGCGGCGACCATGCGGCCTTTGCACTGTCTTCCAGTTTTTCAGGATCGAGGTCTAGGGATGCAGCCAGGCTCATAATTTCATCATGCGTCGGCGGTGCTTCTTCTTCTAGGGCGCTAATTCGCGAATCCTCTATTTGCGTCCGACCTTTGAGTTCCGAAAGGGACCATCCCTTTCCAAAGCGCGCCTTGCCGATGATATCCGCGAAAGCATCTTCCAACATGGACCGCTCTCCTTCCCCGATACATATTATTGCAAATGAATCCTAAAAAGCGCGATAGATTTGTTGGTTTTTTGATTCAATTTTCTTAAAATAACCTTCGTAAACATTCATATTACAAAAGCGGCAAGGGGAATGCTATACCAATTTTTAAAGAGGCAGGGAAGGGCGGTGGGCAAAAAGGATACGCAGATCGGCATAGTGAGCGTCGGGCGCATGGGGGAAAACATGTCCCGGCGTTTTATGGATGCTGGGAGAGGCAATTCGCTCATTCCGCCGCTGCCAAGCTGACCTTTACCGCGCGGAATGCTTAAACCTCAGTGACGGCACGAATCGACCCTATATTTCAAGGAGGATACGCATGGAACCAGTTCAACCCTATACAACAACCCTCAATAGCGCCAACACCTATTGGATGGCCCATATTGCCAAGGCCGTTTATACGAGGCGGACCAAAAAAAATCCGGCTCCCAATGAAGAAAAAATCCTTAAGAATCTACAGAAACAAGATCCGGCCTTTCGATCCGTCACGGGATATTCGAAAAACAGCGCGCAGGCGGCGCTGATCGAACATGCCGATTATTTCTGTATGGCATTTCGGGGGACCGATGAGCTGTCGGACTGGCTCGACAATGTCAATGTGTTTTCCGAAGAAGTGTTATTCGGACATTTTCATCGCGGTTTTTGGCGTTCCTTGAACGACGTTTGGGAGGGCATGTTCGAAGCGTACGAAAAATTGATGGCCAAAAAAAAGCGGCCGATCTTTCTAACGGGGCACAGCTTGGGCGGCGCGATGGCCACCGTGGCCGCCGCGAAGCTGGTCCACCAAGACATCCCCTTTACATCCGTATACACCTTCGGACAGCCCCGGGTGATGACCCGGGATACATCGCGTATCTTCAATGTGGAATGCAAAGGGCGGTTTTTTCGATTTCAAAACAACAACGACTTGGTCACGCGCGTCCCGGCGCGGCTCATGGGCTACAGTCATGTCGGTTCCTTTTTATACATCTCCCAAGAAGAGCGACTGCACAACGACCCGGGGTATTGGTTTCGGTTTCTAGACTATATCGACGGCGCCTTCGACGATGCGCTGGCGCTCGGGCTCGACGGCATTAAGGATCACGACATGGCCAACTACTTAAAAGCGATCAAAAAATGGGATTGCGATTTTTAGATAGATCGGCTTGGGCCGACAATAGGCACGGAGACCATTGCTTCAAGTTAAATAAAGCGATACACTGTCCATCATGGAAAACAGGAAAAAGCATCGACGCGCTGCGGCTTCCCTTCCCTTTGCATGGGTCTTGTCGCTGATCCTCATCGGTTTTTTTCATCGGAGTTTTGCCCAGACTTCGACCGACAAAACAACGATGGAAGATGTCAGAAAAGAAGTCCACGATTTGATCGAGGTACTCAAGGGATATACGGCGGAGGAACGTAAGGAAGCGATCGAGAAGACCGAAAGCGCCCTGGATCGTCTGGATAATCGGATTGACGCCCTTGAATCCCACATCGAAAACCGTTGGGATCAAATGAGCCGGGAAGCGCGCCGAGAAGCCCGCACCCAACTCAAGGCATTACGGAAGCAGCGGCTCCGCTTGGCCGAATGGCTCGGCCGCTTGAAGAGCAGTTCCGCCGATGCGTGGGAACACGTCAAAAAAGGGTTTTCCGATGCTTACGATACCATGCACGAAGCGTGGAGAAAGGCGATGGAAGCCTTCGATGCCGCCCACTAGCCTATAATACTTGCCCAATCCAAAACATGAACACGCGACCCTGATGAAATGATCTGTACCCGTGTTTTTAATATCTTGCATGATCGAGGAGGATTGACATGGCCTTCGGAATGATTTTAAATTTTTTGATCCTGGCATTGATCCTTTGGGGGATGTTTGCCTTGATGAAGCGGGGATAAGGCGCATTCATCGAATGCCGTCCCTTCTCCCGAAACATGCGGGCCGGTGACGGCGAAAATGAATCCCCCAACAGAGTCGATACAGTTTTCTTGATTTTAATCGAAAATCGATCTATCAGATACACCCGCGCGGATACACTCGCAGAGACACCCGGGTATCCGGCGCTTGAATCATTATGCCTCTCTCGGGATCCGGATACGCTCAACCAGCGCTTGAATGTCCGGTGGCGGCGGGGGCGTTTTGGATGAAACCACGGCGGCAACGGCAAAATTCAACAACATCCCTACCGTGCCGATCCCTTCCGGCGAGATCCCAAACCACCAATGTGCCGAGCTATTCAATTCCGGGTCGATAAATTTAAAATAGATGATATATCCCGCCGTAAAGATCAGGCCGACGACCATACCGCTGATGGCGCCGTATTTATTCATGCGTTTCGAAAAAATTCCCATAACGATGGCCGGAAAAAAGGAGGCGGCCGCCAGCCCAAAGGCAAAGGCGACCACCTGGGCGACAAAACCGGGTGGGTTCAGGCCGAAATAACCGGCGATGCAAACGGCCAAGCCGGCCGAAATCCGGGCGGCCAGCAATTCTTTTTTCCGGTCGATGTTCGGCATCAATTCCTTCTTGAGCAGATCGTGCGCGATCGATGTCGAGATCACCAATAACAGACCCGCCGCCGTGGACAGCGCCGCCGCCAGCCCGCCCGCGGCGACCAAGCCGATTACCCAATTCGGAAGCTTGGCGATTTCCGGGTTTGCAAGCACCATGATATCCCGATCGATGGTCAGCTCGTTTTTCACCTTGGCATTCGGTCCCCGGTATTGAATGAAGCCGTCCTTGTTTTTATCCTCAAAATCGATGAGCCCGGTTTTTTCCCAATTTTTAAACCAAAGCGGCGCTTTTTCATATTCCGCGTTCGAGATGGTTGTGAGCAAATTCGTCCTGGCAAAGGCCGCCACCGCCGGGGCGGTGGTATAGAGCAAGGCGATGAACAGCAGCGCCCACCCGGCGGAACTGCGCGCTGCGGCGACCTTCGGCACCGTATAGAAACGGACAATCACGTGGGGCAACCCCGCGGTACCGATCATGAGCGCCGCCGTAATAAAAAAGACATCGATGGTCGCCTTGCTCCCATCGGTATAGGGTTGAAAACCCAGCTCCCCGCTCAGCCCGTTGAGCTTGTCAAGCAAGTACACCCCCGAGCCGTCCGCCAGCGTTCCCCCGAAACCGATCTGGGGAATGGGGGTTCCGGTCATCATCAAGGAGATGAAAATCGCCGGGACCAGGTAGGCGAAGATCAAGACGCAATACTGCGCGACCTGCGTGTAGGTAATCCCTTTCATCCCGCCGAGGACGGCATAAAAAAAGACGATTCCCATTCCAATCATCACCCCGATGGCGATATCGACATTCAAGAATCGAGAAAAGACGATTCCGACCCCGCGCATCTGTCCGGCCACGTAGGTGAAGGAAACGAAGATGGCGCAGACGATCGCAACGAAGCGGGCGACTTGAGAATAATATCGATCCCCGACAAAATCGGGGACCGTGAATTTTCCAAATTTGCGTAGATAGGGAGCAAGGAGGAGGGCCAGCAAAACGTATCCGCCGGTCCATCCCATGAGATAGACCGATCCATCCCGACCCATGAAAGAGATGAGTCCCGCCATCGAAATAAACGAGGCGGCGCTCATCCAGTCGGCCGCGGTGGCCATGCCGTTCAATACCGGCGGCACGTGCGACCCGGCGACGTAAAAATCACTCCTGGACCGGGCCTTCGCCCAGACGGCGATGCCGATGTAGAGGGCAAAAGAAAGACCGACCATGACATAGGTCCAGGCTTGCACGCTCATCTTGAATCCGGCTCCCGTTCATCGACATTGTATTGTTTATCGAGCCGTTTCATTAATTGCACATAGACGAAAATAAGGAGGACAAAGGTATAAATCGCACCTTGCTGCGCAAACCAAAAACCGAGATAAAAACCGCCGATTCGAATTTTATTAAGTGGGTCTACAAACAGAATGCCGCATCCGTAAGACACGACAAACCATAGGGCCAACAACACGGCAAGATACCGTAGATTCGTTTTCCAATACGCCCCTTGTCTTTCGTTTTCCCCCATCCCTTCCTCTTTGCGTTGAAAACCGTCTATCACAGAAATAGATGTTTGTAAAAATGGGGAGAATATCTTGAAACGGCTTTCGATTCAAGACCTGATCGCATCGGCACCCTCGGCGGGCTTTTTATTCCGTGTTTTTGGGGGGGAATGCGTCTTCTCGGCTTCAGTCGAGGTCTCTTTCACTGACGACACGTTTTTTTCCGGCGGCCTTGGCTTTGTACAAGGCCTTATCCGCCCTTTCGATCAAGGATTCCATCGTATCGTTTTTTTGGAGGGTGCACACCCCGAAACTGGCCGTAAAGCTTAGGGGCGCCTTTTGATTCGAACCTTCCATCGCGTATTTCGCCTCTGCGATGGCCTTGCAAAGCATGTCCGCCTTTTTGACGGCTTGACTTAGGGAAGCTTCGGGCAGGATGACGGCAAATTCTTCACCGCCGTAACGGGCCAAGAAATCGTCCTTGCGAATCAAGTGCTTACATTTCTGGACCAAGGCCACAATGACGCGATCCCCGATGCGATGGCCCCATGTATCGTTAATTATTTTAAAATCGTCGATGTCGAGCATCAATAGAGAAAACGGCCGACCGGGTTCTACAAGCAATTCATTCATGCGGGCATCGAAAGCCGCCCGATTGTAAGCGCCCGATAAACCGTCGATTTGGGAAGCGCTTTTCGTTTTCCGCAGTTCGATCTTCAAGTCTTCCACTTCATTCGACAGGGTCTGCATGTGCCTTGCATCCTGACCTTGCTTTTTTTCGATATAGACTTTCATGAGGGCGACTTCTTCCGCCAGCGCCGACTTAATTCTACGAAGATCGTCGAGTTTCGTGATCCGCTCCAACTTGAGGTTTTCCTCTTGGATGCGGCTGTTAAATAGTTGGTTTTCTTGGTTGATCGTTGCGATTCCTTTCGTCAGAATCTTGATGATGTCCTTCAACTCCGTGTCTTTATTAAAAAAATATGCCTTTTCCCGTTCGATAAAAGATACGATTCCTTCATCGTAGGCTTCGAACAAGCGTTTTATTTTGGATGTTTTTTGCTCCGATTCAAACCGGTGCCCCAACTTGTCGATGTCGTCTTTAAAGGCGCTCGCGCCGATCTCTTTCAAATCGAAGGAAAATTTTTTAATATAGCGAAGCAAAGCCAAAATTGCCAGCAGATAAAATTGATCACGTTCCGTCGAGGTCTTATCACCGTGCTCGACATTTTTTGACGAAGGAAGCGATTGCACTTTCTTTCTCGAAAACAGGCCCATCCGGACCTCCAAGCGAAGGACACGGTAAAGAAAACGAATACCCAGCGATTGAATACAGTATAGCATGCATTTTACACAGCTGAATTTGAGGGTTTCCCCCAAGATCAATCGCCGATCTTTGGGCCATTGTCATTGGAAAGACAAGTATGTTATGGTGCTGCATCGTATCATGTGTTTTAGTGCGACCATCTCCAAAAATCCGCAAAGAGGCCGCATGGAGCGCCTCTTTTCCCTTAAAAGATCGGAGCATGCATGTCGGTTGTCAAGTACCGTCGGGTGCTGTTGAAAGTCAGCGGGGAAGTCTTGGCCGGAGACGACGGCTTCGGCATCAACCCTCAGGCCATCGACCTCATCGCAGAACAGATAAAGGATATGGTTTCAATGAAGGTCGAAACGGCGGTCGTGATCGGCGGGGGCAACATCTTTCGCGGCATTGCCGGTAGCGCCGCCGGGATGGAACGGACATCGGCGGATTATATGGGGATGTTGGCGACCGTTTTAAACGCCTTGGCCTTGCAAAATATTCTGGAGACCAGGGGGATCTATACACGGGTCCAATCGGCCATCGAGATGAAGGAATTGGCGGAAGGATATATCCGCCGGAAGGCCATTCGACATCACGAGAAAAAGCGGCTGGTCATTTTTGCGGCCGGGACCGGAAATCCGTATTTCTCGACCGATACCGCTGCGGTTTTACGCGCCATGGAGATCAATGCGGAAGTGATTCTCAAAGGAACGAAGGTCGACGGGGTATTCGATAAAGATCCGATGAAGGACCCGACGGCAAAACAATTTTCTGAATTGAGCTATTTAAGCGTGATCGAAAAAGGCTTGAAAATTATGGATTCCACTGCCGTCACCCTTTGCATGGACAACAATCTTCCCTTGATCGTTTTTAACATCAAAGAGAAGGAAAATATCCAAAAGATTCTCATGGGAGAGCGGATCGGCACATTGGTTCGGAAATTGTGAGGGCAACATGTCAAGCGAATTTAAAAAGGAAATGGATAAGAAGATGGAGGCAAGCCTTCATCATCTAAACGGAGAACTCTCCACCATTCGAACCGGGCGGGCATCGCTCTCCTTATTCGACTCCATTAAGATCAACTACTACGGCACATCGACGCCCTTAAAACAGGTTGCATCGCTTTCCACACCCGATGCGAGTACGGTCATCATACAACCTTGGGACGTGTCTCAACTCCAAGAAATCGAAAAGGCGATCATGTCGTCCGGGCTCGGCCTTTCGCCTTCCAATGACGGGAAAATCGTCCGAATCGGTATCCCGCCCCTTTCGGAAGAACGGAGGAAGGAATTGGTCAGGCTGGTCAAGAAGATGGGGGAAGAATGCCGCATCGCCATTCGTAATCACCGAAGGGACACCAACGATGCACTGAAGGCCGAGCAAAAAGAAGGAACGCTGTCCGAAGACATGCTCCATAAAGAACAGGGAGAGGTGCAAAAGATCACGGATCAAAAAATCGCAAAAGTCGACGCAATGCTTCATAAAAAAGAATCAGAGGTCCTGGAAATCTAAAGAAAGAACCCAGGAGGTATTCATGGTTTTGAAGAAGCGGTTTTCTTCCAGAAGAATCTTGATTGTTTACTTGATCGTCGCCATCTTTCTGCTCCCGACGGTAAAGGCTTGGGCCATGTTTATGCCTTCTCATGAATCGGCTTCCCTCAAGGGAGCGGATCTAAAACAGGTACAAACCTTTCTCGAAGCAAAAATCGTTCGGCAACGGCTATCGGATCTGGGGCTTCCCCAGGAAGAAATTGAACCGCGGATGTCCCGGTTATCCGAGGCGGATCTCCACCAGCTCGCCAGTCAAATCGATTCACTGTATCCCGGCGGAGACGGTCTCGGCGTTGTGGCAGGTCTTCTGGTGATCGCCATTCTGGTAGTGGTATTGCTGCAAGTCACCGGGCACAAGGTCATCATCACTAAATAACGACACATGAACCGTTTTTGGCGCCTCTTGTTATTGATAACGACGGCCACCGCATGCGTGCAAACCCGCATTGGCGTTCAGCCGGCGCCGTCTTTAGAGAGAGAACGGACAGGGAAGAGCGAACGAGAAGGACGGGTGCAACTGAATATCCCCTTCTTTCCTCGAAGGGCGGGCTTGTGCGGCCCGGCTTCCTTGGCCTCCGTCTTGAACTTTTGGGGCTACGAAATTACACCGGAAGAGATTGCAGCCGAGATCTATCTCCCCAAGATTCGTGGCACTCTTCATTTCGACCTCAGCCTTTTTGCCCGGACGAAAGGCTTCAGCGCCGCCGCTTACCGGGGCAGCCTGGAAGATCTTAAAGACCGCATTTCCAAAGGAATACCCCTGATCGCCTTTTTAAATATCGGGAATGCATTTATAAAATCGGGTCATTTTCTGGTTGTCACCGGGTTCGCCCCGGGTCGGAACGCGGTGATCGTACATTCTGGACAAACCGGCGACTTAACCATGCCGCTAAAACGGTTTATGGCCGCATGGGAAGGCGGGGCCTACTGGACCCTTGAAATTACACCCCTTGTCAATGCATCGCATTAAGCAAAAAAAAATACACGAACTCGAACAAAGTCCGCCGATGTTCTTAAACTGTAAAGGAGCGCATTCGATGAGGCATACCGACCTCTTTTTCCAACCCTTCCACCGGACCGTCATCTTTTTTCGATGCATTCTTGCGTGCCTGCTACTTGGCGGTATTCAGGCTTGCGCTCACGCACCTAGAATCGTTATTTTGAAAGATTCGCTTTCATCGGGAGAACATCTCCAGCTCGGCTTATCTTACGAGGCGCAAGATAAATGGGACTTGGCGCTGGACGAATACCGCAGCGCATTAAAAAGTGGTGGAGAGCCCTCTCTTATCGAGGGATATATCGGGAACATTCATGTCGCAAGGGAGGAACTTTCCTTGGCCAAGGCCGCCTATCGGCGCGCCCTGCGTGTCAATCCCGACCATGCCGCCGTTCTCAACAATTTGGCGGGTCTTTATCTGATTGAAAATAAAAACCTCAAGGAGGCGGAACGCCTCGTCCGCCGTGCCATCGCCATTGACCCCACGCGGCGAGTCTATTATCTCGATACGCTTGGATCGATCTACGAAGCGAGAAACGAGTACGATATCGCGTTGATCCTCTACCAAGAGGCCGAAGGACTTATCCCGGAGGATTCCCCCATCAAACACCGGCTGAACGAACATAAAACACGGGCCCGAATTTTGATGTTGATGGAAGATGCCGATTCAACCAACTAGGGACCCCTTCCATGCTTGATAGCCGTTCCGCGTCCAGCATCGCCGAGATCGATTTAAGGGCCTTGGGAGAAAACCTCCGGCGCGTGCGCGAACGGGTGGGGAGGCGGGATGTCCTCGCCGTCGTCAAGGCGAACGCCTACGGCCACGGTGCGGTCCCCATCGCACATTACTTAAAAAATAACAAGATCATGCCGGCTTTGCTGGGTGTCGCCTTCCTGGACGAGGGTATCGCCTTGAGGGAGAGCGGCATCGCGGACCCCATCCTCCTGATGACCGGCGCTCCCTTGGCGCAGATCGACGCCATCGTCCAGTATTGCCTCTCGCCCGTGATCTTCGACACCGAGACCTTATTCGCCCTCAACCGAGCCGCCGAAGCGGCGGGGCGCACGCTCCCGATCCATGTAAAGATCGACACCGGCATGGGACGGCTGGGTCTTCCACCTTCCGAGGCTTTGTCGTTCATTAAGACGGCGGCGGACCTGCCCGGCCTTGCAGTGGAGGGGGTCTTAAGCCATTTTGCCTATTCCGATCTTCAAGACAAAGCCTTCGTCGCACAACAAATGGCACGCTTTCAAACCGTTTTGGGCGATTTGGAACACAAGGGGATCAAGACTCACTATCGCCACATGGCCAACAGTGCGGCGGTCATCGATTACAAACCGGCCTATTTGAACCTGGTACGACCGGGACTCATGCTCTATGGCTATTCCCCCGCCGAAAATACGCCGCCCTTGCCCTTGAAGCCCGTCATGCAACTGAAGGCCCGCGTGATCGCCGTAAAAAAAGTGCCCGCCAGCACCTCGATCAGCTATGGACGCACCTATGTCACGCAAAGAGAAAGTCGAATCGCCACCATTGCGATCGGCTATGCGGACGGCTATCCTTGCATCCTTTCCAACCGCGGGATGATGATCGCGAAGGAAACCCTTGTGCCAGTCGTGGGAAAGGTGTGCATGGATATGACGATGCTGGATGTGACACAGGTTCCTTCCCTGCGCACCGGAGACTGGGTCACGGCCATTGGGACCGAAGGAGATCGGGCCGTATGGGCCGATCGCGTGGCGCAATGGGCGGAGACGCATCCCTATGAAATCCTTTGCGGCATCGGCCCGCGCGTGCATCGGAGATATATCGGATCTTAAAACAGTTGTTTCAGTGTCTCCGACCAGATATGCCTCGAGGGTTTTGGGCTTGACTGTCGATGATGCTTCTGTATAAAGTAGCCCCTTTTCGTAGTGCATGATGGAAAAATACCGTAGCTGGTTGGCATTAAAACAGGTGCCGGGCATTGGCAATGTCCTCTATAAACGCCTGATCGATACCTTCAAGCATCCGGAAGCCGTCTTCAATGCCAAAAAGGCCGCGCTGCTTCTGGTGGAAGGTCTGTCTGAAAGCGGCGTGCGGGAGATCCACAAGGTCTCGGACTTCGAGGCGGCCGATCGTGAACTGGACAAAATCGAGAAAACAGGCGCCTCCCTGTTGAGTCTCAACGATCCGGACTATCCCGCCTTGCTCGCCGCCATCTATGACCCACCGCCCATCCTGTATGTCAAAGGGCCTTTAAACGAGGATTGCGTCCGGCATCCGATCGCCGTGGTCGGATCTCGGAAGACGAGCCCCTATGGGAAGTCTGTCACGGAAAAGCTCTGCAGCGGCCTTGTCCAACAGGGGATGACGGTGGTCAGCGGTTTTGCGCGGGGCATCGACGGTTTTGCGCATCGCGCGGCCCTTTCCGCAGGCGGACATACAATTGCGGTCTTAGGCTGCGGGATCGACTGTCTCTACCCGCCCGAGCACAAACGATTGTATACGGAAATGTCCGAGCAAGGGACACTCCTCTCCGAATTCCCCGTTGGAACGCCTCCTGAGGCCCACCATTTTCCGCAAAGGAACCGCATCATCAGCGGGCTTTCTCTTGGCTGCCTCGTGGTCGAGGCCAGCTTAAAGAGCGGTTCCTTGATCACCGCCCGCCTTGCACTGGATCAGGGAAGAGAGGTTTTTGCGGTACCGGGATCGGTGTTTTCCGAGATGAGTGCGGGGCCTCATCGGCTCATCGCCTCGGGTGCAAAATTGGTTCAAAAAATAGAAGATATCTTGGAAGAGGTGCTTCCGCAATCATCGCGGTCTTCGGCATCCATCGAAGCCAAAACCCCGCCCCTCGATATGGAGGAAGAGACGATATACCGTTCCCTATCGTTTGAACCCAAACATATCGACCAATTGATCGAGGAGAGCGACAAGGGCGCTTCACGGGTTTCGGGGCTGCTTCTGGGCCTTGAGTTGAAAGGGGCTGTCCGTCAGATGTCCGGTCAGTATTATGTTAAAATATAGCCGAAGGTTTGGGATTACGAATGATTGACCCTCACGAAATCGCGGTTATAATAATGACATTGCAACCAGATCTTTTGTTTGCGCACATCGTTTAAAAACAGGTTTGGGAGGCCAAGGTGGCCAAAAAGGTAGAGAAGACCATGAAGGGGAGATCGCTGGTCATCGTCGAATCCCCCGCCAAGGCGAAGACCATTACGAAGTACCTTGGAAGAAAATATAAAATGATGGCCTCCATCGGCCATTTAATCGATCTTCCCAAATCGCGTTTCGGCGTCGATATCGACAAGGGTTTCCAGCCGGAATACATTGTCGTTAAAGGCAAGACCAAGATCTTAAACGAAATTAAAAAGGCGGCGAAACAGGCCGACCAGGTCTTTCTCGCCCCCGACCCGGACCGGGAAGGCGAAGCCATCGCCTGGCATATCGCCCAAGCCCTGAAACCCCACAACGATCGGATTTACCGGGTCCTCTTTAACGAAATTACGAAAAAGGCGGTCAAGGAGGCCATCGCGTCTCCCGGGGACATCGACATGAACCGCGTCAATGCACAACAGGCGCGACGGATACTGGACCGCATCGTCGGCTACAAGATCAGCCCACTGCTCTGGGACAAGGTCCGGCGCGGGCTTTCCGCGGGCCGGGTGCAATCGGTCGCCGTCCGCTTGATTTGCGAACGCGAAAAAGAGGTGCTGGCTTTTGTTCCGGAAGAATATTGGACCATCGACGCAAACCTTGAAGGATCGAATCCCCCTCCCTTTTCCGCACGCCTGATCCAGAAGGGCGAGGAAACCCTCAAGATTCAAAACGAAACGCAAGCCAATGACCTCGTCCAGGCCTTACAGGACGCATCTTTTGTGGTCTCGAAGGTGGAGAAAAAAGAAAGGAAACGCAACCCCACCCCGCCCTTTATCACCAGCCGGCTTCAGCAGGAAGCCGCGAGAAAGCTTCATTTCACGCCGAAGAAAACAATGATGCTGGCCCAGCAACTCTACGAAGGCGTCAATCTCGCTTCCGAAGGAGCCGTCGGGTTGATTACCTATATGCGGTCCGATTCCGTTCGCATCTCACCCGATTTTCAAAACGAAGCGCTCAGCTGGATCCGTAATCGATATGGCGCGGATTATGTGCCGGAATCTCCGAACGTGTATAAAAGCAAGAAGGGCGCCCAGGAGGGTCACGAAGCCATCCGGCCGACGGCCGTCGAGCGGGACCCCGAAGGCCTTCGAAGCGACTTAACCCACGATCAATTTCTTCTTTATCAACTCATTTGGAAGCGATTTGTTGCCAGCCAAATGCGCCCGGCGATTCTCGATGTCACTCGGATTGAAATCGCGGCCGGAGACTATCTCCTCAAGGCCACTGGGTCGGTCGTTCGTTTTCCGGGATTTACGGTCGTCTACACCGAAGGAAAGGATAAAAACGGCAATGGTCAGCCGGAGGTCCCGGACGGAGATATGACCCTGCCTGTCCTGTCCGTCGGAGACGCATTGACCCTGCAACAACTCGACCCGAAGCAGCACTTCACCCAGCCGCCGCCCCGCTACAACGAGGCCCTGCTCATTCGTGACTTGGAGGAGAAGGGGATCGGCCGTCCCAGCACCTACGCCGCCATTATTTCGACGATTCAAGACCGGAAATACGTCGAAAAAAAAGAGGCCCGTTTTTATCCGACCGATCTGGGAAACACGGTAAACGATCTCCTGGTGGACCATTTTTCGCGGGTCGTGAATGTCGCTTTCACCGCCCAAATGGAACAGGCGCTCGATGAGATCGAGGAAGGGGAAAAGGATTGGACCGAAACGATCCGATGGTTTTACGAGCCCTTCAGCAAGAACTTCGAGAAGGCCCAGACGGAGATGCGGGATGTCAAGCGGGAGGCGCAGCCGACCGATATCGTCTGCGAAAAATGCGAAAAAACGATGGTCATTAAGTGGGGCCGCTTCGGGCGTTTCCTGGCCTGCTCCGGGTACCCGGATTGTAAGAACACCAAGGAGTTCGTCGAAAGCGAAGGCGCGGTCAAAATCGTCTCCAAAGAGACCAAAACCGATATCGCTTGTAAATTATGCGGGAAGGCGATGATGATTAAACGGGGCCGCTTCGGGCGTTTTCTCGCCTGTTCCGGTTATCCGGACTGCCAGCACACGGAGCCGATCAGCATCGGCGTCACCTGTCCCGAAGAAAATTGCGGCGGGAATTTAACCGAAAAGCGCAGCCGCCGCGGCAAAACCTTCTACTCCTGCAGCAACTATCCCGACTGTAAATTCGCCCTATGGGACCGCCCGGTCAACCGCCCCTGCCCGAAATGCAAGGAGCCCTTTCTCGTCGAAAAATACGACCGCAACAAAGGCGTGAAAATCGTCTGCCGAAACAAGGCATGCGGCTTCGAAGAGGCAGCGGGGTAGGGCCGGTTAGATATTAATCACCCCTGGCTTTCTTTAACATCCCACAAAGCAAACCGGTTCTGAAACATCCCGTTTTTCCTATTCTCCACCACTCATTTGCCTTTTGAATTCTTTTCGATCTCTCCGGATGTCACTCATCTTTGAATGGATAACTCAAAGCATGAATAGCGTACAGAATTCTGTCAATCAGTTTGTCGCTTTTTTCTGCATGTCGCTTTTCTTATGGGAAAATACGACAGAAACTGGAGCGTCAAAATCCTACGCCGAAACAAGGACTTCGGATTCGAGAACCTCAGACCCCTCTACTAAAAGATTGAGTGTAGAACACAGGTTTTTTTGGATAAGAATCGATCTGCAACCGATTATTCGAAACAACTCGGAACCGGTTCCGAGTTCGATACTGATTTCCATCCGCATCATCTTGCACCCAAGGTGTCAATGGCGTTGGACAATCAGGCACGTTTTCCCTTATGATCGTTAAATAGATCCGAGGGAATTTTGATCAGGATCACCGATACAGTAGGACGTCGATATCATGAGAAAGCACGTCGATCAATGATGCGAATAGAAAGGCTTGGAGAGAAGCGCCTAAAAATCGGTTAAGAAATATCGCGTTCCTTAAGGGTTTTGCGTTTGCCGGTTCTGGCCCGTTCTATTGCGTCCAGGCAAAGCGATTCGACATGTTTGCTTAAGGCCTCCAGAAATTCGCTGGACGTGTTGAATTGGGCCTTATCCCGAACGAACTGTCGCACTTTCGAACTAACAATGAGCATATCGGACATACAAACCTCCTTATGAAAAAGTTAAGACCAATGACCTGATTGGATAGCGTGTGCTGAATATGGGTATGACGTCTCTTTAAGGATAACAAATGGGGGAAGAGGCCGACATATTCTGATCGATACTGCAGCGTTCATGCAGCGAGATTTTTTTTCCGGGCCTCGTATTCCTCTTTATCGATCTCTCCCTCCGCATATAGCGCTTGTAAAAACCGCAGCATGTCGTGATCGATACTTCCTTTTTTTCGGATGTTTTGCTTTCTAATATCTTTTCGATAACCTTGAATGGCCCAAAAAAAAGCAAGGATGGCCGATAAGAAAAGGAAGATCAATATACACCGGTATAGGATTAGATACAATATCATCGGCACATTTTTCTGTAAGCAAATGGGAATCTTAAACAATTCTAGGTCAATTCATCCCACAAAGGCAAGCGGAATCCCTCTGAATGAAGGGTGTGGGTGATCATGGTTTGGATCCCCCCCCCTTTAAAGACGGAGCGTCTCGAGCTGGTTGCGCCCTCCCATCCGCGTCATCCGATCTTCAACGATAAAAGTCAGCCGTCTTCCGAGACCGATTGTCCGGGGCTTCCGAGCAACTGGCGGATCATCATGAAGACATCCAAGCAGGTGATCGGAAGTATCGGTTATATTCGATGGGTGCGGCGGCGCCCATTGGCCGAGCTCGGTTTTATCTTGAAGCACAATTACCGAAATGGTGGATACATGACCGAAGCCGCCAAGGCTGTCATTGCCTTTGGGTTTGAGAGGATGCATTTAGACACGGTTGAAGCGCGATCATTTCCACACAACCGTGCTTCGATCCGCGTATTTGAAAAACTGGGGATGCAAGAGGAAGAAATCCTTCGGACAAGGCTTACGAAAAAAGGGGAATGGGTTGACCTTGTCGTTTATCGCATACAGAAACAGCCCTCCCTGGGCATCGTGCCGGATCGAGATGGCTAGGCGATCGGAAATTGCACTGCGTGAAAATAATCTCGGGATAGGTCATCCCATTCAATTGGGGCGCATCTCATCTAAGAAATAAAAATGGTTGGTGGGACCTTGTCCGTGTCCGATGCCGAGCGGATGACGAATCGCGTTGCCGACATAACGTTTGGCATCGGATACAGCGCGGTGCAAGGGTTTTCCGATCGCGAGCTGCGCCGCGATCGCAGCAGAAAAAGTACAGCCGGTTCCATGCGTATGAGGCGTATCGAAAAAAGGTGCTTCATACAGTCTGATCTCTTTTCCATCGAAGAGAATGTCGCAACCGGGCGCCTCCGGAAGATGTCCCCCTTTAATCAGCACGGCCCGACATCCCAGATCTTTGATCTTTTCGGCAGCGCGTCTTCCATCAGCAATCGTATGGATGCTTGTGTTGGCCAAGCGTTCCGCCTCGGGGACGTTCGGGGTCAACAGGGTTGCCATGGGAATCAGATCGGATATCAAAACGGACAAGGCATCGGGTTGCAAGAGCGCGTGACCCGTTTTGGATGTCATTATCGGGTCGACCACAAGATGCTTGAATGAAACCTGTTTCAAAAGGTCCGAAACCCGTTTGACGATGACCTTGGAAGCCAGCATCCCCGTTTTGACCGCCGAAACGTCAAAATCTTCGAACACCGCCTTCATTTGCGCCTCAATCAGCCAAAGCGGCAAATCGAAAGTGGCCGTCATCTTGATCGTATTTTGCGCGGTAACGGATGTTAATACCGACATCGCATAAGCGCCATTGGCCTCTATCGCCTTGATGTCGCCTTGAATGCCTGCGCCGCCCCCGGAATCCGATCCTGCAATTGTCAATACCTGTTTTCGAGTCGGCTGTGTATTTTTTGTCCTGTCTTCGACGCGATCATCCGACGACCCTTCGATCGGTGGCTTCATGATTTTTGGTTTCCTATCCCAGTCGCCAGAAACCTCGCACCGGATTTGAGAATTGGATAAGACCGGGGCTTTCCAGTCAATACGTTCACAAGCTTACGATGTCGAACTGTTCTAAATGGAGGTTGGAATCGGCTTTGATGATGATCTTCTTGCGGTACTGTTTTTCGAGGGCTTCGATATCGGACCGCGCCTCGTCATAAAGGAGCGCCGCCACGGAAGGGTGGACGCCGATGATAATTTTTTTATCCCGTGGTGAGGCGCCGATAAGCCTTATTTCTCGAAACAATTCATGGCACATGGTGACGGGAGATTTCGTATAGCCTTTTCCATCGCAATAAAGACAAGGTTCGCAAAGTGTTCGAATAATGTCTTCCCGCGTTCGTTCACGCGATATTTGCACCAGCCCCAAATCCGATATTTTGAGCGCATGGGTCCGCGCCTTATCGTTCGACAGCGACTCGTTTAGGGACTGCATGACTTTATCGCGATTGCGTTCCTTTTCCATGTCGATGAGATCGATAATGATAATCCCGCCGATATTACGGAACCTCACCTGATAAGCGATTTCTTTTACGGCTTCGAGGTTCGTTTTAAAAATGGTTTCCTCAAGATCCCGTTTTCCCACAAAACGCCCCGTATTCACATCGATCACGGTCAGCGCCTCGGCGCGATCGATCACGATGTAACCGCCGGATTTCAGCCAAACCCGGCGGTTCCTTGCTTTGGAAATTTCTACTTCCACTCCGTAAGCATCGAAGACCGGTTCGTCTTTTTCCCATAACTTCAAGCGCGTGAGAAAATCGGGAAGATAAGTGCCGACAAAATCCTTGATACGATCATAATCCGGCCGTGAATCGATCACCAGCTGGTCGACCTCCTTGGTAAATAAATCTCGGACGGTCCTGAAAATTAAGTCGAGATCGTTGTGGAGTAAAGACGGCGCTTTCAACTTCGCATTCTTCTCCAAAATCCCTTGCCAAACCACTTCGAGAAAGTCGATATCCTGCTTAAACTCATCTTCTGTGGTCCCGTCGCTGACCGTACGGACGATATAGCCACAGCCTTTTTTTCTCAAGCGGCGGATCATTTCTTTGAGCCGCTGACGTTCGTCTTCCTGTTCGATCCGTCTTGAAACGCCAACGTGGTTCACCATCGGCATGTACACAAGATAGCGGCCCGGGAGAGACACATAGGTGGTGACCCGGGGCCCTTTTGTCCCGATCGGCTCCTTTGTCACTTGCACGATAATGTCCTGTCCTTCCTTTAAGAGTTCTTCGATGCCTTTGTTGGGCCTTTTTTTCGATCGGCTTCGGACGGGAATGGGTTCCGCCAATTCCGGTTCCGCGTCTTCTTCCGCGTCGAGGTCGAGTCCGACATCGTCATCCTCTTCGAGCGTTCCGTTTTCTGGGTCTTCGACCTCTTTCTTGGTCATGATATCCGCAACATACAGAAAAGAGGCCTTTTCCGTACCGATATCGATAAAGGCCGCCTGCATTCCCGGCAAGACTTTGACCACTTTTCCTTTATAAACATTGCCGATGATACCCCGCTCCTTCTTTCGATCGAAATAGATTTCCGTGACCATTTTATTTTCGATTAACGCGACACGCACTTCTTCGGGTGCGGCATTGATGATAATCTCAGTTTTCATTCCATCCTCATCTCTACGAGAAATGTTTTGCGAATCCGTTCATCGACCGATCGTAAGCCCATCCGAAGACATCCGACGGTCGTCCGACGGGCCTTCCTTTCCAAAATTCACAAATCCTCAAGACCATCGGGTTTACCCCGGTTTAACAAGAGGGTTCCAATTCGGTTTTTGACTAACACGAGATCGGTCATCGGATGATTCTTCTCACTTTAATATTCAACAACAGCCCCAGCATGCCCAGCATCGTGACCATAGCGCTGCCGCCGTAACTCACCAGAGGCAAGGGCACCCCCACGACGGGCATCACACCGAGTGTCATCCCGACATTGACAAAAAAATAAAAAGAAAATATACCGATAATGCCGACGGCGATCAATGACCCAAGGAGGTCCTTCGACATCGTGGCGATCTCGATTCCCCATAGTATGACCAGGAAAAAGAGAAGAAATAAGAGAAAAACGCCCAGAAAACCCCACTGTTCCGCAAAAACGGAAAAGATAAAGTCGGTATGACGTTCCGGCAAAAACCTGAGCTGGCTTTGTGTTCCTCCAAAGAGACCCTTACCGAACGGACCGCCCGACCCGATGGCAATCTTCGATTGTATAATTTGGTAGCCGGTGCCCGTCGGGTCTTCCGCAGGATTTATAAAGGTGAAAATCCGTTTTTTTTGGTAATCTTTTAATTGATTCCAAAAAAAATGACCGATAAACGGGGAGAGCATCAAGGAGATCAGCGAAAAATAAATCAAAAACTTAGAACGTAAGCCCATGACAAACACCATACTAAAAAAAATAGAGGAGATGGATAAGGCCGTACCCAGATCGGGTTGTCTCAATATAAAGAAGCCCGGTATCATGAGAAAGCCACCGGACATCAGCAACCTTTTTAAATCAAGGCCGCCCTTGGTGGCATTCAGCGAGAAATATTTCGCCAAGGCGAGGAGAATGCCGATCTTGGCCAACTCAGAGGGTTGAAAGGAAAAGGATCCAAGGGTCAGCCACCGCTTCGCTCCCATGCCGGATCGCCCGACCAGTGGGACGAGCACAACGAAAATAACCGTCACGAAATAGATCGGATAAGCGAAGCGCACCATTTCCTTGTAATCGACCCAAGCCATGACCAGAAAGACGATCCATCCTAAGATAATCCAGCGGATCTGTTTTAAGTACAGCGGCGTACCTTGGGATGGGAGAATTCCTTCGGTCACGCTGTAAATCGAAAGCACACCGATGCCGAGGATGAGGAAGAGCACCAAGAAGAGAAAACGGTCATAACCTGAAATCATACGGTGGTCCGCCATTAACTGTCTCCAACCATCATCGGCATGTTATCCTCGGGCATGTCATCCTCGGTGTTAAAGTAGCTTTCGATGACACGCTTTGCAATCGGCGCAGCCGTCGCCCCTCCATGGCCTCCGTTCTCCACCAGAACGACCACCGCGATCTCGGGATGATCGACCGGTGCAAATGAGGCAAACCAGGCATGGTCACGGAAGGCTTCAGGGATTTCGCCTGATTTTTCTCCCACTTCTTTCATGATTTTAGTGCGTCCAACCACCTGTGCCGTTCCCGTTTTCCCACCGATGGAAACGATTTGGGAACGCGCTTTTCGACCGGTGCCCCGCTCATCCGAAACGACGGCGGTCAAAGCATCTCGGATGGTTCGAAGGGTTTGTACCGAAACGGGAAGACTTTTTCCTGCATCCGTCTCCCGTTCCCAAATTACACCGGTTTTGTATTCACGAGACTTCAAAAAAATATGCGGCGTGTGCCAGACCCCTTGCCCGATCACGGCGGCCAGCGCCGTCGCCAGTTGAAGCGGCGTGGTCGATACAAAACCCTGACCGATGGCGACGGAGAGTGTTTCTCCCGGATACCATGGTTCGTTTTGGACGCGCCGCTTCCATTCGGTCGTCGGGATCAGCCCCCCTTTTTCGAAAGACAGATCGATTCCCGTGGGAGATCCAAGACCGAACATGCGAGAATATTTAGCGATCGTATCGACGCCCAGTTCGCGGCCCTTTTCATAGTAATAGATATCGCAGGACTCCACCAATGAACGACGGAGATCGACCCACCCATGACCTCCCACTTTCCAATCTCTGAAATCACGCCTTCCCAAGCGGATAAACCCTTTGCATTCTATTTGATCCGCTGGGTCAGCCAGCTTCATATCCAATACGGCCGTACCAACAATGATCTTGAATATCGAGCCGGGAGGATACTGTCCTTGGATGACCCGATTCGTCAAAGGGCGTTTCTCGTCCTCAAGCAATGCCTTCCAAGCCTCCGAGGAAGCCCCTTTGGAGAGAATATTTGGATCGAAGGACGGGTGGCTGACCATCGCCAATATCTCTCCGTTTCTGGGGTCGATCGCAACGATCGCACCCGGACGATTGTTCAGCGCCGCTTCGGCCGTTTTTTGCACGCGAAGATCGAGGGTTAAGTAAATGTCATCTCCTCTCTGAGGGTGTTTTTCGTGTACGACCTGCCTTTCGTGTCCCAACACGTCGACTTCGATACGTTTCCCCCCGGGGACGCCCTGAAGGATAGCATCGTATGTATGCTCAACCCCATATTGTCCGATAATCGTGCCGGCTTTAATTCCTTGGTATCGTTCCATCGATCGTTGTACCTGAGTGATTTCTCCGACATAACCGAGCAGATGCGCTCCCAGCATCCCCGAAACGGCATGGCGTTTAAACTCCGCTTCTATTTTTACGCCCGGCAGTTCCAAGCCATGTCCTTCTATTTGGGCCACTTCTCGAATGGTGAGATCTTCCTTAATCTTAATCGGACGATAGGGATCCCCGTTTTCACTTTCCAATTTGCGGAGCACTTTTCCCGGCTCGATCTTGGCAAATCGGGTAAGGCGTTGGACGATATTTTCGTGCGCCGGCATATCGGCGCGCACCAAGTAAAGATTAAAGCTGGGAACGTTGTTCACCAGCAGTTTGCCGTGACGATCGTATATTCGGCCTCGGGGCGGCGGCGTTTCGATCAAACGGAGGCGGTTGTTTTCCGAAAGATCGAGATAGTGTTTTTCGTTGACGACTTGGAGGTCCCATGCGCGAAAGAGGAGCAATAAGAGACCGATGAGGATCAATGCGAAAAAACGATAGATCTTGTTCTCTAAGGTCCGGTCTTCCTCAGGAAAATATCGTCCTCCCATAGGCCACGGCTCCTTTTTTATTGATCTTGTTTCGAAACATTCGTAGACACACCATCCCAAGCAGTGCATTATAGCATGCCCGGATTACGATCGCTTCCATCCGCACCGCTTCAAACCCATCCTGTCCAAAACCATGAACGAAAAGCGTTCCCGATAGATCGTGAAGCACCGAGATCAGGAGGAAAATAAATAGATGCACAAGGTAAGATAGATGGAGAAATGATCTGCCCAACAGTCCGGCGATAAAACCGACGATCCCCTTATGAATAAACCCGACGCCCAAAACGCCCATCGAAAAAAAATCGATCAGCCCGCCCAGCGCCAATCCCCAGTAGAGCCCGCTGAGCGCTCCCCAGTACCACCCGCGAACGAAGGCAATGACATAGGCCAAATCCGGTTTGACTCCCCAAATTTGCACGGCATCCAACACGCGGGTTTGGATTGGAATGACCGAAAGAAAAATCAAGATCCGGAATATCCATTTTAAATAACCATCCATTTATTGTAATTGAAAGAAAAAAACCTCCTCATATTTCCCTGTTTTGCCCATCCCGCAACCGTTTATCTTTGGTCTTGAATCGATTGGATGATCAGCACTTCCTCAATTCGATCTAAATCGATCTCGTAGATGATCTTGATTTTAAGAAACATTTCTTCTTCCCTCCCGCTAATCTCCGCGACGCGACCGATGATGAGGCCTTTTGAAAAGCTGCCTTCCAAACCCGAAGTAATCAACTGATCTCCAATATCGATCTTGGAATCGTGCGGGAGGTATTTTAATCGGGCCGACCCCGCATCGTCTCCTTGTACGATCCCCTGCTCACGCGTTCGCTGCACCGTTGCGCTGATGGCGCTGTTGCGGTCGGAAGCAAGCAGGACTTGCGAATAGTGCGCACCCGTGTGAACCACCTTGCCGACCACCCCCTGAGGAATAATCACGCCCATGTCCACAGCGATACCGTCCGATTCCCCTTTATTAATTAAAATGGTGTCGAACCATTGAGATGGTTTTCGTCCGATGACGGCGGCCGCAGTGGCATGAATCTTCGAATGTTCCTGGTAATTCAGCAGCTTCATAAGACGGTTTGCCAGCAGGCTCTTCTCCCTGAGTGCGTTATTTTCCCCTTCCAAGAATGCGATCGTTCGACGAAGCTGACGATTTCTTCCTTCAACGTCAACCAGGTGCAGGTAGTCATCCCAAACGCTCCGCAGTCGATTAAAAAAAGAATCCGTCCCGATTTGCATATAGTATACGGCTGAACCGACCGGCACGCTGATCCATTGCAAGGGTTTTTTCTGTAGATCGGGAGAAAAAAGAAGAAAAGCGGTTCCCAGGGAAAATAAAAGATAAAAAAGTTTTTTCAATCGGTTGGACAGATAAACCATTTTATTGCCTAGAATTTATTGCCTAGAAAAAGACCGGTTGCCCGTCCCGCATGCGAAACGGAAGCGCCATTAAGGGAAGGGTATCAAACCCGTTCGTGATCACAGGTTGGATTGAGAGGCGATTGCGATTCTGCGGAGGAGACTGATTTGATCGAGGGCTTTTCCGGTACCCAGGACAACGGTCGTGAGTGGGTTGTCGACGGTGATAATCGGCAGGTTCGTTTCTTCTCGGACCCGAACGTCCAAGCCGTGAAGCAAGGCCCCGCCCCCCGCGAGTACAATGCCTCGGTCGATGATGTCCCCCGCCAATTCCGGCGGCGTATTCTCCAGGGCGATTTTAATGGCGTTGACGATCGTCGCCACAGGGTCGGCGAGGGCCTCTCTGATTTCTCCATCTTCAACCACCAAGGTTTTGGGGATGCCGGAAATGAGATCTCTTCCCTTGATCATCAAGGTCCGTTTTTCAGCCAAAGGATAGGCGGAGCCGATTTCGAATTTAATTTGTTCGGCCATGTGATCGCCGATGAGGAGGTTATATTTTCTTTTAATATAGCTGACAACCGCCTCATCCATCTTGTCGCCGGCGGTTTTAACGGATTCGGAATACACGATGCCCGCCAGTGAGATGACCGCAATATCCGTCGTGCCCCCTCCGATATCCACCACCATATTTCCGGAGGGCTCGGCGATCGGCAACCCGGCGCCGATCGCCGCCGCGATCGGCTGTTCGATGAGATAAATTTCTCTCGCCCCGGCCAATTCAGCGGAATCCCGAACCGCGCGTTGTTCCACTTGTGTAATTTTGGCCGGAATACCGATGATGACCCTCGGTCGTACAAAGGTGGAACGGTTGTGCGCCTTCCGTATGAAATAGCTCAACATCTTCTCGGCCACTTCAAAATCGGCGATGACGCCGTCTCGCATCGGACGGATGGCTTCTATATTTCCCGGGGTTCTCCCCAGCATCCGTTTCGCTTCTTTCCCGATCGCAACCACCGTCCCCGATTTTTGCTCGATCGCCACCACAGAGGGTTCGTTAATGGTGATCCCCTTTCCTCTCGAATAGACGAGCGTATTGGCGGTTCCGAGGTCAATGGCCAGGTCGTTCGAAAACCATCCCAATATGTTATTTGTCAGCCCCATGTACTCCCCGTTCTTTTTCCAATGATTCAGTGTCTTTCTGTTCGATCACCTGTGTGCCGGCCAGTTCGTCTCCAAAACGATTCCCCCTTGGGTTTCCGATCAGTAAGAGCGATTCGAACCCGAGCACGCAAAAACCGAGGAACCATCCAATCCAGGGGGTTTCCATCAGAAGGAAGCCAATACCGAGTGGAAAATTCCGAATCACCGATTCCCTGAATGTGACTGCCTTTTGGTGGTCGGAAACCACCGCCTGAAGGCCGATCAGTTGTTTTCCTAAGCTTCTTCCGCCGGAAAAACCATCCGATAAGAGGAGATAGGAAAGCGCAGCCAAATAACTGCTTTGAAGCGGAATCTGACCTATAGCAGAAACGACTAGAAAGTCTAGAAACTTCGCGATAAATCTATTTAGGATATTTGCCTTGGGATAGGATGCGGAAAAGTCTATCCCCCCCTCCTGGGCGACCAACTTAAAGAGACCTTTCTTTACAGAAAAAAACAGATCGTATTATAATCAGATTAGGGAAATTGTTTCAATAGAATAAACATATCAGCCGCCCGCTGGATGTCAAGGATAAGCAATTGAAAGAAAAGCGATCGGGCGATTTCACGGGCAAGGCAAGAGCCGATTCCTACTTGACGCCCGATTCTGATGGACCGGACCCCAAAATTTCCTTGGTTGTGCCGATCCGCAACGAGTCGCCGACGCTTGAGTCGTTTTTCGCCCATCTCGATCCCATTCCCTTCCACGAGGTCATTTGCGTCGATGGGGGAAGCCGTGATGCGACGGAACACATATTAAGAAAATGGGCGAGCCCGCCCCAGTTGAAAACCTGCCGGGTCATCGCCACAGCGCCCCGGGGCAGAGGAAGGCAAATGAACACAGGAGCGAAACACGCCACCGGAGATATCCTACTCTTCCTGCATGCCGATAGCCGCCTGCCTGCCGCTCCCCTCGACCGTATTCGACAGGCCCTTCAACAGCCGGATATCGTTGGAGGTGCCTTCCGTTTGTCCATCGATTCTCCCCACTTATTTTTAAGGTTTGTGTCATGGATGGCCAACATCCGTTCCTGTTTAATGAAACTGCCCTATGGGGACCAGGGATATTTCGTCCGAAAGCATACCTTTGAGGCGATGGGAGGCTATCGTGAGATATCATTGATGGAGGATGTCGATTTTTTTCGGCGACTCAAAGGGATGGGCCGAATCGTCCTACTCAACGAGGCGGTCTGCACGTCTGCAAGAAGATGGAAACGGCACGGTTATCTTAGGACCAGTTTTCGAAATCTATTGATCCTCAGTGCCTATTTCATGGGTGTTTCTCCCAACAAGCTCGCCCAATGGTATGATGGTAGACATGGCATGATGGTTGATGAGGATGCATAGATGACCGTTATCGAAACGAAAGACATGCGCATCGACTTGCCGGTCACCGGAATGACTTGCGCCGCATGCTCGGCACGGGTCGAAAAAGGACTTGCATCGCTTCCCGGCGTCAAGCATGTTTCCGTCAACTTTGCCACCGGAAAGGCAACCGTCCAATTCACGGCCGAAGGTCCCCCCGGGTTGCTTATTACGACGCTGATCGATAAAACCCGCCTCATCGGTTACGACATTCAAACCGAGGAAAAGGCGCTCAAGATCGTCGGAATGTCTTGCGCCTCTTGCGTTTCGAAAATAGAACGCGCCCTGCAATCGACACGCGGGGTAGTGCAAGCCTCCGTCAATCTAGCGACAGCGCGGGCATCCATCGTTTTCATCCCGACACTCATCGATGTCTCGGGTCTTAAGGTGGCGATTCGGGCGGGAGGATATCAGCCCCTTGAAATAGAAGGCGATGCAACGTCCGAGACGCGTCAAGAAAAAAAGGAGGAGGCCGCACTGAAACGAAAGCTGATGGGGGCAGGGATCTTAACCCTTTCGATCTTTGGGATCATGCATGGCGGGGCCGTCATCAACCTGAGACCCGCGACCATCCATTTCCTGCAATGCTTGTTGGCCACGCCGGTCCAATTTTGGGCTGGCCTGCAGTTTTACAGGGGCGCCTGGGCGGCGGCCAGGCATCGCAGTTCCGATATGAACACCCTCATTGCCGTCGGCACTTCGGCCGCTTATTTCTACAGTCTTGTCGCCACCTTTCTGCCGGTCATTTTCGAGTCGGGCGGCATGGCCCCGGACGTCTACTACGATACCGCCTCGGCCATCATCACCCTCATCCTCCTTGGACGGCTGCTCGAACAACGGGCGCGAAGAAAAACCTCCGACGCCATACGAAAACTGATGGGGGTCCAAGCCAAGACGGCGCGTCTCATCGGATCCGACGGCCTGGAGACGGAAGTGCCCTTGTCGGAGGTTTCGGTCGGTGATCGCATTGTTGTTCGGCCGGGAGAAAAGGTTCCCGTCGATGGTGAAATCATTGAGGGCTATTCGTCCATCGATGAATCGATGATCTCCGGGGAAAGTCTGCCGGTGGAGAAGCAAGTCGGCGACCACGTCGTCGGGGGCACGATGAATCAAACCGGCCGCTTCCTCTTCGAGGCCCAGCAGGTCGGCGCGGAGATGGCCCTCTCCCAAATTATCCGTCTCGTCGAGGAGGCCCAGGGAACCAAGCCGGCGATCGCCAAACTCGCAGACCAAATCGCCGGCGTCTTTGTACCGGCCGTCATCGTGATCGCCGCCCTTTCCTTCTTTATTTGGTACTTCATCGGTCCGGAGCCGGCATTGACCCATGCCCTCTTTACCGCGGTGGCCGTCTTGATCGTTGCTTGTCCCTGTGCACTGGGTTTGGCAACGCCCACCTCCGTCATGATCGGGATCAGCCGAGGGGCCGAGTGCGGAATCTTGATTAAGAGCGGCGATGTGCTTCAAGAGGCGCGGCGCATCGACGCCGTCGTCTTCGATAAAACAGGCACCCTCACCCACGGCAAGCCGATCGTTACCGACATTGTCTGCAATACGGATGAACGGCACACCCTCCTTTTTCATGCCGCAAGCGCCGAGGAGGGATCGGAGCACCCCCTTGCCGAGGCGATCTTGAAGGCCGCGGCATCGGAAGGGATTTCCCCGTCTCAGGCGGAACAATTCAAGGCTTTCCCCGGAAAGGGGGTTCGGGCAACCGTATCCCAAAGAGAAGTACGACTCGGCACCGCCCGCTGGCTTGAAGAGGAAGGCATTGTGCTTGAAGGCTTTCAATCTGAGGCCGATCGGCTTTCGGATGCGGGGAAAACCCCCATGTTCCTTGCCCTCGGTGAGCGCTGTCTCGGCATCATCGCCGTGGCCGATACCGTCAAGGAGGGCGCAAAAGAGGTCGTGGCCGAGCTGCACAGGCAGGGTTTGCAAGTGATTCTATTGACCGGCGATCGAAAAAAGACGGCCGAGGCAATCGCGAAATCCGTCGGCATCGACCAGGTGATCTCTGAGGTCTTACCGCACGAAAAAGCCGGACGGATCAAACAACTTCAAAAAGCGGGGCACCGGGTTGCGATGGTGGGCGACGGCATCAATGACGCTCCGGCTCTCGCCCAGGCCGATATCGGCATGGCCATCGGCACCGGCACGGATATCGCCCTGGCGGCGGCCGACATGACCCTGGTCGGAGGCAAGTTGCGGGGGATTCTCACGGCCTTGCGTCTTTCGCAGGCCACGATCGCGAATATCAAACAAAATCTTTTCTTCGCCTTTATCTACAACATCATCCTGATTCCGGTGGCGGCGGGTGTGCTGTATCCGATCTGGGGCATTCGGCTTTCGCCGATCTTGGGCGCTGCGGCGATGGGGCTTTCCTCCGTCAGTGTCTTGAGCAACGCGCTGAGGCTCCGGAAGTTCCGGGAAAGCTGAGGTTGTGGACACTCTTCCCCAGTGTACAATCTGAAGCGCTTTACGCCAACGACGTCCCGGGAACTGAACCCTGCCGGGAGCGGCTGGTGGGGAAGCAATGCGAAGGGCTTCTTCGGGCGACGGGATAGGTGTAAAAATTAGGATCCGCCCCCATCAGACAATGCCTGCCATCGTTTCGGCCACCACTCCTTCACCCACAATGATTCATCAAGATGATTCACCCATCGCATTGAGGCTTTCATCTACAATCCTTTACGAGGAAACGGATTTGAATGCCCCGCCCGGGAGGGCGGGGATGAAAAATGCGGTGCTGCTATAGGCAGCACGAGTATTATA
>JBHHXH010000016.1:0-43747 GCA_046756925.1 Nitrospiria bacterium
GTCTCCATTACTGTTAATAGTGGTGATTAAACTTCTCTTTATGTTTTATCACTGTATCAATTTAAATTTTCCATCAAAGAATGCGTGGTGAACCATTTTTCGGATTCTAGGCGGAAGTCCAGTCGGGCTCAATGCCGTGTATACGGCATCAATGTCATAACTCGCTTTCAATGATTTCAGAGACTTTCAAAAGATACTTTAGAAGGCCTAACTTTAATGGCTTATTTCCATGTATGGGAACAGATATCCGCTCTGGATTTCCCCCTTTTACATAAATGTGATGACTGCCCTTTGTACGCCGCAATTCCCAACCGTTCTTTTCAAATAGCTTTACGAAATCCTTTCCAGAAATCGCTTTCACACTGCAATCTCCAAGATCTTGTCCTTTTCCGTAATTTCGACATTTTTTATGTCTTTTTTTATGTCTATGGATAGACAACCCTCGACAGCCTCGTATATATTACTCAGGAGCTCGTCAAATGTTTCACCTTGCGTGGCACATCCTGGAATTGATGGAACTTCGGCCCAGTAACCACCTTCTTCCGCCTCATGAACGATTACTTTTAGCTTCATAAGATTACCTCACGTTTCTATTATAAGCACAAAGATAAGGGTCTACCTTATAAATAAACCTGGGATCCTTTCTCCTTAAACTCCTCCGATTTCTCGATCATTCCCAACTCAAGTGCCGATTTTTCGTCGACGGCCTTTTCTTCGGCATATTTGCGGACATCTTCCGTGATCTTCATCGAACAAAAATGCGGACCGCACATCGAACAAAAATGGGCGACCTTGGCCGCTTCCGCAGGCAGTGTTTCATCGTGATACGATTTCGCCGTCTCCGGATCGAGGGAGAGGTTGAATTGATCTTCCCACCGAAATTCGAAGCGCGCCTTGGAGAGGGCGTTGTCCCGCGCTTGCGCGCCGGGGTGGCCCTTGGCCAAGTCGGCAGCATGGGCGGCGATTTTATAAGTAATCACCCCTTCCTTTACATCTTCCTTGTTGGGCAGGCCGAGATGTTCCTTCGGGGTGACGTAGCAAAGCATGGCGCAGCCGTACCAGCCGATCATGGCCGCCCCGATGCCGGAGGTGATGTGATCGTAGCCTGGGGCGATGTCGGTCACCAAGGGGCCCAGAGTATAGAAGGGGGCCTCGTCGCATTCTTTTAGCTGCTTTTCCATGTTCACATGAATCATCTGCATGGGGACATGGCCGGGCCCCTCGATCATGGTCTGCACGTCGTGTTTCCATGCGATCTTCGTTAACTCACCGAGCGTTTCCAGTTCGCCGAATTGAGCGGCGTCGTTCGCATCGGCAACCGCACCGGGCCGGAGGCCGTCACCCAAACTGAATGACACATCGTAAGCCTTCATGATCTCGCAGATTTCTTCAAAGTGCGTATAAAGAAAATTTTCTTGGTGGTGGGCCAGACACCACTTTGCCAGGATCGATCCGCCGCGGGAGACGATACCGGCCACCCGCTTGGCGGTCAGCGGAACATAGCGCAGGAGGACACCGGCATGGATGGTAAAGTAATCCACGCCTTGTTCGGCCTGTTCGATCAGGGTATCACGGTACATTTCCCACGTAAGCTCTTCCGCCTTGCCGTTGACTTTTTCGAGGGCTTGGTAGATGGGGACCGTTCCGATGGGAACGGGGGCGTTGCGGATGATCCATTCGCGGGTTTCGTGAATGTTCGCACCCGTCGAAAGATCCATGACCGTATCGGAGCCCCAGCGCGTGGCCCAAATCATCTTTTCAACCTCTTCATCGATGGAGGAGGCGACGGCCGAGTTCCCGATGTTGGCGTTGATCTTCACGAGGAAGTTTCGGCCGATGATCATCGGCTCCAATTCGGGATGATTGATGTTGGCCGGAATAATGGCCCGGCCGCGGGCGACTTCATCTCGAACGAACTCAGGGGTGATGACCTTCGGAATGCCCGCGCCCCAGGCATTGCCGGGGTGTTGCACGGATCGCGTCTCATCGGTTAGGGCATCGGCGAGCATCTGGTTTTCGCGGATGGCGATATATTCCATTTCCGGCGTGACGATGCCTTTTCTAGCGTAATGAATCTGGGTCACGTTGTGGTCCGCTTTGGCGCGGAGGGGAGGCTTCATTTGCTTAAATCGGATATCTTCCAACTTTGGATCGGCCGCACGTTTACGTCCGTAGTCCGACGAAATGCCCTCTAATCGTTCGACGTCGCCTCGGCCCTCAATCCAGGCCGAACGAAGCGGGGAGAGACCTTTATGAATATCAATGGCGGCTTCAGGGTCGGTGTAAGGACCGGAGGGGTCATAAACGCGCAGGGGAGCGTTCTCTCCGATCTTCGTTGGAGAAAGGGCGATTTCCCGCATGGCGACTTGGACGCCCGATTGTTTTCCCTCAACATAGACCTTACGAGAAGCGGGCAGCGGCTCCATCGTCAATGTCCCATGATCGCCCTTATTCAGGACCGATGCCTTGCCGTTTCCCTTGACTTGAGATTGTTCCATATTATCCCCCTCCGTTGTGGGTACAAATAAAAAGCCGCACCCAAAGGTGCGGCCAAGTCATATAAAAACTCAAATCCCTTCGCTGGCATTACCCAGATCAGGTTCAAAGAGTTGCCCCGAAGTCTTCGGGACTCTCAGCCGCTTTGGCACCCCTAAAATTGGGAGAAATTATGTCACAGCTGTGGAAACGGAGTCAAATCCTGTTTTGATTGGACAGTAATTCAATATTGAATGACCAGGAAGCCGTCTTTAAGAATCGTCATACCCACAAAAGCGGGCACGATCCATTCAGGAAATATTAAATTCATTCACAACCTTTTTATCTTACTTGTTTCAAAAGGGATGGGAAGCCAGATTGCCTAATCAGTGGAGGAGACCCTTTGATCAAGCGTCTGTATGATGATCTTTCCTCTTTCCTTCAATGATAGCCGAATGGATCGATCCAGTACATCGTAGGGGCTGGCCTCAATGCGATTGATCAGGGCAACATAGACATTTCGCATCAAGGTGATGGCCAATTGCGCATCCGGATCGATCATGGGAATTAACTTCGCCGCCTCGTCGAAATATCCTCGAATCCGTTTACATTGAAACGACATCAAATTGAGAAATGTACCGTTTTTAATCCGTTGCAGCAGCTCGAATTCGGAATAACCCATTCTCTGGATTTCATCCAACGGCAAATAGATCCTGCCCCGCCCGAGGTCTTCCCCAATATCGCGGACGATATTGGTCAATTGCAGCGCCGTGGAAAGGGATCGTCCGAGGGGCGGCGCTTGCGAACCGGAAAAACCGAAAATCGGTAAGGAAAGATCGCGAATAGTGGTGGCGACGAGATCGCAATAGACCATCAAGGATTCAAAAGTCGGGTAGCGATTGCATCGGAGGTCCATCCGGCAGCCTTCGATCAAACCGAGAAAGCCGTCTTTCGGGATCGGGTAATGCCGAAGGGCGTCGGCAAGTGCGATGGTGATCGGGTGGGTTGGTGTTCCACCGTAGCAGCGGTCCAATTCCATTTCCCAGGATTTGAGCAGCGATTCCATCGGCTGCTGTTGTACTTCATCTACAATATCGTCGGCATAGCGGCAAAAAGCATAGACGGCATAAATCGCCTGGCGTTTTCGACGGGGAAGAAAGCGAAACCCGATCGAGAAATGGGGGCCCGAACGCTGCGTGAGCGCTTTGCAATATCGATAGGCCGAGGAGATGGTTTGGACGGTCATGCTTGTTCCTCAGGATTCTTTGCATCGGACGAAGCCTTGAGGGGTCCCAACTCGGTTTTGGATACCGATTTCGGCCGAATACGGCACCAGTGACGCGGTGCGCGATGATGACATGTCCCTTTTTCCTGTAAAAACCACTTCACGAAAGGAAGCAATCGTTTTTTCCAGCCATTCGGCCGGTGCCATTTATTTAAATAACCTTGCAGGTCGTCACGCCCCGCCTGACGAATAAAGGTGTTCAAACCCATATTGCCGCCAAGTTCGTAAAGCGAGCGATTCACCAAACTGGTTTCTTGACCGAGACCAATCTCCTGTTTCCAAAGCCGGTCATAATCCTCCTTTCGAATCAGGCTTTCGGCAGCGGCAAAACCGGTCAGCAGAGCATAACGAATGCCAAGACCGAAAAGATAGTCCTGGAATCCGGCGGCTTCACCCACATAAAGCCGGTTTTCGATTGCAGCGGAAGGTTTGATGCAAAAGTTCATAAAAGAATAAGCGATTTTTTCGGATTGCGTTGAAAAAGGGGCAATACGTCGAAATCGATCGAGGGCTTTTTGAAAATAGACATCGATATGATCAAAATCACGAGTAATCGCGCAACCGAAAGTCCCTTCGCCCTCAAGAACGAAAAGATAACTGTAACCGCCGGGTGAAACGTTCATATCAAACAAAACGGAAATCGTATCGGGGAGAGCGGTTCGAAAGGTCATCTCTTTCGCCAATCCGTCCGCAACGGCCGGTCCGGTCGCCACAATGTCGGCTTGCTCGGCCTTGATGCGTTTTCCAAAAGAAACGGTCGCACCGGCCTCAATGGCTTGGGCCAAGAGTCCGGAGTCCAATGTGCCGTCCCCCGGTCCACGGCGGATGAAATATCCATATGGCGAATGGCTCTTCACGGGTGTTGGGCGTAATTGAGCATCATAAAACGTCGCGCGATAAAGGGGTTTGAAAAAGAAGCGGGAGGAAATACCGATTCGTTTCAACAAGTCGCACACATCTTCGGACCGGCTGGCATTCTCGATGACCTGAAAATCTCCGATAAAGCGGCCGCCGACGGTTTCCCTGGCCTCGAATATCTCAACGGGATAACCCCGTTTCGCTAAATGAATCGCGGCGGCGAGTCCCGCCGGACCGGCGCCGGCGATCTTGATGCATGTTTTCATGTGTCTTGGAAGCCTATCCCCCTTCAGAAGGGGGCTCAAAGACCGTCTCTAATGAACCGTGAGGACCATACTTCGGATTGTGGCATCGAAGTCTATAGCATACAAAACAAGCTGTCAAACCCACTGAATCCAACGAATTCTTTTGTTTTCAGCAGCAATCATTGTCCCGCCAATCGACGCGACAGGCCTTGGAACGAAGGAATTTAATCGCGGAAGCGTCCAGGTTTAAACATCTGTCCCGCCCATCTGTTGTGTTGTATAATCCCAATTTTTGGTTTATACTTTGATTAGTTGTTCATTTAAGACCGTATTCACTCAGCTTATGGGTAAAGGAGGGATCATGCTGAAGCGAATCATTTTTATACTTTCCTTAATCTTCTTGATGCCGGGAATGGCTGCCGAGGTGAATGCGAAACCCGATCTGGAAGAAGGAATCAAACTCATCGAGCAATTCCAGTCGACGTTTATCAACATCGCCGAAAAGGTGAAGCCATCCGTTGTCAATATATCCCCATCGACATCCGGTCCCCCCTCTCCCAGTCCGCGACGGCCGCGAGGCTCGCCTCGGGAAGCCCCTCCCGGATCGGGCTCGGGCGTCATCATCGATAAGGACGGGTATATCGTCACGAACAATCATGTGGTGGGAGACGCTTCGGTCGTAGAGGTGCGGCTGTCCGATAAAACGAAATTCAAAGGAACCGTCATTGGAAAAGACCCGGATACGGACCTGGCGCTTGTAAAAATCGAGGCGGAAAAAAAACTTTTCGCCGTTAAACTGGGTGATTCTTCCAAAATAAAAGTGGGCCAGTGGGTCATTGCCGTGGGAAACCCCTTTGGTTTGGATCGTACCGTCACCGTGGGCGTGGTCAGCGCCCTGGGAAGAGAGAACGTGAATCTTTCCCGGTATGAGGATTTCATTCAGACGGATGCCTCGATCAACCCGGGTAATTCGGGCGGACCGCTCTTTAATATTCGGGGCGAAGTGGTCGGCATCAATACCGCCATCATTAATTTTGCACAGGGTATCGGTTTTGCGATCCCATCGAATATGGTGCAATCCGTCACCACGCAATTGAGAGAAAGAGGAAAGGTTAGCAGGGGATGGTTGGGGGTCGGCATTCAACCCCTCACGGCGGAATTGGCGCAAAAATTCGATGTCAAGGAAGGATCCGGAGTCCTCATCAACGAGGTGTTTGAGGGGGATCCGGCGGACAAAGGCGGTATAGAACCGGGTGACATCATCCTCTCGGTCAACGACAAAGAGGTTGATACGCCCAACACTCTAGCCAGGGTCATCGCAGGCTACTTTCCGGGAGAAACCATTGGCGTGAAGGTATTGCGCAACGGGAAAACCCTCGACTTAAAGATTGCACTGGTCGAGCGAAAAGAAGAAGCGATCACGGCCTCCATTCCACGTGAACCGAAAAAATTTTTAGGTCTCAGCGTGGAGGACATCGGGCCGGAGCTTGTTAAAAAATACAAGCTAAAAGAAGATGACGACGGTGTCGTCATCACTAAGGTGGAGGAAGAATCGGTATCGGCGTCGGAAGGTTTAAGAGAAGGGGATCTGATCAAGGAAGTCAACCGCACGCGAGTAAAGACTGCGGAAGAATTTTCAAAAATAATGCGGGAGACGAAGGCGGATGAAACAATTCTGATGCGTGTCACAAGAGAAGGCCGCGCGTTCTTCATCGTTCTAAAACCGAAAACCGAAGAATAAAACGAGACGCCGCATGCGTCTAAAAGGTCCTTCCTATCCAGATAGGAAGGACCTTTTTGTTTCATGAAGCAAAAAATCCATCGCCACTGAGCGCACGCTTCCTCATGAAGGAAGAGATCCAAGGTCATGCTGCGCGGCTGAAGGTTAAGGTACTTTAAGGGTATCATTTCTTCTTCGCGTTTCGAGTCGGGACCTTACTTGGCCCAAGAAAATTAGGGTAAAATATCAAAATTAAAGAGATGGAATAACCTTAATAGCAGAAGCCTTTATAACAGCAGTAATTTTATTGTCTGGAGCAAGTGATAGTGCTTGTAAGGATCGTTGCGTAATCTTTGTTTTTAACAAAAAACCACAGTCGACCTCGACGCCGACATGAGAACCCATCGGTTTAATATTTTTTACGATACCGGGAAGGCGATTTCGAGCGCTGCTTTTAGACCCCTTCCCTTTCTCCAAAATCACTTCGTCTGCCCGGATCGCCGCAAAACAAGCCTGTTTCGGCAACGCAGACCCGCTTGCCACAAGACGTTCATTCCCAATCACCAAGGTCACAACATCCTCCTCGCAGTCTAATACGGTAGCGCCGATTAGATTTTCAATGCCGATTATTTTTGCGACAGCAGGGACTGCGGGTTGACTAAATATCTCTATCGGATGTCCCTGCTGAAGAATATTTCCTTCAGATAGAACAATTAAGTGATTTCCAAGCGCAAGTGCATCCGCAAGGTCGTGTGTCACAACAACCGCCGACCGGCGCTTCTCGGAAAGCCATTGTCTCAGCTGACCCTGTAGCTCGGTCCGGGTATATGAATCCAAGGCGGAAAATGGCTCGTCCAGGAGAAGAAGCGACGGCTCTGCCGCCAAGATCTGAGCCAAGGCAACGCGTTGGCGTTCTCCACCGGACAGTTCATGGGGATAGCGATTTTCCTTGCCGCTTAAGGCGAATAAACGGACCCACTTTTTAACAGCGTCAACCTTATCCTGATGAAGACGCGATTGGATACCGAAAATAATATTTTTGTAAACCCTGAGGTGAGGGAATAGGGGATAGTCTTGAAAAAGGAGGCCGACCGAGCGCTTCCCCGGTGAAAGATGGAGTTGTTTTGAACGATTAAACCACTCCACATGCGCACACCTGATAAAACCGGCGGAAGGGATTTCAATACCCGCCAGACAATGCAATAAAGTACTTTTTCCACTACCGGACGGTCCGAAAATGACGGTCGTCGACGCATTATCAATCGGAATCGAAAACTTTATGTTTAGACGGCTCCCTTTTTGAAGCCGATATTGAAAGTCGGCGGAAAGCATCATGGGCTTCGTCCACTTCATCTAAAGCAGTGCGGGTTCTAGGGAGATATGAACGTCCTTTCCCGACTTTTTCGATCGATAGAATAAATCGCGGATAAAAAACAAAAAGAAAGGACCAACAAGAAGAGCGCCGTATCGGATGCGTCCGATTCGTTCAGCGACAGGACTTGATCGTATAAATCGATAGAAAGGGTCCGTGTTTCACCAGGAATATTGCCGCCAACCATTAACACCACGCCGAACTCGCCGATCGTATGTGCAAAACTCATCACGAAGGCTGTTAAAACCCCTTTATAGGAAAGTGGGAGAATCACCTTGAAAAAGGTCAACATCCTTGAGCCATTCAAAATCGATGAAACATGTATCAGTTTTTGATTGACACCGGAAAAGGCCATGGACAGAGGCTGAACCGTAAAGGGAAGGGAATAGAAAATAGAAGCAATCACCAAACCTTCGAATGAAAAGACCAGCGTCTTGTCAAAATAAGAAGCATAAAGCCGGCCCATGGTGCTATGGGATCCCAGAAAAACCAACAGATAGAACCCGAGCACCGTTGGAGGAAGGACGATCGGCAAGGCCACAAGTGCTTCGATCAGAAACTTCCATCTCCACTTGGAAAAAGCAATCCAGTAAGCCAGGGGCAGCCCAATAACGAGGAGGAGTAAAGCCGTCGTGAAAGCCAATTCCATCGATAGCCAGACAGCAACCCAATTCAATTGGAGCCCCCTTTTTTAAGATAGCCGTAATCTTGAAGAATCTCCCTCCCGCGTCCTTTTTTTAAAAAGTCGACGAAGGCAGTCGCCAACGCGCGATCTTTTGTGTTGCCAAGGATAAGACCTCCATGCAACATCGGCGAATAAAGATGTGACGGAATGACCCAGAACCGTCCTGATGCTTGCAAGGGTTCTGAAAGCGCCAAAGAGTATGCAAGAATGCCGATTTGCGCATCTCCCCGGCGGATAAACGCGGCAGCATGGAAAATATTATCGGAAAAAACGAATTTCTTATCCAATCGATCGAAGAAATCCATGTTCTTCAATGCCTCCATCGCTGCCATGCCGTAGGGAGCGTGGCGTGGATTGGCCAAGACGATTTTTTTTACGGAAGGATGCATGAGGCCGTTGATGCCCTCGTGTACGATGTCTATTGGTGACTGGTCGGGAACCCAAAGAACGATCAGTCCACTCCCATACCGAAAGAATGCGTCGGGATCCGCAAACTCCTTTTCGATGACCTGTTTGGGATAGGCTTCATCCGCCGAAAGAAAAAGATCGAAGGGGGCGCCGGCGAGAATCTGCGCCAATAAATTTCCGGAAGCGCTGTATGACATCTCCACATCCGCAGGGATGGATTTTGTAAATTCCGCCACGATGTCGTCCATTGTAAAACGCAAGCTGGAGGCGGCCGCAATGAGCAAGCGATCATTCGTCGGGCTTTGGTCGGCGCATAAAGCGGGAGACCACTGGAGAATACTGACGATCAGGAGGGACAAGAAACGCCTCGATACCGTCGGGAAGGATCCCCAATTCATTGCGACGACCGGATCTTACAACGAAGATCATGAAGCTGTTTAAAGAAAAAAAGGAGTTCCCCATCCGAGTACCGTGTGTTTCTGGCGCTGGTGGAGGGTATCGAGAATACGCGGCTTCCGTTCATTCTATTTCTGGTCGGACCGGGGTCACCCTTAGCCCCAAACAAGGCGTGATAAGCGACGAGACCGTTGAAACAAACAATTTTCGGCCGATAAAAGTACATCTTGTTTCTGAGAATGCCTCCTCCCTTTTTAAGCTCCAATGCAGACAAATCCTTGGAACCGAAAGTAACGCGTTTGACAACATCGCTTAAACCAATACGAAACCTCGGTAATTTCCAATCGTCTTGAGGCAGTAGGGGCGTGGGCACAAGACCACTCTTGTAAAGCATTTTCCAAAAACGGTTGCTAGAATGGGCATAATAATGCGTGGCTTTAGCAGAGGTGAAGCCGGTGTTGATTCCGACAAAGATAATATCGAGACCACCTTCCAAAATATCCGGCAGCGGTGGGCTCATTCGGTTTGACCGGGGCGGAGGGGTTCATGACAAACTTCGCAATAGGTCTCATCGAGATCGTTTTCATGATGACATTCCGGACAGATGAGGAAAGGGTTTTTGCGACTGGGGGGGAAGGGTGTTAGACAATTCGTACACCACGGAAGACCGGGTGCATTTTTATGACCACATTTTAGGCAGAGCACGGTATTATTTTAAAGAGCAATGGGCGAGTCATATCCGACACATCGTGTTGCCTACTTTGTTGTGGTTTCGACCAAGGTGGTTTTAAATCCGACCTTGCTGATTTCAAAACCTTTTTTGATTTCATTGATGGGAACCATCTTGATTGCATGATGTTTCGCCAGGTCATCGCAGATACCAACGCATATTTCACACCCTTTGCATCGATCAACCGCCACATAGGCAGTCGCGCGCACTTCATCATAAAGAATGGTGTTCCCTTCGGGACAAAATTGCGTGCAGAGCCGACATTTCGTGGCACCGCAAATCGCTTCATCAATATCGGCTACGACGTACATATATATTCCTCCCAGACCCTAATAGATTAACCGGCGCCGACGGGTTGCAAGCTTTTATTATAAGACTCAAGCCACTGGCCATAACCATTTTCCAGGGCGTAGGCATGGGCCGCTTTTGCAACGTCATTGTTTTTCGAGACCAACTCCGCTTTTTTCGCAAATTTTTTCTCGATCACGCTATCGAGTGATGCGGTGCCTCCGGAGGTCACGATTCCTTTCCCGATAAACCGTTCCTTAATGGATTGCTCAATCGACTCTAAACTCGGCATCCCGATCAAGGCGGTCACCGCGCCCACCATGCCCATGTTGGTCGCAAGCTCCGTTCCGCCTATTTCCAAGGCAAGCTTAGAAGCGGGGACGTGATAAACGTGGGCGTTCAGGTCGTCCAGTTCTTTCTGTTCTTCCGGTATGAGTTCGATCGGTGTTTCACTGTTGATCAAAACGGCGCCATTCTCTTTTAATCCTGAATAAAACGGCATGGTATACGATTTTCCATGCGTAATCACCTGAGGATGAAAAATGACAATCAGGTTCGGATAGATGATTTCACCGATTTCATAGATAGCGCCAGACGAAATTCTCACGTAACTTTCAACTGGCGCCATGCGCTTCTCCGAGCCGAAAAAAGGCACCATCGTACTCTCGCCTTTTCCAATGATGACACCGTTGCTCAGCACATGAGAAGCCGTCACAACACCTTGCCCTCCGATTCCCGCCATGCGAACATTAAATCGTTTTGTCGTCGATGCTGACATCAGCTCTCCTCCCCTTGGCTCGGCCAACCTTATTATTTTACTTTGGCCCTTCTGGCCTTCTTTCGCGCCGCTTCGCTTTTATCCCAAAAGTCCTTGGCTTCATCGCTAAAATATTCTATAAATTCATAGCGATCCTTCTCCACTTCCCGGGCATCGTCCATGACCTTCGGCGTTGGTATGGCATATTCAATATTACAAGAGGTATAGGCCTGAATATATGTCGGACCCACTTCCCTGGCAATTAACACTGCCTTTCGCACCGTATTCGCCACGCGGGTCGGGTTGGTCGGAGCAATCCTTGCCGTGTAGGCAACACCGGAGGTTTTGGCAAGACCGAGCATGTCCATTTTTTCGAATTTCTTGCCGTTCGGGGCCATTTTCAGGACCATTCCCTGCTGGGTCATGCCGCTTTCCTGCCCCCCCGTGTTTCCATACACTTCATTGTCCAACATGATCGTCGTAAATTTTTCCTTCCTGAACCATCCGTGCATCACGGCATGGAATCCGATATCGGCCAAGCCGCCGTCGCCAGCCATGACGATCACATCTTTGGGTTGATCCTTAAAACGAATATCGAGACCTCTTTTTAAGCCCGAGGCGACGGCATTCGTATCCCCGTAATTTCCATAGATAAAAGGCACCGCACCCTGGGTAATGGCAAGACGCCCGCAACCGGCCGTCCCAACAATAACACTATGTTCCAAGCTCGGGAGCCCTACATAGACAAGACGGATGAAGAGTGTCATGGCGCAACCGGCACACATGGGGTGTTCTTCAAGCGCTTCCTTAAAGGAGCCAAGTTCGGAGACCTTCCGTTGCCTGATAAACGGACCGTCTTCTATTAAATCTTGATACTCTTTCGGCAAATAGTTCTCAAATCCAGGAGCCGGCTTAATCGTTTCTAATGACATGTTATCTCTCCCTCTTCTCTAACTAATTGGCGTTTTTAATTTTTTCCAAGATCAACTCAGTCGGCATCGACATGCCGCCGAACACCCGTGGGCCGTCGAGAACCCGTTCGTTGCGGCCGATGGTTGATTTCACCTCTTTGGCCAGCCATCCGACATAATTAAATTCGGGAATAATAATCCTTTTGGCATGATCGAGCGCCTCGATGAGCTCCTGAGAGGGGAAGGGGCGAAGGGATTTTATTTTGACAAGACCGACATCCAAGCCCATCTCTCCCGCCTGACGAACGGCTTCGCGTGACTGAGATACCGCCGCGCCCGAGGCAACGATCATTGTTTTTGCCTTTGGATTAACGATCTCTATAAGTCCGTCGAGCCATCGAGCAATCCATTTTTTCGCACGCTCTTGGGCGGCCCAAACCTCTTGTTGCCACGAGGCATGCATTTGATAGGATATAAAGTTGGATTTTTGAATCGGGGCGTCTCTAGAAATCCGGATGGGCGGATTTTCATTGTCCATCATCGGGACCGATTCGTGGTAGCAATCGCGTGGAGGCAGTTTAATGTCTTCAGAAGGCATGGACACCCATCCCCGCGCATGGGTCACAAAAAAACCGTCAACCGCCACGGCCACCGGAAGCGTCACTTCGGGTTTTTCTCCGATCATAAAAGCGGCGAGCGCGTAATCATAAAAATCTTGCTGGTTTTCTCCATGCAGAACAATCCCTCCCGTATTGAGGATATACGAGATCTCAACGTTATCCGGCTGGATCGCGAGCGGACAATTGACCACCCGGCACATGATGAGCAATACGGATGGAAGCCGGCCACCGGGCCAAGCGGCAATTTGTTCGATCCCTCGGATCAACCCTGGACCCGCCGTCGCTGTCAATGACCGAACACCTGCGCGGGACGCCCCGGCGATCGCACCCATAACACCCATTTCTTCTTCGGCCCGATAGTAATCCTTGATGTAGCCCTCCGCATAGAGATAGCCCACCTGTTGCATGGTTTCGCTCTGAGGCGTGATGGGATAAGCAATGGCAATATCTACATTCGCGCGACGAATCGCTTCTTTTGCAGCCTCGCTCCCAGTAATAAACTCTTTTTTTCTAGGCGCTTCTAAAAATATATAATCGGGATCGACGACACGTTGCGCGGCTGCGCCTTTTTTGCTTTCCTCGACAGGGGGCGCCGTTTTCTCCGTGATGACATGAGCACGAGGGTCGTCTTTCCGAACTTGATGAACCGCTTTATCATCCACCTTAACGCCGTCTTTCATCGCTTTTCCTCCAATTTTGTTGCTTATTCTGCCGTCTCATCCAAGCCGGTCACGAGTTCGTGAGAAAAGGCGCCATCTCCTCCCTCGATCGCCTCTTCTTTCGGTTTAATCGGAATTTTACCCTTCAGCTTGGCAACTTGCGCCCAGCCGGACGGAATGATTCCTTTTCCTTCATACAAAGGTTTGATCCCATTCTTCTTGACCTTGATCAAGGCATCGCGAAATCGAATAATTTTTTCGGCGCCAAAATGAGGAACGGAGGCCATCGCATCCTCATGTCCGGCTTCCGCACAAAGTGCAATTGTGTAGCAATTGGTGCCGGCGCGGATCATTTTAAGGGTGATATTCGCATAATGGCAATGAACGCCGATGAACACGCAGGCCTCGATTTTGTTATGCCAGATCGTCAAGTTCGGGTGACAGGGATTAATAACCGCTTCGGGATCGATCTTTGGATAAATCGGGCGATAATCTGGCATCGGAATAATCCTGACACCGGGAATCTCGTCGGCAACTTCGAAGAAGGGTTTTGCCTTATCTCGTGTATGTTCGTTCCATCCCCAGATGATCATCGGCCCCGGGAAGAGGGTGGGATTTTTACGCGTGAGCATGGCGATGGCGGATGCTTCAAGCGCCTCTTCTTCGTTAACGATCCTTCCTTCAACCAGCCCTTCGCCTTCTTCCGGAAGCGGAACGCCCATGACGGTCGCGGCCGGGGGAAGCAGCCCCTCCGGTCCCGGAACAACACGATACCTCGTTTCCTTTGCCTGTTCCATCAATACTCCTCAATAAATAAATGAAATAAACGAACGATTAAATCTTTAAGGATATCCTAAGCCAAGATAAATTATATCTTTAAGGGAGGTGCTGTCAATTTTCATCCAATCATAAGACAGGGGTTAAAGCCTTGTCAAATCAAAAAATCTTCCTTAATCTTAAAACCATATCATAATGATGGAAATCGCTTTGTGACTCCAGTTCCCTCCTTGATTTTCACCATACGTCGATAGGTACTTATAAAATAGGGAATTCGTTCACGTAAAGAAACGGGGGCGATCCGATCGTCAAAATGATTGAAAACAACTGATCCAAGCACGACCTGCAGGAGACCTTGAAGTGGATCAATAATGAACATAGCTCCTTAAGATAAAGTCATTCTGCCGCAAATCCCATGAATCGGCCACCAAAGGAATTTCCCATACACAGGGTTTAAGGCCCTCGGCGCTTAAATAACATACAAAGCGTCTTGACAAAGCGTCTTGACAAATCGTCTTAAAAATTTCCTTGAATAGGCTCTCATGGCTAGTGTTTAATGATTTCGAGTTTGCGATTGCCGATGTTCTAGGGACCTGCCTATGGAAATACGCTTTAAGAAAACAACCGAAATCCTACAAAAAAACACGGACGGGCTCGTGTCATGCTGGCTGCCAAGGACCGCCATGTGTGGGATAGGGGGTTATTGGGTAGAGATAACCAATAAATGAATGCCCGATGAGCATGCCGCATCCCGCTTTGATTCTACTGTTTCCCTTGTTCGCCGGCATTCTGATTCCGATACTGCGCCGTCGTTTGGGTGAAGGCGTTGCGAAAATCGGGATCTTGGCACAGATTGCCTCCTTTGTCCTTTCGATCATCGTCCTGGTTGATGTATCTTACAATCCTCCCATTCATATCCGCTTGTTTCCCACCCCACCCATAGAGCCCGCTTTGTTTCGTTTCGGACTCTACATAGACCGCCTTTCGGCGGTCATGATGGTGCTGATTACCGGCGTCAGTATGATCGTCCATCTTTTCTCGCGAACCTATTTGCAGCAAGATAGCGGGTACGCACGCTATTTTTCCTTACTCTCCTTAATCACCTTTTCTCTTTTGTCATTGGTCACCAGTCCCAACTTGTTTATGTTTTTTGTCTTTTGGCAGCTCATCAGCTGGCTGCTCTATCTTCTCTTATCCTATAATTATGCTCATACCGATACCTGTCGCGCCGCCTTCAAGACCTTGATGATTCTTCGGATCGGCGACCTCTTTTTTCTCGCGGGGCTCCTCGGTGCTTACACCCTCTTCGGTACGCTCGATTTTCCGGACATGTTCCATCAGGTCGCCGCTTCGACGGCCACATTCGAAATTTTCTTTGGGTGGGAGATCAGTCAAATCACGATTGTCTCGCTTCTCATCTTTGTGGGCGCCATGAGCAAATCCGCACAGTTTCCCCTGCATGTTTGGCTGCCCGATACCATGTTCGGCCCCACACCGGTATCCGCCCTCATGCATGCCGGCATCGTCAATGCGGGCGGCTTCCTGCTCAACCGTCTTGCGCCGCTATATGGGCAATCGCCGACAAGCCTGAACATCATTTTCGGAGTCGGAGCCCTCACGACCTTCTTGGGGGCGGGAATAATGTTGTGCCAAAACGATGTCAAGAAGATGCTCGGGTATTCTACGATTGCCCAAATGGGATATATGATCATGGAGTGCGGCCTCGGCGCCTTTGCCCTCGCCATTTTCCACTTCATCGCACACGGTCTATTCAAGGCATCCCTTTTCCTAAGTGCAGGCTCGATTGTGCACACCACTCGAATCGATCCCAAAACACCAAAGCGTTCAAAAACCGAAGAAGGTTTGTCGCAGCCTGAAACGAGCCAGCCCTTTTCCTTGCTTACCTGGCTCACCGGACTGGTCATCACATTGATTCTTCCTTTAATCATCCTCTTTGCCGCCCACGGGGCCTTTCATATTCCCTTGACCGACGAAGCACACGGGGCGGTTATTTTCCTCTTTTTCGGGTGGGTCACTTCCTCGCAAGCGATCATCAGTCTATACCGAATGAATACCGTGGCCTCTTGGAAAGTCGTCTGTGCAATGATCGCCGCACTCGTATTGATCATCTTTACCTATCTTTTTGCCGGAGAAAAGTTCACCCTCTTCCTCTATCCCGCACCCGGGGAGGCCGCGCATTATTTCGAAGTCGCCGCCTTGCACATCGGACTCTTCGACCTTTTTATCGTCCTCGCCATCGTTGCCGTCGTTTCGGTATGGATCTTTCTTTACGCCAACGCACGCGGCCGACACATTCTCATGCCGTCCTGGGTCAATCGATTAAAAACCCGATGCTATGTCGCGTCGATAAACGGATTTTATTTCAACAAGCTATATCGGAACCTCGCGAAAACGATGACACGATTCGTTCAGGTTCTCGACAAAAGGCTACTGGCCTGGTTGCCTTAATGGATGTCATAATGGCATGGTCTTATCTATTTATAGGGATTCCCCTTCTCGGCGCGACAGTCGGCCTTTTGATCCGATCCAACCCTAAAATGACGATGGGTTGGTTCTTGTGCGTCACGAGCCTACAATGCCTGCTCCTCCTTCTCTTTCCATCGCCGTCCTTCAACCCCATCACCGCACCCATGCTTCTGATCGTTGCTTTTTCCACTTGGCTGGTGACTTTAAGCCACCGCATACAATCCACCCCACCATCCGAGCTTTTTGAAGTCCTTTTTTTGTGCGGCCTCGGCTTCGGTTTTCTATTACATCCTGGCCGCCTCGGCCTCATCTATTTAATGGGTATTTTCGCCTTACTGATCCGCATTCAATTCCGGGGGGAAAGTCTTTCACGCGCCGATCGCACCTGGTTAATGGGCCTCTACGGACTCGGCATCCTGGCCCTGCTTGCCGCGCTCCTTTTCGATGGCACCTACCGGCCCATCGCCTTGTTTTCGACCTACATGCTCTTGTTGCCTTTGTTTCCCTTTCACGGCATGTATTTTATCCTTTTGCAAAAGCTACCGGGAACGCTCTCCGCATTCCTCGCGCTGTTTCTCCCGGTTTTGGGTTTATCAGGCTTGCTTCCGATATTGGCGGACCTGCCTTTTTCAATCGACTTCATGCTTCGGGGTTGTGCCGTTTTAGGGGTTCTTTCGGGCGCTGTGAGAAGTCTTGTTCAAAATAGAATCCCGGCTCGTTTATCGCAAATTGCCCTCGTTTTTTGGTCGATCTTGTGGTGGTACATTCTAGGTGCGGAGGGGGAAATGCTCCCGGCGGTCGTTTTCTTATGTGCGGCAGGCTTGACGCTCTGCGGACTATGGCTGAGTTGGCAGGGCCTAAAATTCCGGCATGGAGATCTCTGCGTCGACCAATTCGGCGGCCTCGCATCGGCCATGCCGCGTTTTTCCGTTCTATTTTCGCTCCTGATCGCCGCCGCAATGGGCCTTCCTTTCTTCGGTGTTTTCTCCGGTTTTGTCGAAATGGTTTTTTCGCATTCGAAAAACTTTTCTTTGGGATTGATACCGATATTGCTCGCTTGGTTTTTCGCCTCATTGACCCTCCCGTCATTGATGGAAAAAACCCTTTTCGGCCCGATCAAACCCAATTGGATTTATCGGGATTTTGAAGGACGTGAAATCTTTGCCTTGACCTTCGTCGTGATCGTACTGATCGGCATAGGGATCGCCCCCTATCGGCTTTTCGGTTTGGGCAACCTTCCCGAACTCGCCAACCCATTATCGGATTTGGTCTTATGGAAAAAGTAAGCGCGAAGGGACACAGCGACGCATCCCGCATGGCCTTGCGGGGCTTGGTTAAACTTGCATCGGAGGCCAATCCCAGGACTTGGCCCATTCATACCTTTAATTACCAAAATCCCTTACACGACATCGAATCCTTGCCCTTCGAAGACGCATTGCGGCAAGGCAAGGATCGCTTTGGGGGATCCGGTTATCTCTCGAACGAACACTATCGGAACTACCTCCGAGCGGGCAGAATCCATCAAAGCGATCTCGATCGGGCGCTCGAGCCCCTTGTGACGGATTCAACCGCAAATCTGAAGGACCGCAAGCTCAAACACCGAGAAGTCGTTCGGGCCCATTTCGAAATTGGATTCACTGCCCCGTCTTGGGAAACATTGAAATCGGCCGTCGAGAATGATCCTCACCGCGAGATGCTCCTCTCACTGACAGAATACATGAATCCATTTTTCAAACCCATGCTGCTGTCGGTCGACATCGCTTCGAATGCGGCATCGTCGCGCGGCGACCTTGGAACATTTATGACACTCTCTACGGCCCTCGATCGAATTTTCGAAATGAAAATAAGCCAAGACATCGATGCCGAAATGATCAAGTGGTGCACCCCTTTCCTCGACGAAGGACATGCTCCCTGGGAAATGCCGCACCGCGATCAAGGGTTCTACATGGCTTGGAAAACCCTCGCGGCCCTGGAAGGAAAATGGGGCGTCGCCCCAAGACAACGAAACGACATCGAAGGCCTTCCCCATCGACCGGAAGACGCCGTATTAAACAGCTTGTCCACCATGGGCATTCCGGAATCGCAGTGGGAGTCCTACTTGGGCTTGCACTTGTCAGCCCTTCCCGGTTGGACAGCCATAATTAAGTGGCGCTCCGAACATCAGTCCTATCCTTGGCAGGCCATTCACCGGATCGATCTCGTACAATACCTCGCCGTCCGGCTATGGTACGAAGTTCACTGGGTCACGCTTCACTGCCGTAAACTAATGGGAATAGGGGGAACCCTCCAAAACCTCTGCGACTATATCCAAGCGCATCCGGAGGAAATCTTCATGCGGCAGGCGCGCGCCGCGAAGCGCCTGCCTGCCGATTTTTCCGACGCCGTCGATCGTCTCAGTTATCGGGGATCGCGTCCTGAGGCATGGCTTGCACTGGCCGATCGCTATGCCCAAGCACTTCATTCACAAGGACCCGCCGCCGCCTTATCGGCAGCCTGGCGTCTCGTTCGCGTGGCCGAATCGTTCTCCATCGATCCACAAAGCTTGCTTCAAAGCAAGGGCGCAGAGCTCAAGCGAATCGTCGATTGGCTCGACGCCCATCCCGAATCGTCTCACGGTCCTCATTGGTTGAAAGCCTTCGAAGGGACTTATCAAAAATCCTTTCTCGATCAACTCAAGACAAAACTGCAACCGATTGAAACCCAAAAGCCTTTGCCGTTGCGGGTGGCGGCAAGACCGCAGGCGCAGGCGGTTTTTTGCATCGATGTCCGTTCCGAACCCTTTCGGCGCCACCTAGAAAAAACCGGCGCCTACGAAACCTTCGGCTTTGCCGGTTTTTTTACGGTCTTCATCCGCTACCTCGGCTTCGGCAGCCATCGCGAAGTCGATCTCTTCCCGGCCGTGGCCAAAGAAAAACACGTGGTCAGTGAGATCCCCCGTCCTTTCCAGGAAGCGAAGGTGGGGCGGCATCGCGCCGGATTGGCCTTTATGCATGGGGCCCATACCCTGCTACATGACTTGAAGGAAAACGTGGTCACGCCCTATGTCATGGTCGAATCGATCGGTTGGTTCTTCGGAATCCCCTTGGTTGGAAAAACCTTGTTTCCCAAAAAATATCGAAAGTGGGGGCGTGGGCTGCAAGGGCTCCTTTCGCCGGCTGTATTAACGACCTTGACCCTCGACAAGCTGTTACGCGAAACCGTTGAACGCATGATCGCTTCCGAACAACGCATCGTCATTAAAGAGGCCTTGCAAGACGTGCTTGAAGACCATAAAAAAATCGCGTCGGAGCTCATCGAATCCCTGCGGAAAATGGCGCTTTCCGGGGCGGAGGAACAGACGGCACTCATGTCCATCCCGGAAGGGGAAAAAGTGGCAAGGCTATTTGGCGCTCCCGATCAACTCAACACCTTTGTCGAAACCCTCCGGAATCGACATCACATGACCGAGGCTTGGGCCTCCGCACGGATGGAACGGATTACACGGACCGGTCTGAGCTTTAAAGAACAAGTTCATACGGTCGAGACGGCCTTGAAAATGATGGGCTTAACAAAAAATTATGCAAGACTGGTTTTGTTTTGCGCACACGGCGGCACTTCGGAAAACAATCCCTACGAGGCCGCCCTCGACTGCGGCGCCTGTGGCGGAAATCCGGGCCATCCAAATGCCAGGGTCCTCGCGACCCTGGCCAATCGCCCGGCGGTGCGGGAGGCTTTGAAGAAGAACGGCATCGTCATTCCGGAAGACACCGTGTTCATGGCCGCACAGCACGACACGACGACAGACGAGGTCCGCTTATGCGATCTTGAAGATGTACCGCAAAGCCACAAAAACGATGTCGATTGGCTTCTGTTGGATTTAATCAAAGCGGGCACGCAGACCCGGAAAGAACGTTGTGCGCGCTTCCCCGATCTCAGATTCGGACAAGTAGGCAAGAATCTAACAGATGAAGTCCATCGGCGAAGCGCAAGCTGGAGTCAGGTTTTGCCCGAATGGGGTTTGTCGGGCAATGCTGCCATCGTCATTTCCAGAAACGAGTCGATCAGGGGGCTTGACCTATCCGGGCGGGTTTTTCTACATTCCTATTATGCCGAAGAAGATCCCGCGGGACGGATGTTGGAAATGATAATGACCGGACCGCTGATTGTGGCGCAGTGGATCAATATGGGCTATTATTTTTCGACGACCGACAACGCGGTCTACGGCAGCGGCAGCAAGGTCTACCACAATGTGGTGGGTCGGATTGGCATCATGTACGGTGCGACGGGCGATCTCTGCCTCGGCCTGCCTTTGCAATCGGTCGGGGCCGGACCCATGCCCTACCACGAAGCGATGCGGCTATTGGTCGTCATCGAAGCGCCCCGAAAGCGGATCGATTCGATCATTTCGCGTCATCCCATTTTAAAAGATCACCTACACAATCGCTGGGTTCATCTGATTGCATTAGACACCGGTCGCTTTTACCGTTATCTTGGTAAAAACATCTGGCGCGAAGACGCCCCGCCGTTTTCCGACGCAACTGACCATACTTCTCATCGAAAAGGATCATCAGAATGACCGAAATAAAACTCTATCCGATGAAGGAAATCCGGATTATCATTCAAGGCGAGCATGTCGAGTTTGTCACCGAGCTGCTCGACGACGTGGAAGTCGGAGGCTATACCATTATCAGTAATCTGTCTGGGAAAGGGGAGCATGGGGTGCACACGGCGCATTCCATGTTTAACGACATGGACAGTATGCAGATGGTGATATCGATTTTACCCGAAGAAAAGGTCGACGCCATCCTAGCGGGTTTAAAGCCCATCTTCCATCGTTATATGGGCATTGTACTCGTCGCCGATGTTTCGGTAAGCCGGCCGGAACACTTTACGGGAAAACCACTCGGATAACACAGAACTTGTAAGCGCTCATGCCTTTTTCGCCATCCTTTTTCTGTCGTGTTCGTTTAAGTATTTTTTCCGGAAACGAATCGACTTCGGCGTGACTTCAAGTAGCTCGTCATCCGCGAGAAATGCGATCGCCTCTTCCAATGACATGCGATTCGGCGGGGTCAAGACCAGGGCCTCATCCGCATTGGATGATCGCATATTGGTCAGGTGTTTCTTCTTACAGGCATTGACCACCAGGTCGCTGGCCCGGCTGTGCGCGCCAATCACCATGCCCTCGTAAACCTTTTCGCCCGCGGAAATAAAAAGCTGACCTCTTTCTTGGATGTTGTGCAGGGCGAAAGTCACCGAATCGCCCGCCCCCATCGAAATGAGCGCCCCCTTAGACCGTGCGGGGATCTCTCCTTTGTAAGGGTGATAACCCAAAAAAACGTAATTCATAATGCCGGCGCCGCGGGTCGCGGTCAAAAACTCCGAACGATAACCAATCAAGCCGCGCGAGGGAACATCGAATTCCAGCCGGGTGTGGCCGCCCTGGGAATTGCCCATTTTTTGTAATTCGCCGCGCCGTCGTCCGAGGCTTTCCATGACCGTGCCGATAAAATGATCATCCACATCGAGGATGAGACGCTCCACCGGTTCGCATTTTTCGCCATTCACGGTTTTGAAAATCACATTCGGCCGTGAAACGGCAAACTCGAAACCCTCGCGTCGGATGGTTTCGATCAAGATCGAGAGATGTAACTCCCCACGGCCCGATACCTTAAAAATATCGGTTGTATCGGCCTCCTCGACCTTCAAAGCAACATTCGAGCGCAGCTCTCGAAAAAGCCGTTCCCGGATTTGCCGGCTGGTGACATAGTCTCCCTCCAAACCCGCAAAAGGGGACGTATTCACCATGAAATACATTGAAATAGTCGGCTCACCGATGGAAATTGAGGGGAGCCCTTGGGGCTGGTCGGCATCCGCCAGGGTTTCTCCGATTTGAACCGATTCCAAACCGGCAATGCCAACAATTTCACCGGCGGCGGCTTCCTTCAGTTCGACTTTTTTCAAACCTTCATAGCCGATCAAGCGCGTCACCTTTCCCTTGGCGATGTCTCCCTCTTTTCGAACCAACGCAATTTCATTTCCGAGGACGATTTTACCGTGTGCGATTCTACCGAGGGAGACCCGGCCGATGAAATTATCGTATTCGAGAGAAGACACGAGCATTTGAAAAGGCGCCTCTTGATTTCCCGAAGGCGGCACAACATTGTTTAAGATCGTTTCGAAGAGGGGAGAGAGGTCGCACGATTCGTCATCCAGCCGCAGTTTCGCGATGCCTGTTTTGGCCGAGGTGTAGATCGTGGGAAAATCGAGCTGGTGTCCTTCCTCGTCCAATTCTAGAAAAAGATCCGTCACCTGGTCGGCGACTTCCAAGGGAATGGCGTCCGGCCGGTCGATCTTGTTGATCACGACAATCGGATTGAGATGAAGCTCCAATGCCTTTTTCAATACGAAACGGGTCTGTGGCATCGGTCCTTCGAAGGCATCGACCAAGAGGAGCACTCCGTCCACCATTTTTAGCGTCCGTTCGACCTCGCCCGAAAAATCGGCGTGCCCGGGGGTATCGACGATGTTGATCTTATAATTCTTATAATGAATCGATGTATTTTTGGCGAGGATGGTAATACCTCTTTCCCGCTCCAGTTCATTCGAATCCATGACCCGTTCGACCATCCCCTCACGTGAATGAAAGGCCCCGCCTTGCTGGAGCATCTTGTCGACCAGGGTCGTTTTTCCATGATCGACATGAGCGATAATCGCAATGTTTCGAATGTCTTCCCTGACTTTTGTCTTTATCTCTGTGTTCATCTTGCCTCTCAGTTCAAAATGTTGCACGCGCCCACCCCGCTGGGCACATCTTCTTCCTCAAAATTGCAATCTGCTTTAGGGATTTATTCGGAGGAGAGAAACAACAAAAGGAATTTGTAATGGGATATTCTACCAATCGCGCCAACGCTAATCAATTGAATTTTTATACTGAACTTGACTGGAGCCAAATTGAAATCGTTATTTGAGCTGGATCGCTTTCTTCATCGGGTCTTGTACGGAGTTTTGAATCGAGATGAATGGCCCGTCGTCTCGTGATTCCTTCGTTTTGCGGCCACAGGACGATTGGATCGAGGAATATGCTGCCTTGGGGCTCGGCCAAACGCTTGGTCGTGCATCACCTGAGGATCATTATAATTAAAATGATCCACCGTGCAACGCTCCAAAGCGTAGCCGAGGCTCCGTTCGATGGTGCGCACCATCGCCCTATCTTCATCCGTCACCAAAGTAAAAGCATCGCCGCTTCGGGCGGCACGACCCGTTCGGCCGATACGGTGGATGTATGCCTCAGGGGTATCTGGCATGTCGTAATTAATCACATGAGAAACCTGGGAAACGTCGATACCGCGCGCAGCGATATCCGTCGCCACGAGAATCTGAAAAGTGCCGTCTCGAAAACCGTTCAACGCAGCCTGACGTCTATTCTGTGACAAGTTGCCCTGCAGCGAGGCGGCTCTATGGCCGGACTTGATCAACTGTTCGCCGAGGCGTTTGGCGCGTTGTTTGGTGCGGGTGAATATGAGTACAGACGCCGTATCCGTATGTTGCAGCAGTGCCTGTAATAATCGTGTCTTGAGTTGCTGGGCAATCGGATAGAGCGCATGTGTCACACGCTCTGCAGGTACAGCGTAACTCACTTGAATAATCTTAGGATCGATCAGGATGTCTTTCGCCAACTTTCTAATCGCACTTGGCATCGTGGCCGAGAAAAGAAGGGTTTGTCGTTTGTGCGGGATATGCTGAAGGATGCGCCGTATATCCGGGAGAAAACCCATGTCGAACATGTGGTCCGCCTCGTCGAGAACCAAAACCTCCAGAAACTTGAGGTCGATGGTGCCTTGTTTGATATGATCCAGTAAGCGGCCGGGGCAGGCAACCACAATGTCGGCGCCCCGATTCAGTTTCTGTATCTGGTTGTTTATGCTGACACCGCCATAAACGGCAACGCTACGCAAGTTTGTCGCTTGTGCGAGCGTCTCAATCGATTGGTGAATCTGCTCCGCCAATTCGCGAGTCGGCGCGAGAATAAGGGCGCGGACACGACCCCGTTTTCCCTCCATCAGCCGGTGAAGGATCGGTAGTACAAAAGCGGCTGTTTTCCCCGTGCCTGTTTGCGCCAGCCCCATGACATCACGCCCTTCCATAACACTTGGTATGGCCTTTACTTGAATGGGCGTCGGCGTCATAAATCCAGCCGCCTTGATTCCCATGGCAACCTTGGCATTCAAATTAAACGATGTAAAACGATCCATATATTTCCTTTCATGTTCATTCATATGATCTAAAATAAAAAAAGACCCCGGAGTTATTCCGGGGCCTTACATGTTGTGCACTGTATTGTTCCTAGAATAGCGATGTATATTTTAAAAATCTTCCACAAAATACAGGTTTTGGATGAGGCTGTCAAACATTATGTAAGATCCCCCTTCGGAAGCTTTCTTAAATACGAGACAATAAGAGCCCAACAATCCTGATCACCACGCTCTCGGTGAAGTCGCAAATATCAGATGTAGAACTGATGGTAAATAACAGATGATTTTTTGACTGTTTATTGACTTCCATCCTTGGCTAAAAAAAGCGTCGCACCTAAGCAAAAAGGCAGCCAATTTAAAATCGATTCTTGTTCTAAAATACCATATGAGTACATCTTAAAATCCTCAAGGAAGCAGAGATTCGAAATGAAGGATTACCGAAAAAAGAGGATATAAGTCAAAGGTGATCCCGCAGGGTGCTACTCATCTATTATTCTCGTTACCAAAGTAAAGACAAATCCCATCTCCTCACACTGGTTTGGCTTGACAGAAATCGCCATTTACGCTAATAATCGGGTGACAGGTCAGACTGGTCCTGTGTATAAGGAAGGTGTTGTCTTCGTATTTCTAATCTTCACGATCCACAACCGCAACGGCCCGTGGAGACTGCTCAGGATGGTTCTAATGAGTCTGGAAATTCCCAAAGCAATGTTATCACGGAAAGGATAGCGGCCATGGAACGACGACTGGCTTTTCGTTTTGGTGGAAAAGGCATGAAGGATATGGCCGTCTCCCACATGATGAAAAGGGATGTTATCTCCTTCGGCAAAGAAATTTACTGCAATATACTGGCAGAGTCAATGCTAAAAGGGGGGTTCGGAAGTATCCCGATTATAGATCATCAAAGGAGATTGATTGGAATCGTGAGTGAATATGACCTTTTGAATGCCCTGACAAAGGGGATGGATTTGCGTGAGACGCTTGCTTTCGAGGTCATGACGCAACCGGCAGTAACGATTAAAGAAGAGATGCCGATTGAAGAAGTGATTTTACTTCTACAATCTCAACATTTTATTCGGGTTCCGGTAGTCGATCCCGAAGGGAAGTTGATCGGTATCGTTGCGCGTAGGGATATTCTTGGATGTTATGTTAAATCAAGTTTTGGTCCGCTACCAGGATTCAAACATGATGTTTGAACGTAGATAAAAAAGGAGACCCACTATGCGACAAATAGATTATTGTGTCGGCGGAAAAAACATTGCGGAGATAGCCGCCTCTCATATAATGGAAACGGATGTCATCTCTTCCGGAGAAGAGACTTCTTGCCATGACCTGGCAGACTCCTTGTTTAAAAGGGGATTCGGGAGTATTCCGGTTATCGATCAGAACAGGGTGCTGAAAGGGCTTGTCAGTGAATACGACATCTTAAACGCCCTGGTGAATGGAAAAGATCTTCGCAAGACGTCTGCCTCTACGGTCATGACGCAGTCAGTCGTCACCATTAAAGAGGAAACGCCAATAATGGAGGTGATTGCCCTTCTCCAGGCGCGGCATCTCATACGGGTTCCGGTGGTCGATCCCGAAGGAAAGTTGATCGGTATCGTTGCGCGTAGGGATATTCTTGGATGTTATTACGAATCAACCTTTGGTCCGCTGCCAAGTTTCTAAATATCTCCTCGTTCATTTTTCTGAAGACATTATGCCTTTATTTTTTCATTAAGGATATTTTCCGCTTTCTTCCTCAAGAGCTCTTCTTCTATTTGCCTTACTCCGTTGTTTAGGTTGTTTGTTTTGCGGTTTCGCGGCTTGCAAAACCCGCAAAACAAACACGGAGGTCATTTTTCAATTTTATCTGAGTTTAGGACATTCTCCATTTTCATATTCTGATTTTTCCTATTTCTTATTTTCCACAACGGAAACGCTGATTCCCCTTCCTTAAAAGTGGCAGGGCTCACAATTAAAATGATAAAATAACTCCGGAGATGACCTGTAAAGAGAGGGGGTGCCGCTGATGAAAGAATACCCGACAGAAGACATCAGAAATTTCTCAATTGTGGGGCACAGCGCTTCGGGCAAAACAACCTTAAGCGAGGCGATGCTTGCTTGTAGCGGTGATATTGGCCGGATGGGACGGATCGTCGATCAGAATACCGTTTCAGACTACCACGCCGACGAACACGAACGTCAGATTTCAATCCATACCTCACTGCTTCATACCGAATGGATGGGGAAAAAGTTCAACATCATCGATACGCCGGGCTATTCCGATTTTATCGGCGAGCGTTTGGATGTGCTTCGCGTGAGTGATTTCGCCTTGATTGTGATCCATGCAAATCATGGTGTTGAAGCGGTGACGGAGCAGGTCTGGAAATATGCCACTGAATATGATGTCCCGAAACTGCTTGTGATCAGCGGTTTTGATAAGGAACATGCTCATTTTGATCATGTCTTTGAATCCATTCGGCAGCATTTTGGAAAACGGGTTTTTCCGATGAACATCCCAGTCAATCCAGGCCCCGGTTTTAATCGGATCCTGGATGTCATGCGGAGCGAAATCACCACGTACAAAACCGATGGGAGTGGAAAGTTCGAAGAATCGAGCGCCTTTGGAGAATGGGAAGCGCGTGTCGAGGGGCTGCATAAGGAGCTGATCGAATACATCGCCGAGTCGGATGACGGCCTGCTGGATAAATTCTTGGAGGAAGGGGATCTTACAGAAGAAGAGATGCGGAGGTGGCTCCATCCTGCACTAAAAAACCATGCCTTCATTCCGCTGTTTTGTCTCTCGGGGGAAGAAAATGTCGGCGTCGCCCGACTGATGGACTTTATCGCGAAATACGGTTTTTCACCCGTTGACCATCAAAAGATCAAGGGGATCAATGCAGAAGGTGCTGAAGTTGGAATACGCTTGTCCGATCCTGAGCCGGTTTCTTATATTTTCAAAACCCTCAGCGAAGCCCATGTCGGAGAACTCTCTTTTTTTAGAATCTATTCCGGTGTTGTGCAAGCGGGGAGCGAACTTTACAACAGTACGAAGCAGGTCAACGAAAGGATCGGCCAACTTTACATCCTAAACGGAAAAGATCGCACTGCCGTCGGAATCTTACATGCTGGGGACATCGGTGCTGTCGTTAAAATGAAAGACAGTCACACGGGCAATACCCTCTGTAGCGTGAAACATGCCGTGACCTTGCCGGAGCCCGACTACCCCAAGCCAAACTTGCATGCCGCCTTAAAAGCAAAATCGAAAGGTGAGGAAGAAAAGATTGCCTTGGGCCTTTCCAAACTGCATGAAGAAGACCCGACCTTTTCCCACCGGGTCGATCCGGAACTGCATCAAACAATCATCTCCGGTCAAGGAGAGCTTCATTTGAAAGTGATTTCCGATCATCTAAAACGCCGGTTTTATGTCGATATCGATCTGGTCAAACCGAAAATCCCCTATCGGGAAACGATCAAAGTAAAAGGAGAATCGAAATACCGCCATAAAAAACAATCCGGCGGTGCGGGACAGTTTGCTGAGGTCTGGATGCGGATTGAACCAAAATCACGCGGCACTGGGATAGAATTTACAGAATCCCTTGTCGGCATGCATGTCGATCGGGTGTTTGTGCCTTCCGTTGAAAAAGGGGTTCATGCGGCTTGTAAAGAGGGAGTGACGGCCGGATACCGGGTGGTTGATCTGAAGGTCGATTTCTACCACGGCAAACAACATCCGGTTGATTCGAAGGACGTCGCCTTTCAAATCGCAGGCCATCATGCCTTAAAAGAGGCAATGCTGGCAGCTGAGCCCTGCCTACTAGAGCCGATATATCATATGGAGGTGACCGTCCCTGAAGAGTCAATGGGGGACGTGATGAGTGATATCTCCAGCCGCCGAGGAAAAATTGTCGGCATCGATTCCAATGGTCGTTACCCAGTCATCAAAGCGCAAATGCCACAGGCGGAACAGTATGACTTTACAATCAACCTACGTTCCCTCACCCGTGGTCAGGGGAGCCATACTGGATCCTTTAGTCATTATGAGGAGATACCGAGTGATCTCGAAAAAAAAGTGATTTCGGAGAATAGAGCATCTTAGGAGTGAGACATTCTGGTTGTTTTAAATATCTTTACTATATGTAACATAATGTAACACACGGATTGAAAGATTGGACATTTTAGAGCGCTTCAAAAAAAAAACAACATTACGGGAAAAAAACTTGCTTTTCCTTTTAATAAAGTCCGTATTAATTCTGCAATGACAGTCACTTTTTCCCAACCCGATTCTCCCTTGACATCCATCTCCGATTCTGAATACTATAGGGCAGTTCCTTTAAACTGGTCCAGTGAGACCGGAAAGGTAAAACACAAATGAAGCATAAAAACACCCATGAGGGAAACCTTTTCCGGATGAGATAGATCGGGAGAAGGTTTTTTTTTGGAGCATTACTGAAAGCCAGAAAATAGAAAAATAGAATTGATTATACTAAATTCAAATGAAATTTCAAGGGCTTTAATGCGTATCGCGCATGAAGTACTTGAGAGAAATAAAGGGTCCAAAGAAGTGGTGTTGGTGGGAATTCGCACCGGCGGTGTCTACCTCGCACAGCGGCTGTCGCGAAGAATCCAAAAGATCGAGGGGGACGCGCCGCCGGTGGGGGCGCTCGACATCACGCTCTATCGTGACGACCTGGCAAACCGAATCGACACGCCGAACCTCAAAAAAACGGATATATCGTTTAATATGACGGATAAAAAAGTGGTTCTGGTCGATGATGTCCTCTACACGGGCAGAACCATCCGGGCCGCGCTCGATTCATTAATCGATCTGGGACGTCCGAAGGAAATTCAATTGGCGGTATTGATCGACCGTGGACATCGGGAACTTCCGATTCGCGCCGATTACGTGGGAAAAAACCTGCCCACGGCATTTCAAGAAAAAGTATCGGTTCGGCTTGAAGAAGCCGGAGAAGAAGATCGCGTGATCCTCGAAAGGAACCCGGGTGGCCCTTAAAAGAAAAGACATCCTTTCGATCGCCGAACTCCAAAAGGATGAAATCGATCTCATCCTTAAGACGGCGGAATCCTTCAAGGAGATCTCGACCCGGGAGGTCAAAAAGGTTCCGGCGCTGCGTGGCAAAACGGTCATCAACCTCTTTTTCGAACCCAGCACGCGGACCCGCACCTCCTTCGAACTGGCGGCGAAGCGCCTTTCCGCCGATGTCATCAACGTGTCCGCCGCGTCTAGCAGCGTCACCAAAAACGAAACCTTGCTCGATACGGCCCGGAATATTCAAGCCATGCACAGCGATTTTATCGTGGTGCGGCACGCGGCGTCGGGGGTGCCCCATTTTTTGGCCTCGCGTCTTCACAGCGCCGTCATCAATGCGGGAGACGGCACCCATGAGCATCCCAGTCAAGGTTTATTGGATTTGTTGACCATTCAAGAAAAGCGGGGAGATTTGAAAGGCTTGAAAGTCGTCATCGTCGGCGACATCCTCCACAGCCGCGTGGCCAACTCGGACATTCATGGCCTGAGGAAATACGGTGCCGATGTCCATTTGGTGGGACCGCCGACGCTCATTCCGGCCGGGATCGAACGTTGGGGCGTCACGGTGCATTATCATCTCGATGCTGCGCTGTCCTCGGCAGACGTGATCATGCTGCTTCGCATTCAACTCGAACGACAGGGGGGCGGGTTTTTCCCTTCCATTCGCGAATACGCAAATCTCTACGGCCTCAATCGCCACAGACTGGCCTTGGCCGATCCCGATGTGTTGGTCATGCATCCCGGCCCCATAAATCGGGGCGTGGAAGTGACTTCGGAGGTTGCGGACGGCCTTTCCTCTGTCATCCTCGAACAAGTCACCAATGGACTGGCGGTTCGAATGGCCCTCTTTTTCATACTTTCCGGAGGCAGCCGTGAGTGAGCGATCCGAAACAATCTTGATCAAAGGCGGCCGGATCATCGACCCCAGCGCCAATCGGGACGAGGTCGGCGATTTATTGATTGAAAACGGGGTCATCCAAGAAATCGGCCCATCCATTTCGCCGCCGGATGTCTGCCGGACCATCGATGGGACGGGCCGGTTGATCGTGCCCGGCCTGATCGATCTGCACACCCATGTCCGGGAGCCCGGTTTCGAGTACAAAGAAACCGTGGCCACCGCCACGGCCGCGGCGACCTGGGGCGGTTTCACGACCATCTGCTGCATGCCGAACACCAACCCGGTCAACGACAACCAATCGGTCACGGAATTGATCTTGGAAAAGGCGAAGGAGGCGGGCTGGGTCCATGTTTTGCCCGTGGGCGCCATCACGAAGGGCTCGAAAGGAAAGGAACTGGCCGAAATGGGAGAACTCGTAGGCGCTGGCTGTGTCGCCGTGTCGGATGACGGCCTGCCGGTGATGAACAGCCAGGTCATGCGCCAGGCCATGCACTACGCCAAGATCTTCGATATCCCGGTCATCGATCATTGCGAGGACCTCAATTTAACGTCCGACGGGGTGATGTTTGAAGGGGCGGTTTCGACCGCGCTCGGTTTGCGCGGGATCCCGGCATCCTCCGAAACGGTGATGGTGGCGCGCGATATCGAACTGGCCGAATTGACCGGCGCGCGGGTACACTTGGCGCACATCAGTACGGCGGGCTCGGTGCAGCGGATTCGCGATGCAAAACGCCGCGGTGCCGCCGTGACGGCGGAAACCTGCCCCCATTATTTCACCCTCACCGACGAAGCAGTTCGAGGCTACAACAGCAACGCCAAGATGAAACCGCCCCTGGGCGCCCATCGCGATCAAACGGCGATTCGAGAAGGGCTGGCCGACGGCACCATCGAAATCATCGCCACCGATCACGCGCCGCATGCATCCGACGAAAAAGAACAGGAAATGGCTTGCGCTCCCTTCGGCATTGTCGGTCTCGAAACGGCCCTCCCGCTTTCCTTAAAACTCGTGGATGAGGGCATCCTGTCATTAATGGATTTGATCCGGAAACTGACGGCAGGACCGGCCCGGGTACTGGGAAAAAAGATCGGTCGCTTGGCGGTCGGCGATTCAGCCGATGTAACGATCGTCGATCCAAAAGCCGAATGGACCGTCAAGGAGCAAAACTTGAAATCCCTTGGGAAGAATTCCCCCTTCATTGGCTGGACGATGAAGGGCCGCGCGACGGCGGTCATTGTCTCGGGAAAAATCATCAAAAACGAAGCGGTCAATTAAGACATGTCAAAGCAGAATCAAGAAGCCGTGCTCGTCCTCGAAGACGGCGCCTACTTTAAAGGACGGTCTTTCGGAGCCAAAGGCGAAGTCGCCGGCGAGGTGGTCTTTAACACCAGCATGACCGGCTATCAAGAAATATTGAGCGACCCGTCCTACAAAGGGCAAATCGTCACAATGACCTATCCCTTAATCGGCAATTACGGGGTCAATGCCGAAGACGGCGAATCGGAACGACTCTGGCTCGAAGGATTTATCGTGAAGGAATACTCGCCTTTCCCGAGTAATTGGCGTTGCGCAGAACCCCTGGATACACTGCTCAAACGAAAGGGAGTCGTCGCCATAGATAACATCGACACCCGCGCGCTGACGCGGAAAATCCGCGTCCATGGCGCAATGCAGGGTATTATTTCGACACAAACGGACGATATAGTTGGACTGATCGAAAAGCTCAAAAAAATCCCATCGCTCGTCGGTCAAGACCTGGTGTCTCAAGTCACCTGCGTCAAGCCTTACGAATGGAAACGGGAAAACGGCGCCCCGATTCGGTTCCACGTCGTGGTCTACGACTTCGGCGTGAAACGCAGTATATTAAACATGCTTGCCGAATTGGCTTGCCGGGTCTCGGTCGTGCCCGCCGGGACCCCCGCCGAAACGGTCTTGGAAATGAAACCAGACGGCATCCTGCTTTCAAACGGCCCCGGCGATCCGGAGGCCCTGCCCGGCATCATCAAACAGGTTCAGGCGCTCATCGGAAAGAAACCCCTGTTCGGGATCTGTCTCGGGCATCAAATCTTGGGCTTGGCATTGGGCGGCCGGTGTTATAAAATGAAATTCGGCCATCACGGCGGGAACCAACCGGTCATCGACTTGGCGACAAAGAAGGTCGGAATCACCGCGCAAAATCATGGCTTCGCCATTGATTTTTCGGCGATGGAAAGCGAGATTGAAGTGACCCACTTAAACCTCAACGACCAAAGCGTGGAGGGCATGCGGCACCGCGGCCTGCCGATGTCGTCCGTGCAATACCACCCGGAAGCCGCGCCGGGCCCGCACGACGCCGCTTTCTTTTTTAAGCATTTCGTCGATTCGTTTTCCGGATAAACCACTTCATCTCCGATTGGAGCCGCTTTCGAAATGAAACAACATGGTTCATCCCTCATTCTCTTTATATTGGTGATATGCTTGCCAGGCTGTTTTTATAACATTTCCCTCTTGCCTGAGACCAAGCCCCTGCAAGAAAGCGTGGTCGGCGGCTCGGGGGTGGATAAGATTGTACTCATCAACGTCAGTGGTTTTATTTCGGAACAAAAACCCTCGGGGCTGATCGATAAACCGGATATGGTTGCGAGGATCAAAGAGGAACTCAACCGGGCCGCCCAGGACAAAGATGTCAAAGGAATTCTTTTAAAGATCAACAGCCCCGGCGGCACGGTAACCGCTTCCGATTTAATCTACAACGAAATTCTTCAATTCAAAAAAAAGACGGGCAAAACCGTCACGGCCTCGATACTCGACTTGGGCACCTCCGGCGCCTATTATATCGCCATGGCCGCCGATCAAGTACTTGTGCATCCCACCTCGGTGATCGGAAGCATCGGTGTGATCATGCTGCATGTCAACGTGGAAGGACTAATGAAAAAGGTGGGGGTCGGCGCGGAATCGATCAAGTCCGGGGTGAATAAGGATTTGGGTTCGCCCCTCAAACCCCTTTCTCCCGAAGGCCGCGGCATCCTTCAGGTCATCATCGACAACATGCATGCTCGTTTTCTAAAGGTCATCGAGGCGGGGAGGGAAGGCCTCAGCCCTCAGCGCATTCAAGATCTGGCCGACGGGCGCGTGTATACGGCGGCGGAAGCCAAGGCCTCGGGCTTGGTGGACGACATCGCCTATCTCGATCAGGCCATCGATATCACAAAAGCGAAAGCGGGCATCCAAAAAGCGCGGCTCGTCATTTATGCGCGGGGAGGGGAGTACAAAAACAACATCTATTCACAGGCCCTTCAACCCTCCGCCGATCCTCTAACTCAGTGGGGGATCGATCCCAAAACCCTCCTGCGCGGCGGGTCGCCGCGTTTCCTTTATCTTTGGTCACCCTAGGATTCCATTCGATGCCCAAACGGTCGGACCTACATAAAATCCTCATCATCGGCGCGGGTCCCATCGTGATCGGACAGGCCTGTGAATTCGATTATTCCGGTACACAGGCTTGTAAGGCCCTTCGGGACGAGGGCTATGAAGTGATCTTGGTCAACAGCAATCCGGCGACGATCATGACCGACCCGGATGTCGCCAATCGGACATACATCGAACCCATTACGGTCGAAATACTTGAAGAGATCATCAAGGCGGAACGGCCCAATGCCTTGCTGCCGACCATGGGTGGACAAACCGCCTTGAATATGGCCGTTGCCTTAAACGATGCGGGTATCCTCGAAACCCACGGTGTGGAGTTGATCGGTGCAAACCATGCTTCCATCAAAAAAGCGGAAGACCGAGAGGCCTTTAAACAAGTGATCTCAGATGCCGGGCTCGAATCCATTCAAAGCGGCATTGCACGTTCATTCGAGGAAGCGAAAGAAATCGTAAATAAGATCGGTTTCCCGGCCATTATTCGTCCTTCATTTACACTGGGCGGCTTGGGTGGAGATATCGCCTACGACATGGACACTTTCGAGCGTTCGGTCGATACGGGCTTGGCCAACAGCCCGACGCATGAGGTGCTCATCGAAGAGTCGGCCATCGGCTGGAAAGAGTTCGAGATTGAAGTCATGCGGGACAAAAACGACAATGTCGTCATCGTCTGTTCCATCGAAAACCTCGATCCCATGGGGGTGCACACCGGGGATTCCATCACCGTCGCCCCGATCCAAACGCTCACCGACAAGGAGTATCAAGCCATGCGCGATGCGGCGATCAAGATTATTCGTGGCGTGGGTGTCGATACGGGGGGGTCGAATATTCAATTCGCCTTGAACCCTTCAAACGGGCAGATGCGGATTATCGAAATGAATCCACGCGTTTCGCGCAGTTCCGCCTTGGCCTCCAAGGCCACCGGCTTTCCCATTGCCAAAATTGCGGCCAAGCTGGCGGTGGGGCTGACGCTCGACGAAATCAAAAACGACATCACCTCCGTAACGCCCGCTTCCTTTGAGCCCACCATCGACTACGTGGTGGTCAAGATCCCGCGTTTCGCCTTCGAAAAATTCCCGGAAGTCGACCGGACCTTGAGCCTTCAGATGAAGTCGGTTGGGGAGGTCATGGCCATCGGCCGGAATTTCCGCGAGGCCTTTATGAAAGCCCTGCGTTCGCTGGAAGTCAAACGTGAGGGCTTGGAACCCACTTATCGAAAAACAGACGATATCGATGATCTAAAAAAAATGCTTTCCCGCCCCACCTTCAATCAAATATCCCAAATCAGCGATGCCATTCGACTTGGGGTTTCCATCAACGAACTGTATCAAATCACCCGGATCGACCCCTGGTTTCTGAATCAGCTGGAACGCATGCTTCAAATAGAAACGGAACTGATCGCGCAAGCAGACGATCCGGCCACCTTACGGAAAGCAAAGGCATCGGGGTTTTCCGACCGGCAAATCGGTCGGATCACAGGCCGATCGGAACAAGCCATCGCGGCATGGAGAAAAAAAGAAAGTATTGTGCCTGTATACAAACGGGTCGATACCTGCGGCGCCGAATTCAAAGCCCATACCCCCTACCTCTATTCGACTTACGAATCCGAATGCGAGGCGGATCCGACCGACCGAAAAAAAGTCATCATTCTGGGAAGCGGTCCCAACCGGATCGGGCAGGGCATTGAGTTCGACTATTGTTGCGTCCATGCCGTGCTGGCCCTCAGAGAAATGGGGGTTGAAAGCATCATGGTTAATTGCAACCCCGAAACGGTGAGCACCGATTACGACACCTCGGATCGATTGTATTTCGAACCCTTGACCATCGAGGACGTGATGCACATCGTTGAAAAGGAAAAACCGATAGGGGTGGTCGTGCAGTTTGGCGGGCAAACGCCCTTAAAATTGGCTGTACCACTCGAAAAAGTCGGCGTCCGAATATTGGGAACCGCTCCGGACGCAATCGATCGCGCCGAAGACCGCGAGCGCTTTAAACAACTGCTCGATCAACTCAACATCAAACAGCCCAAAAACGGCTTGGCGCGCTTTACGGATGAGGCGGAAAAAGCGGCCGACGAAATCGGTTACCCCGTCATTGTTCGTCCTTCTTATGTTCTCGGCGGCCGGGCCATGGAAATTATCTACGATGTAGATAGTCTCAGGGCATACATGCGCTACGCAGTCACCGTTTCTCCAGAGCATCCGGTGTTGATCGACGAATATCTGGAGGATGCGATCGAGTTGGATGTCGATGCCGTATCCGACGGGACCGACGTATTCATTGGTGGAATCATGGAGCACATCGAGGAGGCCGGTGTCCACTCCGGCGATTCCGCTTGCGCACTTCCGCCCTTTTCGATCGGAGAAGCCACGATCAAAACAATACGTCGTCAAACGACCCTGATCGCCAAAACGCTCTCGGTGATCGGGCTCATCAACATCCAATTCGCCGTAAAAAATAATTTCGTCTATGTTCTGGAAGTCAACCCTCGAGGATCGCGGACGATTCCCTTTGTGAGTAAAACGATCGGTCGGCCCCTTGCAAAAATCGCCATGAAGGCGATCCTTGGAAACACTTTGCAGGCTCAAGGCATTCGGGGAAAAACGTTCCAACACGTCGCGGTGAAAGAAGCGGTCTTTCCGTTCAAGCGCTTTAAAACCGATTCGATTTTAGGACCGGAGATGAAATCCACCGGGGAGGTCATGGGCATCGATCGCCATTTCGGCTGGGCCTTCGCGAAGGCGGAAATCGCGGCCGACAACCCGCTCCCGACAGCGGGAAAGGTGTTTATCAGTGTAAAGGATTCGGACAAGGCGGCCGTCACGCCCATTGCCCGTCGCTTGAAAGACCTGGGGTTTGACCTCATTGCAACGATCGGCACGGCAAACCATTTGGAACGCGCAGGCATTCATCTAGAAACCATAAAAAAGGTTCAAGAAGGGCAGCCGAATATCCTCGATCACTTCAAAAAAAAGGCGGTGCACTTGGTCATCAACACCGTGGGGGACAAACGATCGAAAGAAGACTCTCAGATGATCCGGCACGCCGTCCTTCAACACGGAAGACCTTATTTTACGACGATCTCCGGCGCAAAAGCCGCCATCCACGGCATCGAGGCGATCATGGGAGGAAAAACGACCGTCAATCCGATACAAAACTACCATCAACAATAGCACGACCGTATATGTCCCATCCACTTGAAACACGATCACCCGACAAATACAATACAGTAAAAAACGTGTAGGCTGCGGGAATAGCGGCTGGAGGAAAATGTGAAGATACCAATGACGCCAAATGGATATAAACTGCTTCAAGCGGAGCTGGACCGCCTCAAAAAGATCGATCGCCCTAAGAACATTGCCGACATCGCGGAAGCGCGCGCCCATGGGGATTTGTCCGAAAATGCCGAATACAGCGCTGCAAAAGAAAGGCAAGCCTTCATTGAGGCGCGCATCCGGGAAATAGGAACAAAAATAGCCGAGGCCCATGTCATCGATACGACGCATTTTTCAACCGAAAAGGTCGTGTTCGGTGCAACGGTCGTTCTTTTGGATATCGATACCAACCGGAAAAAAAAATACACAATTGTCGGACAGGATGAAGCGAATCTCAAGAATGGAACCATATCGGTCCATTCTCCCGTCGCAAAGTCGCTAATTAGTAAAGCGGTCGGTGATTTTGTCGAAGTTGAAACGCCGACCAAGACGATGGAATATGAAATCCTCAATATTAGTTTCGAGAAATAAATCAAGCACACGAGGAGAGAGACCCCTGATCACACTGACCACGGATTTTGGGTTGCGGGATTACTTCGTGGGCGCAGTGAAGGGTGTTCTGTTACAAAAAATGCCATCGGCTCGAATTGTCGATATTACACACGATCTTCCACGTCATGACATTATTAGCGGCGCATACGTCATCAACGAGGCCTATCGATACTTTCCCAGGGGAAGCATTCACTTCGTGGTCGTCGATCCAGGTGTCGGAACCCGGAGAAGGAAACTGGTGGTTTCTTATCATCATCACTATTTTATCTCCCCGGACAATGGCATTTTAACCTACATCCTGGAACAAGATGAAAGCCGAGTCTTTCACATCCAGAGAACGGATTGCTCGCTCCTTGACGAAAGTCCTACGTTCGCGGGGCGGGACCTTTTTGCCCCAATCGCCGCAGCGCTGGCGAAAGGAATGTCTCCGGAATATTTGGGTGAGGAAATAAAGGACAGTTATAAATTAAATGGACTTTTATACGAAAAAAAGGAAGATGGCTTGATCGGTCGAATCGTCTATATCGATCAGTACGGAAACGCCATTACAAATTTAACGGATTCCTGTCTTCGAGAAAAATTATCCAAACGAGAGGAATTTTACGCCGAGATAAAAGGAGAAATGTACAGGGGAATTAAGAAAAATTACGAAGAAGGAGAAAAAGGAGGGAACCTGCTGATCAATAGCTCCGGACATCTAGAAATATTTTCTCCGAACGCGAGCGCAAAACAATGTTTAAACCTCAGCTTACTCGATGAGGTGGTCATTCCTTAAGGAGCAGGGCGCTCGCTTGCAGGTACATCAAAGCCTCCTAAGATTCCCCAAACAATCAACAAAATAAACAAAAGGCAAAACCATGGGAATTTTAGCCATATTGTGCTTCGGCATTTTGGGAATTTTACTCATCGCAAAACTGGCGTCGAAGCTGCGCCCAGAAGAGGAAAGATCAGCAGAGAAAAAGGCTGAGCGAGAAATCATTAAAACCACTCCCAGCGAAGAACCCACATACGAATATCAAGCCTTAACGGCGCTACTGATCCGAAAGGAGATTATTTCCAAGGAAGAGCTGCTTCAGGAAATATCACAAATTAAAAAACATAAAGAAATGATTTAGATTATTATGCCTCTATACTATTCTCAGGTCATGTACAGACACGCAATACATGGTTGTTTGCTACGAGATAAACCTCCCTTTGTAGGGGTTTGCTGAGAATAGTATAGAGGCAGGTAGATTATTTCCAAAAAGCGATGTATTTCTCTATATTTTCCTTCGCACACAAAAAAGTAATTTCGTCGCGGGTCTCGATGACGACCTTTCCGTAGGCAATATCGATATCTTGGTTTCGCTTCTTTACAAAAAAGATGAGCATTTGTGAGGGGAATTCCAATTCTTGGATCGTTTTGCCGATGCCATGAAAACCCTCGAGAATCATGACATGCTGTATCACAAAATCGGATCGTATCAGGACGCGCTCGAAATCGTGTAAAGCCTCGTAAGGAGAAACAAATCCTTCCATGGCTTCCAGCTTTTTCTGTATTTCCTTTATTTTTTCAAGAGCATCCTGTATATCCATATCTTCGGTTCCTTGGTCGAAAAGACTGTCTTTTCGCTCATAAAATTTTTTACCCAAATATTCAAGACTTCCTCTAAGTTCATTCCCTAACTCCGCAGATTCCATATTCATAACGACTTTCTGGATATATAAATTGACGTGGTCGGCAATACTGATCACGGCCTCTTGAAAACCAAGGACGGCCAGCATCAGGTCGCGTTTGAAGCGCTTCCATGCTTTAAACATAATAATGTCTGATAACGTATATTATGTAAACTAATTTAGGTTTCTTGGATCGATGCGGGACAATCGGTATTCATCCCCTTCCTTGGACGCGAGGCGATAAGACCAATGATCCAACTTCGAAAAAAACCTTTCCATCTGACCGAAGAACCCTTCTTCGACCAATACGCTTAAGTCTTCAGGATAGCGGTTATATTTCAAAAAATAAAGATCCAAGGCAAAGCGGATAAAATAGCTTTCATTTTCGGCTGTCAGCGCTTTTATTTCTTTGGAGGGCATTTTCGATAGGACCAAGGTATTCTGAATGGAAGGATAAAAAACCACAAAAAGGCCAATGGTAAAACAAAGACTCAAAAACCCGATGACGCCCTTGACAAGCGTTTCTTTTTTTAAAACAGAGGCGTCCTTCACCTCCTCGAAATCGAGAGATTTTATCGCCTCTACTTTCTTTTCTTTCAGGAGATTTACAATTCCCTGATAAACGTCAAACGCGCCAAGCTGCGCAAGATCGATAATCTCTTGGACTGTTCGCTGGCCATCGATTTGCTGGATCAGCCACGGATCGCCTTCTTCTTCCGCATCGTCCATGAGATCTCCGAAGGGATCTTCCTCCGTTCCTTGCGAATCCTCTTCAAAATCCGGCGTTTGCATGGAGGAAGACAAGGTACTTCGAAATATCATATCTCTTGATGGAATCTTTTTTAAGAGGGCGGGCCATTCATCGACTTGCCGCACAGCCTCCATTAAGATAAATTGCGGATCGATCGGCTCGAACAGATTTGGATTATAAGAAATGACTTTTTGTTCAAATTCATAATCCCCTGTTTTCCAATGAAACAGACGATAAAGGGTCCCTTCCGTAAAAAGCCGCAACAACCGCATCAATTGCTTTTCTTCGAGCAACTCTAATTCGATTAAAATCGTCTCCAGCGTTGATTCGGTGTGCGCCTCTCGATAAGCGACAATCCCGATCTGATCCGGTGTCAGAAGACCTGCTTTCATTAAATTATCCTTCAGATGCTCGCTACGGTCGCCTTCATCCGCTCGGATGACCCGGCCTTTTTTAAACAATACATCGACCCGCTCCGTATCCCGAGTCAAAGTCAAGACCCCTTCTTTTGTTTGGTGAAATATCAGCTGAAAGATCTCGGACAGACCGAATTCTTTTATCGACCCTTTTAAAGCCATACGCGGTTTTTCCTCGTCCGAAAGAGATCGTAGGCAGCAAAGAGATACAAAAACACAAGCAGTGCCTTTCGCAGGAAGGTTCCGGACCGATGGAGATACCACTCGGTTGGGGGAATGAAGCCTTCCCCGATCCAGAAGGATGTCAAAAACAAATAAAAAAGAATCATCAAAAGAAAGGCGAGCTTGGTGCGTCCGGCAGCCAAGTGTCCCCCACCTGGGAATAAAAAGAAAGGATATAGTTTGAAAGGTACTTTTTTGACAGCATCTTCTATAATTTTAAAATCGCTTTTCTTCTGAATGGTCCGATACAAGGTATGGCATTTTCTACACGTCTGATAACTATAAAGCCGCAAAGCGCATTTCTTGCAAATCGCTTGTTTGCAGAAAGCACAAGGTTTTGCTGAAAACACCATTGTGGTCAGAGGGGTTGCCAAGACCAACAGCAATATCGACAAACCCGCCAGTAACGGAGCCTGCCCTAACGGAAATGGCCCGACCCAACTTTTCCAAACCCGCTCGCTCGGATAAAACCGATGATCCATTTCCCTCAAAAACCATCTCCAAAGGTCTGCGGAACCGATACGTTCTTCGATGACAGGAAAATTTGGAAAACGGGCCGAGATTTTCGAATATTTATCCACGGTTTTCGGACTAATGGCGACTGCTTCGGAATAAATTTTCTCCCCTTTGACAAACAAAAGCCGTTCTCGATAGGTTTGGCTTAAATTATAATGAGACGAAATAAGACTCGCATCCAAATCGATGGCCGCTTGGTAATATGCAATCGCATGATCGAACTCCTTTTGATAAAAAGAAATATTCCCCAAGTTATTTAAGATCATCGGCGAATCGGGGTTCTGCTCCAGGGCCCTTTGATACAACTGCGCTGCTTTTTCATGATTGCCTTGCTTTGCCTCACGGGATGCACTGATAAACCATGTTTCCCAGCCTGAGGGATTCGATGGTTCTTTTGGGGGTATCCAGAAGTGATCGGCTTTGTGGTTTCGAGACATTTCTTGAAATAGGGGGCCGGCATTGACGGTATACAGTGTAATAAAGAATGGGAGGAGCCATGCCGAACACCCAATGACGAATAAAAACGAAAAAACAACCCCTTTTTCGTTACGCTTATAGTATCGCCAAAACAATAAAAAAGAAAAATAAACGAACCACCAGAAAGGCAATCCTAAAATAAGGGGAAGAAAAATGAGGGCAACAAACAAAAACAGTGCCGATATTGGATGGAGATATCCTCTTGAAGATTCCGTGAGTTGATGAATCCAAACAGATGCATACGAAGTAATAGAAAAAATCGTAAATGTCAAAAGGCTCAAAACCACCGATGGGAGCAGTAACAACAAAAAAGGACTCAATATGGACAGCAACAAAAACACGTCATCCATCATTCGCCCCAAACCAACAAAAAAGTTCGAGATTGGATTGGCAATGTTTAGAGGATTGGCATAGGCATAGGCCTTGGCCAGAAAAAATGGGGGCATCGGAGAGTCCGGCGCAATGATTTTTGCCATTTCACCCAGGCGAATAGCCTCGGCGTCTTTATTATCACTCAGAGCCTCTTCAGCTTTCAGCAAGAGATAACTCGCCCCTCTCCCGGAACGCTCGATACCATGTTCGGCAATGAAGGATTCAAAATCCTCCCCTTCAATCACCGACTCAAAATGAGAAGAAGGACTGTCGGATCCGGCCTTTTCTGCCTTAGAACGCATAAGACCAAAAGGCACATCCGAAGGCGGACTAAAAGTTTCGGCTTCGATACGCGCAACCGGATACAATAGGAAAAAAATACTCAGGCCGACACCGAAGGACTTCATTACATTCGCTGGACGGATTATTTTCGAAGTGATTGCAGCCCCCCTTCTTTTCCTTGAATTAATCGGCAGATATTTTCCCAATGCCTAAAGTAGATGAGTATTGCAATCGTCGATGCAAAAAAAACAAAATTTTTTTCGGGCTTGAACAGAAGAGCCAAAAAAGGAAGGAGCCCGAAAGCGGTCAAAGCCCCGACTGAAACATACCTGCTCAGCAAAACGGCCGCCATCCAAACAAAAAAACCGATGAGCGCAATTTGAGGGGAAACGACGAGGAAAATACCGAAACTCGTCGCGACGCCCTTCCCGCCTTTGAACTTCAAAAAGATGGAGAACATATGCCCTAAAACGGCCGAGATGGCGATTAAGAGAATCGTTTTTTCGTCCAAACCCAAGCGAGATGCCACAAAAATGAGCGGTATTCCCTTTAAAAGATCGCAACTGACTGTCAATACGGCTTCTTTCTTACCGACGACACGCAATACATTCGTCGCGCCAATATTTCCACTTCCCTTCTTTCTCGGATCAAGTCCTCGAGATAATTTGGACAACATCAAACCAAACGGCAACGATCCGATAAAATAATTCGAGAGAACCAATCCAATATTCAAAAGTATGCTTATTCCTTCCATCTATCTCTAAAGAATGGTTCGGATTGATACTAATGGAACGATCCGAAGCGGCATTTCTCTTATATAGAGTATAGCAGCCAATAATGGCAAAGGATTCACACACCGCACTGGCAACCCCGCTTCAATGAATATGTATTTATATTTTATAAACCAGTAGTTTTTAATTTATACTTAATGTAATAAATTAATTAACAAAAGAGGGGCTTGCTTGCACCATTGGATTCGCAAACGACACATTAGAGTAAAGAACCCCGCCCTTCCGGACGGGGCTTTTTTAAAACAACTTCAACTGCT